>NZ_CP109787.1:4075000-4362877 GCF_025857195.1 Leisingera thetidis | reverse complement strand
GCTGCGCCTCACGCGTCCCCAAAAAAGCAGCGGCCCATTTGCCGGGCCAGTTCTATCGCTACCCCCAACCACCCGGGGGGCATTCACGCACAGGGTCACCGTGTGCGGGCCAGCAGTGGCCGCATTACCCAAAGGTAAACGTTCGTCTGGAAACAGCAAAAACAGCCGCGGCAGGCGGCGGGTTTGCCGTCACGAACAGTGTCGCACACAATTGAGACAAGGCCGCTGACCATAACCGATACAGCAGTGGCTTCCGGCCAGAACAAAGCACGCAAATGCCGTCTGTACCGGACAACCTGACAACCTTGATGCCCGTCAAGATTGCCGCGAGCAGCCTGTCCCCCCAGCGAGTGAATCGCTGACTTAGTGGTAGCAATTTGACAGGGGCAGCAGCAACGAAACTATGATGTTGACTCTGCCTTTGGCCGCAAAGAATCTCTCGCTCCCGCAGCAGCCCGCCAAGGCTTTCCTAAAAAAACAAGGCGCTGCAATCTGCAGCGCCCTGACAACTTTTCAACAGGTCTTGAGCCCGCTCAGCGGGGCGAATCTCAGGCCAGTGCCTTCACCCGCGCAGCCAGGCGCGAGATTTTTCTGGAAGCGGTGTTTTTGTGATACACCCCCTTGGTGACGCCGCGCATCAGCTCGGGCTGAGCCGCGCGCAGAGCAACGGTTGCAGCGTCCTTGTCGCCGGAAGCGATGGCTTCTTCAACTTTACGCAGGAAGGTGCGGATGCGCGAACGACGGGCTTTGTTGACGGCAAAGCGCTTTTCGTTCTGACGTGCGCGCTTCTTGGCCTGGGGCGAATTTGCCATGGTGTCTGACCTTATCTTCGGGTTCTGTTTCTATCGGACGCAATGCCAGCCAAACCCGGGTCGGACCACCGGTGTGATTCTAGCCTGAGCGGGCTGCACGCGCATGTATGAGGGCGGCGTTTATCCAACTCCGTGCAGAATTGCAAGGGCGCCGGGCCTGAAAGCAAAACGGCGGGCTGTCCGGCCCGCCGCTCTAAGGGGTTTCCGGCGATTACTTGTCGCGGAACTGTGCTTCGCGCTTTTCCAGGAAGGCGGCCATGCCTTCTTTCTGGTCTTCGGTGGCAAACATCGAGTGGAACACCCGGCGCTCGAACAAGAGGCCTTCGTTCAGCGGCAGCTCGTAAGAGCGGTTCACCGATTCCTTGACGGCCATCGCTGTCAGCAGTGATTTCTCGGCGATCTTCTGCGCCGCGCCAGTGGCTTCCTCGATCAACTTCTTGGCCGGCACGACCCGCGACACCAGGCCCGCACGTTCGGCTTCTTCAGCGTTCATGAAGCGGCCGGTCAGGTTCATGTCCATCGATTTGGACTTGCCCACGAAACGGGTCAGGCGCTGGGTGCCGCCGATACCTGCGACCACGCCGAGATTGATTTCCGGCTGACCGAACTTCGCGGTTTCCGCAGCGATGATGAAATCGCACAGCATCGCCAGCTCGCAGCCGCCGCCCAGCGCATAGCCCGCCACCGCTGCGATAATCGGTTTGCGGATGGCCGAGATGCGGTCATTGGCATCGGCAAACAGGTTGGTGGAGAACACTTCGGTGAAGCTCATCTCCGACATCTCCTTGATGTCGGCACCGGCGGCAAAGGCCTTTTCCGATCCGGTCAGCACGATGCAGCGCACCTTGTCGCTGGCATCTGCCTCTTCCAGAGCGGCGCACAGCTCACCGATGAGTTCCTGGTTGAGCGCGTTCATCGCCTCTGGGCGGTTCAGTTTTATGAGGCAAACGTGGTCCTGCACATCGACGTTGATCGTCTCGTAGGCCATGATTTCTCTTTCGGTTGTTCCGTTCAGATCCGAGTCCTTACCAAAAGGGTCTCTCTGATCAAGCTATCTTTGACACTTTACACAGTAGAAGGAAGAGCGCCCGGATTGGGTGATTCTGGCAATTGACCCTGCGCAACCGGCTCGGCGGCAGGGCTCCCCCTCGCGCCCGTAGACATCGAAGGAGTGCTGGAAATATCCAAGTTCGCCAGAGGCTTGCCGGAAGTCCTTCAGCGACGATCCTCCGGCTTGGATGGCATCCTGCAGCACTTGGCGGATGACCGGCACCAGCGCTGCCACCCGCTGCGTGGCAATCTGCCCGGCCTTGCGGCGTGGCGAAATTCCCGCACGGAACAAGGCTTCGCAGACATAGATGTTACCAAGGCCCGCGATGATTCCCTGATCCAGTAATGCGGATTTCACCGGTGTGTTGCGCCCCTTGAAGGCGGCAACCAGGTGATCCTCGTGGAAATCATTGCCCAGCGGCTCCGGCCCCAGCACAGCCAGCAGCTTGTGGGAGCCTGCACTGGCGGTCTCCAGCAGATCCATCGCCCCGAACCGGCGCGGATCATTGAAGGTAATGCGGGCGCCGTTGTCCATGTCCAGCACCACATGGTCGTGCTTCTCCGCCTGCGGGTGCGCATGCGCGAACTGCCCCAGCGGATCGCCAGACACCGTCATCCGCCCCGACATCCCCAGATGAATGAGCAGCGTCTCGCCGGTATCAAGATCTGCCAGGATGTATTTCGACCGCCGCCTGAGCCGATTGACCCGCGCGCCGGTCAGCCGCTCCGCCATACGATCCGGAAACGGCCAGCGCAGATCCGGACGGTTCACCGCCGCCTTCACGATCACCGCGCCTTCCATCGCAGGTGCCAAACCGCGTTTCACCGTCTCGACCTCGGGCAATTCTGGCATTACACCCCTCCTGAACCAACGGGCCGCATTGTGCCTGCCCCACAGCGCCTTATAACAAGGGCCAAACTCAGCAAACGGCAAGTGGCATGAGCAACACCAGCGACAACACCACCCATTTCGGCTTTGAAACTGTGCCGGAAGGCGAAAAGGCAGGCCGTGTGCAGGGGGTCTTCAACTCGGTCGCCTCGAAATACGACATCATGAACGATGTGATGAGCGTCGGCATCCACCGGGTCTGGAAAGACGCGATGATGGACTGGCTGGCGCCGCGGCCCGGGCAGCGGCTGCTGGATGTGGCAGGCGGCACCGGCGACATTTCCTTCCGTTTCCTGAAACGCGCAGGCCACGGGCATGCCACCGTGCTCGACCTCACCCGCCCGATGCTGGAGGAAGGCCGCAAGCGCGCCGAAGCCGAGCAGATGGCCGGCAGCCTTGACTGGGTGACGGGCGACGCGATGAAGCTGCCGTTCAAGGACAACACCTTTGACGTCTACACCATCTCCTTCGGGATCCGGAACGTGACCCGGCCGCAGGAGGCGCTGAACGAGGCTTACCGGGTACTGCGCCCCGGCGGGCGGCTGATGGTGCTGGAGTTCTCGCAGCTGCCGAATGACGGGCTGCAAAAGCTTTATGACCTTTATTCCTTCAACGTGATCCCGCGGATGGGGCAGATGATTGCGGGCGATTACGACAGCTACCAGTATCTGGTGGAATCGATCCGCAAATTTCCGGATCAGGAGACCTTCCTGGGCATGGTCAAACAGGCGGGGTTTGAGAACGCCAAATACCGCAACCTGTCGCTGGGCATTGCCTGTCTGCACTCGGGCTGGAAAATCTGACCCATGCGCGGCCCTCACAACATCCTGCGCCTGATCCGCACAGGCGCCACTTTCGAGCGCACGGGCGCCATGCACTCGGTGCTGGAAGCCTTTGAAGCGCCGAAACCGCTGCGCATCCTCGCCCGCACCCTGGGCTGGCCGTTCAAATGGCTGGGCTACAAGGGCGATCCTTCGATGCCGCCGGAAACCCGCGCGCTGAACGCGCTGGGACCGGCCTATATCAAGTTCGGCCAGGTGCTTTCGACCCGCCCCGATGTGGTGGGCAAGGATCTGGCCAACCAGCTGCGGGTCCTGCAGGACAAGCTGCCGCCGTTTTCCCGTGCCGAAGCCCTGGCCGAGGTGGAAAAGGAGCTGGGCCGGCCGGTGTCCGAAATTTTCTCGGAGTTCAGCGACCCGATCGCCGCCGCCTCCATCGCCCAGGTGCATCGGGCGACACTGGCTGAAAGTGGCGACGAAGTTGCCGTCAAGGTGTTGCGCCCCGGCATTGAGCGCGCCTTCAACCGCGATGTCGACGCCTTCTATTTCGCCGCCCGCATTGTTGACCTGTTTGCCCCCGGCGCCCGCCGCTTGAAACCGATGGACGTGATCGAGCATTTCGACGGCGTGGTGCAGGGCGAACTGGATCTGCGGCTGGAAAGCGCCGCGGCTTCGGAGTTTGCCGCTAACACGGCCAAAGACGAAGGTTTCCAGCTGCCGGAGATCCGCTGGGGATATTCTGCCCGCCGGGTGATGACCATGGGCTGGGCCGACGGTGTTCCGCTGGGCGACAATGACGCGCTGGACGCGGCCGGACACGACCGCAGAATCCTGGCCGACCGGGTGCTGTCCCTGTTCCTCCGCCACGCGCTGCGCGACGGCTTTTTCCACGCCGATATGCATCAGGGCAATCTTAAGGTCGCGGCCAATGGCGATATCATCGCCTATGACTTCGGCATCATGGGTCATATCGACGAATACACCCGCCGGGTCTATGCCGAGATCCTGTATGGGTTCATCAAACGCGACTACAAACGGGTGGCCGAGGTGCATTTCGAGGCCGGTTATGTCCCCGCCAACCGTGACGTCGACGAATTCGCCCGCGCCCTGCGCGCGGTGGGCGAGCCGATCTTCGGCATGGATGCCTCGCAGATCTCGATGGGGCGGCTGCTGAACTACCTGTTCGAGGTGACCGAGCGCTTCGGCATGGAAACCCGTACCGAACTGATCCTGCTTCAGCGCACCATGGTCGTAGTCGAGGGCGTCGCCCGTTCGCTCGATCCGCATATCAACATCTGGGAAGCGGCCCGGCCGGTGGTCGAGGATTATATCAAGAAATCCATCGGCCCGCGCGCCGTCGTAACCGACCTCCTGGACACTGCCAAGGTGATGGCCCGTTTCGGCCCCCGCCTGCCCGCTCTGGTTGAACAGGCGCTGATCGCCCAGGCCGCGCAGAACAGCGTGCGGACCCGCGCCGGAAACGGCTGGATCATACCCGCGATGCTGGGAGCCGCCGGCGCCGCCACGCTCATTGCGGTCCTGGCACTGCTGGTCTGACAAGGTGGCGCAGCCACATTCAGACTGGCCTTCTTCGCGTTTTGCCAGCCCGATGCACGAGAGCTGAAATTCGTGCAATCACCCTAAAGCTGTTGCACGGCCGCGCCGGGCACATTGACCCCAGGTTGAATCAACAGCATGATGGGTCTGGGCTCAGGCTGGCCATTTCCTCCGAAATTTCGGACTTGATGGGAGGATCACTGGAACGGTTTGAATGCCCCAGAGACGGTTAAATGACCGAATTCCTGTTTCTGATCCCAACCGAAACAACAACGGAACCGGCCAATGAACAATCCGCGGAAAGTCCTGCTTGTCGAGAACGACGAGTTCACGCGTTACATGATGCGCGAAATAATTCTGGCACTCGGCGTGAATGTGGAAATTGCCGAGGACGGGCAGGAAAGCGTTGAAATACTCACCAACGCGCCTAATGAATTCGGCCTGGTGCTGATGGACCTGCACATGCCACGGGTGTCAGGGATCGAGGCAACCCGGCAGATCCGCCAGACTCCGCTGAACCCGCCCAGCAATGTCCCGATAATCGCGGTGACGGCCGACGTGTCCTACCACGACGATACGATTGTCAAGGAACTAGGTATGAACGGATTTGCCTCCAAACCGGTGACGCCAGGCCAGCTTCTGAAGCTTATCGACAAATTTTGCGCCGCAGCCTAACCGGGCATGCAACCACTGCGGGCATCGGCGGCTGGTAAAGCTATTTGACAAAGACTTTTGAGACGGCTTTGAGCATGGAAGACTTGGAACAGGAAATGACAGCCGGCAATACCGGTCCCCTGGCGGAAAAAAATGACCCTCAGAAAGCGACTGGAAGCAGCCAGCTGCGCGTGGTCGGCATTGCCGCCTCCGCCGGCGGTCTGGAAGCGGTCTCGCTGCTGGTGCAGAATCTTCCCCGTTCGGCCAAGGCCATCTACGTGATCGCCCAACATATGTCGCCGACTCACAAAAGCGTGCTGACTTCGTTGATTGCCCGGGAAACCACACTGCCGGTTGTGGAATTGGGCCGCGAAACCGATCCTGAGCCCGGCACGATCTATATCACCCCGCCCGACAACGATGTGGTGTACGAAAACGGCAAGCTGCGCCTCCGCAATCCCGCCGGCCACCATGCCACGCCCAAACCGTCCGCAGACCGGCTGTTCAAGAGCCTGGCCGAGGAATGCGGTGAAAGCTGCGTCGGCATCGTGCTGTCGGGAACAGGCAGCGATGGCAGCTATGGCGTGCAGTCGATCCGTGAAAACGGCGGCATCACCATCGCCCAGGAACCCAGCTCAGCCAAATATGACGGCATGCCGGCCTCGGCGATTGAAACCGGCTGCATTGATCTGACCCTGACACCGGAGCAGATCGGTGAGCACTTCGAGAAAATTCTTGCCCAGCCGCGCAATCTGGAGCTGCTGCGCCCGGCCGCCGACGAGCCCAGCAAGCTCAGCGAACTGTTCGGCATCCTCTTGGCCCGAACCCAGGTGGATTTTGCCAACTACAAGGAAAACACCCTGAACCGCCGCATTGCGCGGCGAATGTCGGCGCTGGGAATCGATGACTACGAGAAATACGTCGACTACTGCCGCTCGAGCGTTGATGAGGTGGACGCGCTGCACCGCGACCTGCTGATTTCCGTCACCCGCTTCTTCCGCGACCCGGAGCAGTTCCGCAAGCTGAACGAACAGCTGGAAAAGCTGCTGTCGGAGCGCGGCCCGGGTCCGATCCGGGTCTGGGTGGCCGGCTGCGCAACAGGTGAGGAAGCCTATTCCATCGCCATCCTGATCGCCGATATCCTCGGCGGCATTCACGCCCTGACCAAAAACAATGTGCAGGTAATTGCCACCGATATCGACCAGAACGCCATTGAAGTGGGCCGCAAGGGGATCTACCCGATCGCCGCGGCACAAGATATTCCGCCCAATTACCTGAAAGAGTATTTCGTTGTCGGCGAGGGCGACATCACGGTGCGCCAGGAGTTGCGCAATGTCACGCTGTTCTCGCGTCACAATGTGTTCCAGGACCCTCCCTTCATCAACGTCAACCTGATCACGATCCGCAACGTGCTGATCTACTTCAACCTGGCGCTGCAGGAACGGGTCCTCACCCGGCTGCATTACTCCCTGGCGGCAGGCGGGCTGCTGTTCCTGGGCACCTCCGAGAGCGTCGGCGAAATCAGTATCTATTTCGAGGCCCGTCAGGGTGCCGACAAGATCTTTGGCAAACGCCGAGGGATTTCCGGGGAACTGTCCGTTTTCCCCGGAACACAGGGCAACGCCTACCTTCGATCCCTCAGCCGGCGGATGTCCGCCGCGCAGACGGCAACCGAGCAGGCCGCACAGGCGGACCTGTCACTGGCCCGCGCTGTCGCTCCGAACGGCATGATCTGCACCAGAAACGGCGACATCATCGAGGTTCTGGGCGATATCAGCGTCTACAGCGAAATCCGGGCCGGCATGTCGACCTCGCTGAACGTCAAGATGCTGATCGATCCATTGCGCACCGAGGCCTCCAGTTTGATTGCCGTGGCTATCCGCAACGAGGAGCGCAGGGACGGCCGCTGGCATGATGTCTCCCTGCCAACCGGCAACCGGGTCCAGCTGCAGGCCTTCCCCTTTTTCAACCACAAGGGCGGTGAAATGCACTGCCTGCTGTCGATCACCTCAAGGTTTGAGGAACAAAAAGAAATCAACTTTGACGTGGCTTCCAACCGCGGCCAGCGCGACTATGTCGAGCGTATGGAACTGGAGATCCGCTCCACCCAGGAGGCGCTGCAGCAAACCATCGAGGAATTGCAGACCGCCAATGAAGAGCTGCAATCCGCCAATGAGGAACTGCAATCCACCAACGAGGAATTCCAAGCCACCAATGAGGAACTGGAAACTTCCAATGAAGAGCTGCAATCCACCAATGAAGAACTGCTGACCGTCAACGAAGAACTGCAGATCAGCTCGGCGGAGCGCCAGGCGCTGGCTTCGGAGCTGGAAGCCACGCTTGCCTCATCGCCCTATGCGGTTGCGCTTGCAGACCAGGCACTGATCATCCGCCGCCTGTCGCGGGTGGCTCTGGACGTGCTTGGAATTGGCGAACTTCCTCCAACCGGCCTGCACCTCAGCCAATGCAATCTGCCGCGCGGCTTTCCGGCCCTGGCACCTATTGCAAACACGGTGCTTCGGCTGCAAGAAACCCGGCGCATTCCGGTTTTGTCCGGTGGCGATTATTACTCTCTGGTGATGTCCCCGGTGCTGGACTTGCATCACAAGCTGATCGGCATCTCGATCACCATCACCCGTTTTGACAATGAACCTTTTAACAATATCCTGCGGCTGGTCGGACAGGTCGCCAAGGTCGGTTTCTGGACTCATAACCTGGATACAACGGAAACCCATTTTTCACCCGAAGCCCAGGCCGCCCTCGGAGTGGAGGATGCACCCTCCGTTCTGTCACTCGATGATTTCCTGGCCCGCGCCCACCCCGCGGACCGGCCGGGCTTGCAAGCATCATTGGACAAGCTGCTCAAAGAAGGCGGCTCCTTCGAATTCGAGGCCCGGTTCTTTGACGACGCCCGCAGCACCCGCAACCTCAAGGGCAGCATGACGGTATTCCGGGATTCGCATGGCGAATCCGTCCAGCTGATTGGTGTGTGCTGGGACAAAGCCCGGCAGGAAGAACGGGAACTTCTGCTGGAGTGCAGCGCGGCAATCCAGGGCCATCTGTCCATTGGGGTCTTTTCCTTTGACGTGCTGAATAACGTGCCGGTCTGGACCCCTCCGATGTACGAACTGCTCGGCTATGAGCAGGGAAAGGACGTTCCCTCCGTGGAAATGCTACTGAACCGGATCCATCCTGAAGACCGCAGTTCTGCCAAGGACGGGCTGCAGAATGTGCTGGTCCAGGGCCAGACCTGCCACCGGACCGTGCGGTTGCTGGCCAAGGATGGCGCATCTGCAGAAGCCAACCTGTTTGCCCAGGCCATGCAGGACAAGACTGGCCAGACAACCCATGTGTTCGGCGGCCTGCAACTGTTCAGGAGCGCTCTGGCACGGCAGGGCACGCAGGCAAGCCTGTAACGCCAGCCGCCAGGGAGGGACCACAGTATGACATTCCGTCTGACAGCTGATCGGCAGCGATCGGCGCGCAATGCAGCTCTCAGCCTGCATACTGCCAGCCGCCGCCCGGGTTGCAGTTTCAGGCCGCAGGCTGGTGATACCAGTGCCGCCTGAGCCGGCCGGCATGGACGCGGACGTCCTAGGCAATGCGTTTCTTGCGTCCCCTTACGCATCATTCATTCTGGATTGGCACGGCCTCATCCTGGTCTGCAATCGGCGGGCTGAACGCAGCTTCTGCCCCCCCGCACCGGCCGGCAGCAGAGACTTGACAGGAACGTGCATCAGCGAGCTGACCTTGTGGGAACGCGACACAGTGATCGCCCGGCTGAGGAAAGGCGCCGCCGCTGGCGCCACCTCGTTCCCGATGGCAGGCAGCAACCGGTTGACGCCGGCGCCGGAAACAGAATTCCGCGTGTCTCTTCTGAAATCGGCCACCAAAGGCGAGCGGCTGATCCTGCTGACACAGGACCAGTTGCGGATCACTGCGGACTCGCTGCGGCAGATGAACGAGCTGCGCGGCAAGCTGCGCGGCGAGTTGCGCAGCGCCAAGGATGCCAACCTGAAGCTGCAGGAAACCCTGCTGACAATGGAGGCCTTTGCCCATGCCGCCTCGCATGATCTGCGCACGCCAATCAACACACTCATCGGCTCGCTGCAGTTCTTTTCGGAACATTACAGCGGCGGGCTGCCGGACACCGCCCAGGAATTCCTGCAGCATATGTCCCGGGCTGCCCGGCAGATGGACCGGCTGACGACCGAGTTGCTGGAGCATTCAGTGTCGACATCCTCCAAGATTACCTTTCAGGATGTCGACATGCGGGAGGCTGTTTCCGAAGCCTGTGCCAGCCTGTCCCGGGAAATGCAGGCCTGCGGTGCTGTAATCAGGATCAGCGGCCCCGGCATTGTGCTTCACGCCGATCCGACTTTGCTGCAACTGGTATTGACCAACCTCTTGTCCAACGCGATCAAGTACAGGAACCACGCCCAGCCGCTGGAGGTCACAATCAGGATGTCCGGCACCGGCCGAGAACAGTGGAGACTGTCCGTCGCCGATAACGGAACCGGCTTTGATCCGGTAGACAAACACCGGATCCTCCAGCCCTTCCACCGGTTGCACCGCGAGATCGAAGGCAACGGGATCGGGCTGTCGACCTGTGCCGAGATCTGCCGCCGCCACAATTGGCAGCTTACCGCTGATGCGGAACCCGGCAAAGGCGCCGTCTTTACCATCGCCTTCGGCTGAGACCGTATCCGCACTTGCCCCGCCTGTGCACGCCCGCATGGCCGCACCCTGGGTCCGCTTACCCTGCGGCGGGCATGTCCTTGCTCTGCAGGAAATTGCCCTTTCAGCATTCAGGCCGGCCTGGGCCCGCAGCCCTGAGCCTCCGGATCAGCTTGCCGCGGCGGCGGCAACCCGGCCGGTCACGTGATCAACCATACTGAGGAGATCGGCCAGATTGACCGGCTTGCGCAGCACCCAGCGTATGTTGCGGCTCAGGGTGAACAGCTCGCCGCCGGCAAACAGCCGGCTGCCGGTTATATAGACCACCGGGATATCCGGACGGAGCAAAGCGGCGTAATCCGCCACCGGCAGCGACATTTCCTCACCTATCTTCAGGTCCAGCACCAGCACGTCGGGCAATGTCTCGGACAGAGCGGAAATGGCATCAGCACAGTTGGAGACAGCCCGCACATCATATCCTGCTTCCTGCAACGCCATATTAAAGGTGAAGCGGACACCGATATCATCTTCTAGAAGCAGAACCTTGGCTGTCACATTGACCCCTTCCCCGGCGAATGCACCGCACCGGGATAACGCAAGCACCACGCATTCCCGCCGGTTTTCCAAACCCCGAACAGGTCAGTTCTAGCGTAATTTCCGAAAGACACTGTGAATCGCCAAACGCTCTCAAGGGATAATCATCTCTACTTTAAATTGCATATTTTGTACACGGAAACGGCATTAATTTTTCACAAAAGCCCTGCCGCCGTAAGCTATTGCGGGCAGGGGTGCTGCACTATTCAGCCCCCTGCTTCCGCGATCAAAGCCGCTCGATCGCCAGTGCGATGCCCTGTCCGCCGCCGATGCACATCGTGATCAGCCCTTTGGTTCCGCCAATACGTTCCAATTCATATAGCGTTTTCAGAGTGATAATCGCACCGGTGGCGCCCACCGGATGGCCCAGCGCAATCGCCCCGCCATTGGGGTTCACCCTGGCCGGGTCCAGCCCCAGTTCCTTGTTCACTGCCAGCGCTTGCGCGGCAAAGGCTTCGTTCGATTCGATCACGTCGAAGTCTTCCGCCGACAGGCCGGTTTTCTCCAATAGATTGCGCACCGCGGGAACCGGGCCGATCCCCATCACTTCCGGCCGCACGCCGGCATGGGCATAGCCCAGGATCCGCGCCTTGGGCTTCAGTCCCGCCTTTTCTGCCGCCGTCGCCGTGGCCAGCACCATCGCCGCCGCACCATCGTTGATTCCGCTGGCATTTCCAGCAGTTACCCGGCCGTCCTTCTGGAACACCGCCTTCAGTCCGGCCAACGCCTCCGGCGTGGTGGCCTTGGGGTGCTCGTCCACCTCGAACGGCACCAGACCGCGTTTCACCTTCACCTCGACGGGGGTGATCTGTGATGCGAAATACCCTGCCTCGATCGCTGCCGCCGCACGGGTCTGGCTGGTGAGGGCAAACGCGTCCATCTGCTCGCGGGTGATATCATGCTCATCCGCCACGTTCTCGGCCGTCACCCCCATATGGCCGGTGCCGAACGGGCAGTTCAAGGCGCCCAGCATCATGTCGAGCGATTTCACATCCCCCATCTTCGCGCCCCATCGGCTTTGCTGGATGATGTAGGGACTGCGCGACATGTTTTCAGCGCCACCGGCAAGGGCGAACTCCGCATCACCCATCGCAAGCGATTGAAAGGATGAGATAATGGCTTGCACGCCAGAACCGCAAAGCCGGTTTACGTTCATCGCCGGCACCACCTCAGGCACTCCCGCCTGCATCGCGGCAACCCGGCTCAAGTACATGTCGCGAGGCTCTGTGTTGATGATATGACCAAAGACCACATGGCCGATCTGGCCGCCCTCGACGCCGGAACGTTCCAGCGCCGCCTTGGAGACGGTGGTGGCCAGATCGATCGGTGCTGTGCCCGCCAAAGCGCCGCCAAAAGTGCCAATGGCAGTACGGGCGCCGTCCAGGATCACGATGTCATTCATAATCTCTCTCCTCGTCAGATTTGCCCTATCATGCACCCGCAGCATAGTTCTGTCTGCTGATACGTGCCGTCATCAAAACGCCGCGTCAAACGCGCTCCCCCCCGTGCAACCCTGGTGCCCCCTCTGTACCGCTGCGGCGCAGCATGGCTTTGACACCGGAGCATTTGACAAACCGACGCCAACGGCGCAGAGAATCCGTCATGACGGAAAACACAGACGATATCCTGACCCTGCTGCCTGCCCGCCTGAAAGAGGCGCGCCGCGCCCAGGGTCTGAGCCTGGAGGCGGTGGCCAATCTGTCGGGCGTATCCCGCTCGATGGTGAGCCAGATCGAACGCGGGGAAAGCTCCCCCACCATAGCGACGCTGTGGAACCTGACACGCGCGCTGCAGGTGGATTTTGCCGGCCTTCTGGAAGCGGGCGACATGCAGGACCGGATCGAAGTCTTGCGCGCATCGGACGTGCCCAAGATCGAGAACATGGGCCAGGGCTGCCGCATCCGCATCCTGTCGCCGCCGGAAGAGGCCGGCGGGCATGAAGTCTATGACATCCGCTTCGACCAGGGCGGCGCGCTGATCAGCCAGCCCCACACCCGCGGCGCGCTGGAGCAGCTGACGGTTCTGGAAGGGGAGATCGCGGTGGCGTCCGGCAATGCCAGGGACCAGCTGCGGGCCGGCGACACTGCACGCTATGCCGCCGACGTGGCGCATTCGATAGCAGCGCCTGAAGGGCCTGCGCGGGTGTTTCTGATTGTGAAGAATGCCTGACAGGCGGGTAGAGTTTTCCATTACCCGGACGCTCTGGCTCTCACCTCATGTTTCACCGGCCTGCCACCTTCGAACTGGCACCGCAGCTCTTGTAACTTTTGAATCAGTTCAAGTTCGCCCGAAACATCCATCGCTTTCAGGCGCCGCTTGCCCAGCCTTCGGTCAGACATCCCGAGGGCGCGGGTTAGTGTGTGCTTTGAAGCAACAATTACTTCCATCGACAGGCTTAAGTAGTGACATGCTCCCCTGAAATGTCCGCGATTTGAAGTTAGCCTGTTCTCCAAGCGAGGAGGCAGACGATGCGGAAAAGCCGTTTCAGTGAGGAACAGATCATTGGCATCCTGAAGGAGCACCAGGCCGGAATGGGGGCGAAGGAACTGTGCCGGAAGCACGGCATCAGCGATGGCACGTTCTACAAGTGGCGTTCGAAGTATAGGGGCATGGAAGTGTCCGAGCCAAAAGGCTGAAGGCCCTGGAGGCAGAGAACGCCAAGCTCAAGAAGATACTGGCCGAGCACATGCTTGCGCTGAAAGAGATGCTGGGAATGGCAGCAGGCGAACGCCATGCGTTCGAGTGAGCCTGCGAACCCTTCTGAAGCCCGGTGCAAGGCGACGAGCTGTGGACTGGCCCATGACAGAGAAGAACTACAGAACTACAACCAGCGGCGGGCCTGTGCCCTGGCCAGGATCGATCCGCGTATCTACCGGCGGCAGCGGGCCCGGCCTGAGGACACCAAGTTGCGCGAGCGGCTGAAGGAGTTGTCCGGTGAACGGCGGCGGTTCGGCTATCCACTGCCCGGCAGTGGTTTGCTTGCAAACCATGAGAGGGGCGGCTGCACCTGCTGCTCGGCCGCGAGGGGTGCCGGATCTGCCGCGACGAGGGCCTGACGGTGCGCAAACGTGGCGGCCGCAAGCGCGCCATCGGAACGCGTGCGCCCATGGCGATCCCGCTAGGGCCGAACCAGAGATGGCCGCTGGACCCTCGCCATTGTCTCTCGGACCAATGGCGTTCCAATGGCTCGATGCCGGACAGCCTGTCCCCCTCTCGGGACATTGCTGCGCAATGCCCTGCCGGGCAAGGGATGGCCGCCGATTCCGGGTGCTGTGCGTCATAGACGACTTCAGCCGGGAATGCCCGGCCTGTGTGGTCGGCACATCGCTGTCGGGTCAGCGGGTTGCGCGGGAACTCGACAACATCGCCCGGCTACGCGGCTAACCCTGCATGGTGGTCAGTGACAATGGAACGGAGCTGACATCGAACGCCATCCTGAAATGGCAGGCGGAACGGTCCGTCGAGTGGCACGACACCGCACCCGGTAAACCCATGCAGAACGGCTTCGTGGAAAGCTTCAATGGCCGCCTGCGGGACGAGTGCCTGAATGAGCACCTGTTCCCCAACCTGCACCACGCACGGGAGCTGATCGCGGCCTGGCGCGACGACTATAATCACCACCGCCCCCGCACGAACCTCGACGGGCTCACCCCGTGGGAGTATCACCAACGGTCAAGAGAGGACCAAACCCTGAACAGAGCGAACGAATAACCGCGGACTCTACGGGGAACACGTCAGCAGCCGAAGAGATTCCTGCTGAAAAGTAGTGGTCAATGCTTCCGGATTGCCTGAGTGAGTCATCCGCTTCAGTAACAGCCGCCAGGTATCCACCGTACTGCTCCGGATCCCTGCAATCCTCGCAGCGCCGCTCTTCTTGCAGGCGCACGCTCTGCAAATAGCGCTGTCTCAATTAAGTGTACGGCCTCACCGAATGAATCCGCCGCTTGCCCGCTGTAATCCAGTCTTCACCCTGCCGGTCATGAGCGCGGCGGTAGCGGCAATTCCAAACGTCGCCCCGGTCGCGAACACTGCCAGCGAAGCCATCTTCAATGCGCAGTTTCAGTTTTCTCCACCACGAATGATCTCCAATAGCTTCGGCGGCTGACCTTAGATCGGGCTTAAAATTTCCGTTATCCTGACAATGAACGATAGCTATGCACTGTCTTAGGAACGAGAGCAGCAGACCGGCAAGAAAACCCCCTCTTCTTAGCTTTCCCGAACAAACCTCTTGAAAGACTCAGCCCATCGGACCATATGTGGATCGCTAACGTTATTCTTGTCGATCCACTGTCTCCCGCTCTGCGGCGTTTTCAGTCTCTCGATCCAGACCGACTACGCCAGGCTGCCGCACTTCCGCGGGCAGCATCTACTAGGAGACTACGGATATGGCCACCGGCACCGTAAAATGGTTCAACACCACCAAAGGCTTCGGCTTCATCGCACCCGACGGCGGCAGCAAAGATGTGTTCGTGCACATCTCCGCTGTTGAGCGTTCCGGCCTGACCGGCCTGGCGGACAACCAGAAAGTCACTTTCGACATCGAGCCCGGCCGTGACGGCCGCGAGTCGGCGGTGAACCTGCAGCTGGCATAAGCCGCGCAGCAGTGCAGATCGGAAGCGCGGTCCCTGGAAAGGGGCCGCGTTTTCTTTTGGCCTGTCAGCCCTTGTTCTTCTCGTCCCAGAGTTTGGGCTCCCACAGCTCCACCTTGTTGCCCTCGGGGTCCATGATCCAGGCGAAGCGGCCGTTTTCGTGGGATTCCGGCCCCTGCAGGATGGGGATGCCAGAGCCCGCCAGCTGTTCGAGCATGCCGTCCATATCATCGACCCGGTAGTTGATCATGAAACCGGCGGTGCTGGGGTCGAACCAGGTTCCGTCCGGATCGGCAGTGCCCCAAACGGTGAGGCCGCCGTCCTCTGCCTGATCCTGCTGCCAGTTGAGAATGACGCCGCCGAAGTCCGTCAGCTCCAGCCCCAGGTGGTCGCGGTACCATTCTGCCAGTGCCTTTGCGTCGCCGCGCGCTTTGATGAAAACTCCGCCTATTCCAGTGACCCGTGCCATGGCTGCATCCCCCTGTTTCCGGATCAGATAGCCCGGTTTGCCCGAATTTCCGCCGCAGATCCGGTTTCACGGATTTTTTTCCGCGATACTGAAATCCTGTATTTCGGAAACGTATCCGCTATGCTAGACGTGCGAGTCGAGACATCCAGGGAGTTTGCTCATGTCCAACGCATTTCTGACCGACATCTCAAACACGCTGGCCCGGATCGAGGCCGAGGGGCTGTACAAGCGTGAGCGAATGATCACCTCCCCGCAGGGAGGCGAGATTACGGTTGGAGACCGGCAGGTGATCAACCTCTGCGCCAACAACTATCTGGGTCTGGCCGACCACCCTGCCCTGATCAAGGCAGCGAAGGACGCAATGGAGCCGAAGGGGTTCGGCATGGCGTCTGTGCGGTTCATCTGCGGCACCCAGGACATTCACCGGGAGCTGGAGCAGCGGCTGGCAAAGTTCCTCGGCAAGGATGACGCGATCCTGTTTGCCGCCTGTTTCGACGCCAATGGCGGGTTGTTCGAGCCGCTGTTGGGGCCGGAGGATGCGATCATCTCCGATAGCCTGAACCATGCGTCGATCATCGACGGCATCCGGCTGTGCAAGGCCAAGCGCTACCGCTACCTGAACAGCGACATGAACGATCTGGAGGCCTGGCTGAAACAGGCGCGCGAGGACGGCGCGCGGCACATCATGATTGCGACGGACGGCGTGTTCTCGATGGATGGATATCTGGCCAAGCTGCCGGAAATCCGGTCGCTGGCGGACAAATACAATGCCATCGTGATGGTGGATGACTGCCACGCCACCGGCTTCATGGGCGCAGGCGGTGCCGGCACGCCAGAGCATTTCGGGGTGGATGTGGATATCCTGACGGGAACTTTGGGCAAAGCACTTGGGGGGGCCATCGGCGGTTACATCGCCGGGCCGCAGCCAGTGATCGACCTGCTGCGGCAGCGGGCGCGGCCCTATTTGTTCTCCAATTCGCTGCCGCCGTCGATAGTTGCTGCCGGGCTGGAGGCAATCCGGCTGGTGGAGGAAGGGGACGGGCTGCGGGCGCAGCTGTTCGAGAATGCGCAATACTGGCGCGCGGGGCTGGAGACGCTGGGGTTCGATCTGCTGCCCGGTGAACACCCGATCATCCCGGTGATGCTGGGAGAGGCGCAGCTGGCGCAGGACATGGCGGCCCGGCTGTTCGACGAGGGAGTCTATGTCTCTGGCTTCTTCTTCCCGGTGGTTCCGCGCGGCCAGGCGCGGATCCGCACCCAGATGAATGCGGCGCTGACACGGGACGAGCTGGACCGGGCCCTGGCCGCCTTTGGCAAGGTGGGCAAGGACCTGGGGGTGATCTCATGAGCCGCCCGAACACGATGAAGGCGCTGGAGAAGAGCCACCCGCAGGAAGGCCTGTGGATGGTGCAGGCGCCGGTGCCGGAGATCGGCCCGGACGAGGTGCTGATCAGGGTGAAGAAGACCGGCATCTGCGGTACCGACATCCATATCTGGAACTGGGACGACTGGGCGGCGCACACCGTGCCGGTGCCGATGATCACCGGCCATGAGTTCGCCGGGGAGATCGTCGAAATTGGCCGCGATGTAACCGGGCTTGAAATTGGCCAGCGCTGTTCCGGTGAAGGGCACCTGATCGAGCATGACTCGCGTCAGAGCCGGGCCGGCAAGTTTCATCTCGACCCCGGCACCCGCGGCATCGGGGTGAATGAACAGGGCGCCTTTGCCCAGTACCTGCGCCTGCCGGCCTTCAATGTGGTGCCGCTGCCGGATGACATTCCAGACGAGATCGGTGCCATTCTCGATCCCTTGGGCAATGCGGTGCACACGGCCTTGAGCTTTGACCTTTTGGGCGAGGATGTGCTGATCACCGGTGCCGGCCCCATCGGCATCATGGCCGCGGCAGTGGCGCGGCACGCGGGCGCGCGGCATGTGGTGATCACCGACATCAACCCGGATCGCCTGACGCTGGCGGCGCATGTGGTGCCTGCGGTGCGCGCGGTGAATGTTGCCCAGGAAGACCTGCAGGATGTGGTGCGGGAGCTGGGCCTGAAACAGGGGTTTGACGTTGGCCTGGAGATGTCCGGCAGTCAGGCGGCGCTGGATCAGATGGTGGAGGCGCTGGTGATGGGCGGCAAGATCGCCCTCTTGGGCATTCCGCCGGGCAAGTCGCCGGTCGACTGGTCGCGGATCGTGTTCAAGGCGATCACCATCAAGGGCGTCTACGGGCGCGAGATGTTCGAAACCTGGTACAAGATGATCGCGATGCTGCAGAACGGGCTGGATGTGAGCCGGGTGATCACCCACCGCTTTGGCGTGGATGATTTTGCCGAGGGCTTTGCCGCGATGAAATCAGGCTCCAGCGGCAAGGTTGTGCTGGACTGGGCATGAGCGCTGTTTGAGGGGGCGTTGCCCCCTCGCGCCTATGGCGCTCGCCCCCAGAGTATTTCCAGAAAGATGAAAGGGCCGATCAGGGAGCCAGCGGCACCCTGCCCTGTTCTGTCAGCAGCCAGCAGTCGCGGCCCTCGAAAACCGCAGCGGTCAGCGGACGGCCGTAGCCGGCGCCGCTGTCGAGGTTGATGCGGTTGCCGTAATGGCTGGGCTTGTCCACTGGCGTATGGCCATGCACGATCAGCTTCGGATGCGCGCCAGTGTGCTCGTGAAAGGGCTGCCGGATCCACATCAGATCGTTCTCATTCTGCTGGGACAGCGGCACGCCGGGACGAACCCCGGCGTGCACGAAGGCTAGATCCGGCGTTTCGTAGAGCGCGGGAAGGCCGCGCAGGAATTCAGCGTGCCGCACCGGGATCATCTCCTTGGCCCGGGCGTGCAAAGAGTCGAGCCGGGTGCGGTCTTCGAAGGTCAGCCCATAGCTGGCCAGGGTCTCAACCCCGCCGATCCGCTCGTGCAGCCAATGGTAGCCGATCAGCAGATGCGGATCGTGCCGGGGCGTTTCCTCCAGGAACCACTCGAACATCCGGTCGTGGTTGCCCTTGAGGCAGGTCCAGTCCCGGCCTTGCGCCTGTCCGGCGATCAGCCGCTCGAGCACCCCGCGGCTGTCGGGGCCGCGGTCGGTGTAGTCCCCGAGGAAGACGATGCGGGCGTCCGGCCCGCCGTCGGCCGCGATCCGGGCCAGCGCCTGCTCCAGCATCTCCAGCTGGCCGTGGATGTCTCCGATGGCGTAGAGTGGGGCGGACATGGCGGCTCCTTTGCGCGGGCTTCGGCGGAGTAATGGTGGATTACGGCACCGGGTTCAACCCCGGCAAAATCGGGCAGGCGGCTGGCAATCCGGCACAGGCGCTGCATTTTACAGGGCAGGACTCATGCAGACAGTCAGCGCCGGGAGGGTTGATCATGGAAGGAATTGCACGGTGGTTCATGCTGGCAGCGGTGGTTTCGGCGCTTGGCGGAATGGTCTGGGGCATTCAGATGACGGCAAGCCAGGACCATTTGCTGTCGCCGGCGCATGGGCATCTCAACCTGCTCGGCTGGGTCAGCTGCGCGATCTATGCGTTTTACTACCACCTGCTGCCCGCCGCCGCCGGAGGCGTGCTGCCGCGGCTGCACCTGGCCGCGGCGCTGCTGGCGCTGGGGCTGCTGGTGCCGGGCATTCCGCTGGCCATTCAGGAGCGGACGGATGTGCTGGCGCAGACGGGATCGCTGATGGCCCTGCTGTCGATGCTGATCTTTGCGGCGGTGGTTCTGCGCAGCCGCCCGGAAAAACCGGTGTTCGCACGTCAGCGCTGAGGCTGCGAAAAAACGCCCCCGCAGGTGTTGCGGGGGCATTCTTCATGGTCTTGCACGCGGCGTCAGGCGACGTCGAATTCCAGCGGCTTGATCTGGTTGAACAGCCCGGTTTCGGCTAGCTTGGCACGGGCTTCGGCCGGGACCTGATCATCCACATACAGCAGCGCAATGGCTTCGCCGCCGGCTTCGGACCGGCCCAGGGTGAAATTGGCTATGTTGACGCCGCTGTCGCCCAGGGTATGGCCCAAGGTGCCGATGATGCCCGGCACGTCCTCGTTGGTGGTGTAGAGCATATGCGCGCCCACATCCGCCTCGATGTTGATACCCTTGATCTGGATGAACCGCGGCTTGCCGTCGGAGAACACCGTGCCCGCCACCGAGCGTTCGCGCTTGGAAGTGACGGCCGTCACTTTGACGTAGCCGTCAAAGGCGCCGGATTTGTCCTGGTTGGTGGTGGAGATCTGGATGCCGCGCTCCTTGGCGACCACCGGGGCGGAGACCATGTTCACCTCGGGGTTGGCGCGTTTCATGATGCCGGCAATCACCGCGCAGTTCAGCGCGTCCAAGTTCATCTCCGAGGCCACGCCATCGTAGAGGATGTTGATCGCCTTGATCGGCTCATCCGTCATCTGACCCACGAAAGAGCCCAGATGGTCGGCAAGCTTGATCCAGGGGCCCATGACCTTGGCTTCCTCGGCGGTCACCGAGGGCATGTTGAGCGCGTTTTCCACGGCGCCGGTCAGCAAGTAGTTGGACATCTGCTCGGCCACCTGCAGGGCAACGTTCTCCTGCGCCTCGGTGGTAGCGGCGCCCAGGTGCGGGGTGCAGACCACGTTGGGCAGGCCAAAGAGGGCGTTTTCCTTGGCCGGCTCCACCGAGAACACGTCAAAGGCAGCACCGGCCACATGGCCGGAGGTCAGCAGTTCAGCCAGCGCGCCCTCGTCCACCAGACCGCCGCGGGCGCAGTTGATGATGCGCACCCCCTTCTTGGTCTTTTCCAGGTTCTCCTTGGACAGGATGTTGCGGGTCTGCTCGGTCAGCGGCACATGCAGGGTGATGAAGTCGGCGCGCGCCAGCAGCTCGTCCAGCTCCACCTTTTCGACGCCCATCTTGTCGGCTTTCTCGGTGCTCAGGTAGGGGTCATAGGCCACCACCTTCATCTTGAGGCCGCGGGCGCGGTCGCAGACGATGCCGCCGATATTGCCGGCGCCGATCACGCCCAGGGTCTTGCTGGTCAGCTCGGTGCCCATGAACTTGGACTTTTCCCATTTGCCGGCATGGGTGGAGGCGGAGGCCTCCGGCAGCTGGCGGGCGACGGCAAACATCATTGCAATCGCATGTTCGGCGGTGGTGATCATGTTGCCGAAAGGCGTGTTCATCACAATGACGCCGCGCTTGGAGGCGGCTTCCTTGTCGATGTTGTCGGTGCCGATGCCGGCGCGGCCGATCACCTTGAGGTTATCGGCATTCTCCAGGATTTTTTCCGTCACCTTGGTGGCGGAGCGGATGGCGAGGCCGTCGTACTGGCCGATGATTTCCGCCAGCTTGTCCTTGTCCTTGCCCACGTCGGGCAGAAAGTCGACGTCAATGCCGCGGTCGCGGAAGATCTGGACGGCGGCCTCTGAGAGTTTGTCGGAGATGAGAACTTTGGGAGCCATGTCTGTGGTCCTTAGAATGTCTATGCTGGGGCGGCGGGCGCACTCGCCCGCCCTAAAGGTTGCTCAGGCCGCTTCGGTCTGCGCGGCGATCTCGGCCTCAAAGGCCCATTTGATCCAGGGCATCAGCGCGGCCACGTCGGCGGCCTCGACTGTGCCGCCGCACCAGATGCGCAGGCCCGGAGGCGCGTCGCGGTAAGCGCCGATGTCAAAGGCTACGCCTTCGCTCTCCAGGCGCTTGGCCACGGCCTTGGCAAAGGCGGCGCCGTCACGGATGCGTTCGTCGGTGAACTTGAGACAGACCGAGGTGTTGGAGCGGTATTCCGGCTGTTCCGCCAGGAAGGCGATCCAGGGGTTGTCCTGCACGAAGCTCTGGACCGCGGCCAGGTTGGCATAAGCGCGTTCGCGCAGGCCCTCCATGCCGCCCACCGAACGTGCCCAGTCGAGCGCCAGCAGGTAGTCCTCCACCGCCAGCATCGAGGGCGTGTTGATGGTGGCGCCCTGGAAAATGCCGTCGATCAGCTTGCCGCCCTTGGTCAGGCGGAAGATTTTGGGCAGCGGCCAGGCGGGGGTGTAGCTTTCCAGCCGCTCCACCGCGCGGGGGCTGAGGATGATCATGCCGTGCGCCGCTTCACCGCCCAGCACCTTCTGCCAGGAGAAGGTGGTCACATCCAGCTTGTCCCAGGGCAGGTGCTGGGCAAACGCCGCGGAGGTGGCGTCGCAAATGGTGAGGCCTTCGCGGTCCGCCGGGATCCAGCCGCCGTTGGGCACCCGCACGCCAGAGGTGGTGCCGTTCCAGGTGAAGACGACGTCATTGCTGAAATCGACAGTGCCGAGGTCGACAATCTCGCCGTAGTCCGCGGTCTTGACGGTGGCATCCAGTTTCAGCTGTTTCACCGCGTCGGTGACCCAGCCGGAACCGAAGCTTTCCCAGGCCAGCATCTCGACGCCGCGGGCGCCGAGCAGGTTCCACATCGCCATTTCGACAGCGCCGGTGTCGGATGCCGGCACGATGCCGATCTTGTAATCGCCGGGGATTTTCAGGATCTCGCGGGTGCCTTCGATTGCCGCCTTCAGCTTCTCCTTGCCAACCGCAGCACGGTGCGAGCGGCCCAGTGGTGCGCCGGACAGTTTCGACAGTTCAAAGACGGGAGGTTTGGCGCAAGGCCCCGAGGAAAAACGCGGATTGGCCGGCCGCGTGACCGGTTGTGCAATAGCCATAAATGCTACCCTTCCAGATAAGCGCCCCTCGTTGGGGAGGGGTGTCCCGGTTACAGAGCTAGGCTGCTGCAGCGCGGCATGCAACAGAAAAATCAGCAGAATCCGGCTGAATGGATGCTTTTTGCGACACGTTTTTCCACCATCGGAAACTGCCGCGTCGAAAAGGCCGGAAGGAGGCCGCCTTATAATGGCCCCGCTTTTCAGCGGCATCGCGCAAGCTGGCCGTTCGCTTGGCGACCCGTTATGACAAGGTGAATCCCGACCAAACGGAGCCTGCCGATGTTTGTTGCCACCCTGCTTTGCAATCCTGTCAGCCCGGTGCTGGAACCAGCCCTGCCCGAATCGCTGCGCAACGCCTGGGGCGGCGGCGACGCGGTCTGGCTGGCGCCGGGGATAGCGGCGGAATTTCCTCTGGAACAGAGGCCGGATAACCAATGGGAGGTCTGGGCAGATCTGCAGCAAACAGGCGTGGATCTTGTGATCCAAGCGAACGGCGGACGCAGGAAGAAGATGCTTCTGGCCGACATGGACTCGACCATGATCCAGCAGGAATGCATCGATGAGCTGGCTGAGGAAGCGGGCGTCGGCGCACGGGTCAAGGAGATCACCGCGCGGGCGATGAACGGCGAGCTGGATTTTGAAGGCGCGCTGATTGAACGGGTCGGGCTGCTGCAGGGGCTGCCGGAGACAGTGATCGGAAAGGTTCTCGACGAACGCATCACCCTGATGCCCGGCGGCCGGCAGCTGCTGGCGGTGATGAAGGCAAATGGTGCTTATGCGGCGCTGGTCTCGGGCGGGTTCACGGCCTTCACTTCCAGGGTGGCGGCGGAGCTGGGCTTTGACGAGAACCGCGCCAACACGCTGCTGGCGGAAGACGGCAGGCTGACCGGCGAAGCGGCACGGCCGATCCTGGGCCGCGAGGCCAAGGTCGAGGCGCTCGAGCAAATTACCGCCCGGCTGGGAATTGGGGAGGCGGATGTGATTGCAGTGGGCGACGGCGCCAACGACCTTGGCATGCTGAAACGCGCGGGCGCAGGCGTTGCGCTGCACGCCAAACCCTCGGTTGCAGCGGAATGCGATATCCGCATCAACCACGGCGATCTGACGGCGCTGCTCTATATTCAGGGCTATACCCAGGACGATTTCAAAATCTGAAACCACCCTCTGGATCAGAGTCCGGGGGAGCTCCCGTGCCCGCAGGTGTGGCTGCTGCCGCAGCCACACCTTGGCGGCCTTGGGCCAGGCACCGCGCACGCGCGGTGCCTGGCCCAAGGGGAGGAGGCTTGTTCGCAGAACAGGCTGACGACGGGCGGGAGCCCCTCTCTGGCGGCAACCTGCAGCTGGCGGTTTCTGCCTCATTCCGCTGGAATTGGATTTTACGCTTCCATTAATTAACAAAAAAGTTAATAATAGGGCATGTCTCCGCTTCTGAAATCCTTTGCCGCCTTGTCGGACGAGACCCGCATGTCGATTGTCGACCAGCTGATCACGCAAGGCGAGCTGCCTGCAGGCGATCTGGCACCCGGCGCGGGCATCTCGGCGCCGGCCATCTCGCGCCACTTGAAGGTGCTGCGCGAGGCCGGCCTGATCACTCAGCGTGCCGACGGCACCAAGCGGCTCTATTCCGCCCGCCCTGAGGGGCTGCGGATGATTGCCGAGTGGACCCACTCCCGCAAAGCCTTTTGGCAAGGCAGCCTGGACCGGCTGGAAGCGGCCCTGATGGAGGATAACGCCTGATGGAGAAAACAGAATGAGTGATCTGCAGCTGCAAAGGATCTTTCCCGTCAGCCCGGAAAAGCTGTTCGATTGGGTGACCACTCCGGACAAGCTGCTGAAATGGTGGGGGCCGGAAGGCGTTCATATTCCGGAACACGATCTGGACCTGAGCCGCACCGGCCCGTGGTATTCCATCATGCAGAACCGCGATGGCCAGCGGTTTCATGTCTCCGGCCAGGTAACCCATGTGGAGGTACCGAAATCGGTCGGCTTTACCTGGGCCTGGCATGACGAGGACGGCAGCCGCGGCGCCGAAAGCCATGTGACCTTCACCATAACCGCTGCCGGGGACGGTGCCATGCTGCTGGTCGATCACCGAGAACTGGGCGGCGATGAGATCGCCGCGCGGCACGAAGAGGGCTGGACCTCGACCCTGCGCAAGCTGGAGGCCCTGCTCGCTTCAGAGTCCTAAGTCACCATCCACCGCAACCAAGGGAGAAGACCAATGCCACAGTACATTTTTGCCTATCACGGCGGCAAGACCCCGGAGAGCGAGGAGGAAGGCGCCAAGGTCATGGAGGCCTGGAAAAGCTGGATGGGCTCCATGGGCGACGCGCTGAAGGTGCCGGGCGCGCCAGTGGGCCTGTCCAAGACCGTCAGTGCCGGCGGCGTGGCGGACAATGGCGGTGCAAATCCGGTCTCGGGCTATTCGGTTGTGGAAGCGGCCGATCAGGACGCGGCTTGCGAAATCGCCAAGGGCTGCCCGATGGTGGCGGACGGCAGCGGCTCGGTCGAAGTGGCCGAAATCATCGATATGGAGATGTGATCGGGCGGCCCCGGTTCTTGACCGGGGCAGCCGGGTTCAGAACAGCAGCTCGGCTGCGGGGCGGACCGAACCGCACTCCAGCCCGCGGCGGCTGCAGAGCGTCTTGTTCATGTATTTGCGGGTCTCCGGGTGATCCGCCTCCAGCACGCCGAGGCTGACCATCAGCGCCGCAATCGCGCATTCGCTGGCGCGGGTGGTGCCATCGGCGATCTTCAGCGCGACGCCCAGCTTCTGCTCCGGCAGGATGGCGACGAACACCGCCTCGGCACCGGTCTTGATTGCCGCCTTGCCGCCCATCGCACGCATCAGGTTGGTGCAGCAGCGGGTCTCGCCGGCCACCAGATCGGGATGCGCGATCATTGCCGCCACCAGCTGCTGCGCCGCTTCTGATGCACGGTCGGAGCGGTCGCCTGCGCTGGCAAACCAGGCCATGGAACGGGCCAGCCCGGTGACCGTGGTGGCAAAGTTCGGCGCCGAGCAGCCGTCGATGCCGTAGCCGGGGCTGTCCTCGCCGGTGGTTTCCTCAAACGCCGCCAGACAGGCCTGCTGCACCGGATGGTCGACTTCGATATATTCCGCCCCGGCACCAAGATACTGAGTCAGGGTCAAGAAGCCCGCGTGTTTGCCGGAGCAATTGTTATGCACCTGGCAGGGGCTGCTGTCGGATTTGATCAGCTCATTGCGGGCGGGGATGTCGTCCGGCAGCTGCGGGCCGCAGCGGAAATCATCGTCCTTCAGCCCCAGCTGATCGAGCCAGGTGTTCACCCGGTCCGTGTGGATATGGGCACCGTTGTGGGACGCGCAGGCCAGCGCCAGCTGCTCGGACGTCAGGCCATAGCGCGCAGCGGCGCCGGAGGTGATCAGCGGCAGCGCCTGGATCATCTTGGCCGAGCTGCGCGGATAAATCACCGCATCCGGATCGCCCCAGCTGCGGACCACCTGCCCCGAGGCATCGCAAATGACGGCATGGCCCAGATGCAGGCTTTCCAGCAGCGGGCCGCGCCAGACTTCGGCCATGGGCACAGGTTTCGGCATCATGTCTCCCCTCATGTGTTGTTGGCGAAATCCTGCCAAAACGCTCTTTCGCCCGTGGTGCTTGTTACGTTAGTGTGCTTGTGTAGCGCAAGCGAGGGGATCGGGACCAGACAGCGGTTGAACGCTGCGGGCCCTTTGCTTGAATTTGAGGTAAAAGAACAGTCTTGGAGTCGGGACAAATGGCATTGAAACTCGCCCGCGTGGCTGCGGGCCTGAGTCTGGCAGCGTTGGCAACCACCGCAATTGCGCAGGAAACGTCGAACAACCGGGTCGCCGCCAAGGTGGACTGGAGTGTATTCGAAGGCGAAAACCCGGTCGAGTGCTGGGGGGTTTCCGCGCCGAAGGAAACGGTGAACACCCGCGACGGCCGTGTGGTTGCGGTGCGCCGCAGCGAGATCCAGCTGTTTGTCACCTTCCGCGATGCGACACCTCCCAAAGGGGAAGTCAGCTTTACCGGCGGCTACCCGTTTGCGCCGGGCTCCACCGTGAACATGGCGATTGGCGAGTCCGAGTTCGAACTGTTCACTGAGGATGAATGGGCCTGGCCGGCCACGCCGGCGGATGATGCCAAGATCATTACCGCAATGAAGCGCGGGTCAGATGCCGTGCTGACAGCCCGTTCAGCCCGCGGCACCCAGACCAAGGACACTTTCTCGCTACTGGGATTCACCGCTGCTGTTGAAGACGCGGAGAAACGCTGCAGCAAGTAAGCGCTGCCCCCGTGCGGAAACAAACCAGACCCCGGCCCCCGCCGGGGTTTTCTTGTTTGAAATCCGTAAGCGGCGTAGCATGAGTTGCAGGAGGTGCCTGCCATGTCAAACGCTGCCATTCTTCCATTCGCCTGCCTTGCAGTTGCACTGCTTGCCCCGCCTGCCTTTTCCAATCCGGCACTGGAGTGCGGTGACGGCAGTCAGGAAGAAGTCGGCTCCTGCGTGGCTGACGACGAAGAAGGCGTGGAAGCGGCTCTCACCAATGCGCTGCAGGCAGCCATGGTGACAGCTGCAAAAATCGACGCGGACAACGGCAGCAGCGAGGCCGTGCCGGCGCTGAAGGACGGCCAGACCGCCTGGGAGGCCTATCGTGTCGCGCATTGCAGCTTTGTCGGGGCTGCTCACGCCGTGCGCGAAGAGGCCGGGATCGCCACGCGGGCCTGCTGGACGACGCTGGGACGGGCGCGCGTGGAAGAACTGGTCCGGCTGAGCAAGTAGCCCCTGCCCGGACGGCCGCCTGAAAACCCGTGTTCACGGATTCCTTTTGATCTTCCGCCGAAATCCTATATAGAGCCGCATCCACCCATCAGCATCGAGTCTCAAGCCCATGACCGCCAGCACGCCGATCACCCAGGACGTATTGACCCTGCCCCGCAAGGAGCCTGAGGGCGGCAAGATCAATCTTGTGGGCCTCACCCGCGCGCAGATGCGCGATGCGCTGATCGAAAACGGCACCCCGGAAAAGCAGGCCAAGATGCGTGTCGGCCAGATCTGGCAATGGATCTATCAGTGGGGCAAGCGTGACTTTGGCGACATGACCAACCTCGCCAAAGCCTACCGCGCGCAGCTGGCTGAGACGTTTGAAATCCGTATCCCCGAGGTGGTGAGCAAGCAAGTCTCGACCGACGGCACCCGCAAGTACCTGGTGCGGATTGCAGGCGGCCATGAAGTCGAGGTGGTTTACATCCCCGAAGACGGCCGCGGCACCCTGTGCATCTCGTCCCAGGTGGGCTGCACCCTGACCTGCTCGTTCTGCCACACCGGCACTCAGAAGCTGGTGCGCAACCTGACCCCGGCCGAAATCGTCGGCCAGGTGATGATGGCGCGCGACGATCTGGAGGAGTGGCCGGTGCCCGGCGCGCCCAAAGAGGAGACCCGTCTGCTGTCGAACATCGTGCTGATGGGCATGGGCGAGCCGCTCTATAACTTCGAGAACGTCCGCGACGCGATGAAGATTGCGATGGATCCCGAGGGCATCTCGCTGAGCCGCCGCCGGATTACGCTCTCGACCTCCGGCGTGGTGCCGGAAATTGCCCGCACCGCCGAAGAAATCGGCTGCCTGCTGGCGATTTCCTTCCACGCCACCACCAACGAGATCCGCGACGTGCTGGTGCCGATCAACAAGCGCTGGAACATCGACGAGCTGCTGCAGGCGCTAGCGGATTACCCCAAGGTGTCGAATTCCGAGCGGATCACCTTTGAGTACGTGATGCTGGATGGCGTGAACGACACGGATGAGGACGCGCACCGGCTGATCGAGCACATCAAACGCTACAAGATCCCGGCCAAGATCAACCTGATTCCCTTCAACGAATGGCCTGGCAGCCCTTACAAGCGGTCGTCGAACAACCGCATCCACGCCTTTGCCAATATCATCTATCAGGCCGGCTATGCCTCGCCGATCCGCAAGACCCGCGGCGATGACATCATGGCCGCCTGCGGCCAGCTGAAATCAGCCACTGAACGCGCGCGCAAGAGCCGCAAGCAGATTGAGGCCGAAGCCGGGATGAAGTAACCCGGCCCCGGCCCCGCTGCGGCAGGGTCCCCGGCTGCCTTTTCCGATGCGCTTCAGGTGAACAGGAAATCGTCTGTGGTGACCGGGCCGGTATAATCGGCCAGCTTGATGTCGTGGTTGCCGTAATAACTGATGAAGGTATGACCGCCCTGCTGGGTGATGGTCAGATCGCTGAACTCATCCACTGAAGTGCCGGAGAACTCGATCCTGTCATTGCCGCTGCCGAAGTCCTTGATGACGTTCTCTTCCCAGTAGTCAGCTGACACAAAGACAAAAACGTCCGCGTGCTTTCCGCCGATCAAGACATCGGATCCATCGCCGCCGACTAAGCGGTCGTTGCCGTTGCCGCCATAAAGCGTGTCATCCCCGCGGCCGCCGAAAAGCTTGTCCTTCCCGGCATTGCCCCGCAGAACATCCGCTTCGCCATTAGCCCCCGAGTAATCGGACTTGTCCAGCCCGCCAATCAGAACATCCGCGCCATCGCCGCCCTTGAGAATGTCTGCGCCATAGTTGCCGGTGAGCCGGTCATCGCCATTGCCGCCGTCCAGATGATCATCCGCTTCGCGGCCGATCACCTTGTCCTTGCCGCCCCTGGCAAAAATCTTGGTGTCCTGGCCGGTCGCCAGGACCGTTTCAGACCGGCTGCTGGCCTTGATCACCACAACCCCGTCCGAGTTGGTGTAAGCGTTCCACCCCTTCGTGCCGCCGGTGCCGCCATAGAGGTGGCGCAGGGCCTGCACGTCAAACGAACCCAGTTCAGTGGCGTTGTAGCCGCCATAGTTATACGTCATCACGGTGTGCGCCTGGTCGTCCAGGTGGTCTGCCAGCGTCGCTTCGCCATCATGCGGGTGTTCTAGCCCCACCGCGTGGCCGATTTCGTGCAGAACCGTTTCATAACCATAGGATCCTGGCGCCATGTTGCTGCCTTCGATCGCCAGTTCCCCATCATTGGTGGAATAGGCGCTCGCCCAGGCAAGATCCGCCCAGCCCGCAGCGGAACCGCCGTTGTAGCCGAAAACATTGATCATGGCCGGTTCGTCTGTTTCGACAAAAATCAGCCCCGTGGCTTCCTCGAACTCGGCCAGGGCCTGACGGAAATAGCCGCGCTGGGTGCTATTGAACGCCCAGTAGCTATTTGCCCCATAGGGATCGTCGGCTGGATTGCCCAAGTCTCCGTTGCGGACAAAGCTATAAGTCACCACAGCCTGGGTGCCGAGCTTGACCTGGCTGTTCCAGCGGAAATTGCTGTTCGACGTATAGGCCAGAAGCGCCGTATAGTCTGTTACCTCAGCCATCAATTCTCTCCACTATTCCACCGCTGATAAGTTTTTGTTTGCAAATGCGGCCAAGTTTGGCCCGTTTCGCGGCGCGAACCGCGCAAAGACACGACAGTTTTCTGCAAATGGCAGGTTTCTGCGTGAACACAGCATAGCAGAGCGCGGTTTTCCGCCAGAATTCCTGACCCGACGGCAGCAGCCTCACTAGCCTGCCCGCTTGTTGCACTGCGGGCACAGTGCCTGTCTTAGCCCGGCCCGCCCCATTGTTTTCACATTGCGGCTCAAATTCCGCCGCTTGCTAGGGACAGTTTCCAGATCACGGACAATCATTTTTCAGAAGGAAGCACCAATGGCTCCGATGGAACACAAGTCTGCTGCGATTGAACCCAGTCTGCTGGACCTGATCCGCAGTGAACGGGAAAAGGCACTCAGCCCGCGGGAATGGAAATTCCGCCTGCGCGGCTATGGCTATGCCGTGAAAACGGTGGAAGGCACTCAGATCCTGACACGGCTGACCACTGGCGGCACTCTTGGCACGCTGCCGCCGGAATTCACCTGATCCCGGCCGCAGCTGAGTAATGCATGCCCGTTCAGCGCTCGCGTCCGGGCAGGCTGTCGCGCGGCGGCGCCGGCTCCCAGTTGTCGATGATCTCCACCGCCTCCTTGGCGGTGTCGACAAAGCGGAACAGGTCCAGGTCCTGATCCGAGATGGTGCCGGCATCGGCCAGCGCGTCCCAGTTGATGATCTTGTCCCAGAAGTCCTTGCCGAACAGCAGGAAAGGCACCCGCTCCATGCGGCCCGTTTGAATCAGGGTCAGGCTCTCGAACAGCTCATCCAGGGTGCCAAAGCCGCCCGGGAACACGCTGATCGCCCGCGCCCGCATCAGGAAATGCATCTTGCGGATCGCGAAATAGTGGAAATTGAAGCTGAGGTCCGGTGTGACATAGCCGTTGGGCGCCTGCTCATGCGGCAGCACGATCGACAGCCCGATGGACTGGCCGCCTGCATCCAGCGCACCGCGGTTGCCCGCCTCCATCACGCCGGGCCCGCCGCCGGTCACGATGACATTCTTTCGGCCGCCGCTTTGCTTTGACTTCTCGGTCATCAGCCGGGCGAACTCCCGCGCCTCATCGTAGAAATGCGACAGATCGGCCAGGGTCCGGGTCCGCGCCTGATCCTTGTGCTGCGGGTCCGGGATACGGGCGCCGCCGAACATCACGATGGTGCTTTCGATGCCATGCGCATTCAGCATCAGTTCCGGCTTCAACAACTCCAGCTGCAGCCGCACCGGACGCAGCTCCTCGCGGCACAGAAACTCCTCATCCGCAAACGCCAGCCGGTAGGCAGGCGCCTGGGTCTGCGGGGTGGCGGGCACATGCTCCGCCCGGTCCCGGTCGGAGTGGGCATCGCGTAAACGGCTGTGGCGGTCTTCAGTCATTGGCAATCCAAGTATAAAAATAACAGGGCTTCCTTTGTAGCCGCCCTTGGCTGTCCGCGCCAATCAAGAATGCAGAAATTGCCGCAATCCGCTTGCACGCTGCAACCGCGCAGCTAAGGTTCCGGCGCAGCAGACAGGGAGGATTGCGCATGAACTGGCAGCAGGACATCAAGGCAGCAGCAGAGCGCATTCGCCCCCATGTGCAGCAAACCCCGGTGATCCACACGCAGGGCTTCGGGCTGGCGTTTCCGGTGGAGCTGAAACTGGAGCACATGCAGCACACCGGAAGCTTCAAGGCGCGCGGCGCCTTCAACACGCTGCTCAGCCAACCGGTGCCTGCCGCCGGGCTGGTGGCCGCCTCCGGCGGCAATCACGGCGCCGCGGCCGCCTATGCCGCGCACCAGCTGGGCCACAAGGCGCGGATCTATGTGCCGGAAATGGCAGGCCCCGCCAAGATTTCCCTGATCGAACGCACCGGCGCCGATCTGCAGGTGGTGCCCGGCGCCTATGCCAATGCACTGGAGCAGGCGCAGGCCTATGAACAGGAGACCGGTGCCATGCAGGTCCATGCCTATGACGCGCCCGCCACCGTGGCAGGCCAGGGCAGCTGTTTTGCCGAATGGCAGGCGCAGGGGCTGGAGGCCGATACTCTGCTGATTGCCGTCGGCGGCGGCGGGTTGATTGGCGGCGCTCTGGCCTGGTTTCAGGGCGCAAGGAAGATCATCGCAGTGGAACCCGAAACCTCTTGCGCGCTGAACGCGGCTCTGGAGGCGCGTCAGCCGGTTGACGTTGAGGTCTCCGGCGTCGCCGCCAACGCCCTTGGCGCCAAACGGATCGGCAGTATCTGCTTCGAGCTCGCAGCGGCCCAGAACGTGACCGCGCTCACCGTGCCGGACAGCGCCATCACCAGCGCGCAGGCAGCGCTCTGGCGCGAGCGGCGGATCTTGGTTGAACCCGCGGGCGCCACCGCCCTCGCGGCGCTGATGTGCGGCGCCTACCGCCCTGCCCCGGGCGAACGCGTGGCGGTGCTGATCTGCGGCGGCAACATTGCCCCGGATCCGCTGGGATAATCCTTGCGGGCTGCAAGCCGCGCGGGTATCGCCAATACATGTCCGCAACCATCGCCGATACGATTTATCAGAGCTTGAGCGAGCGCATCATTACCGGCAGCCTGCCTGCGGGCGAGAAACTGCGGCAGGACCACATCGCACGCGCGTTCGAGGCAAGCCACGTGCCGGTGCGCGAAGCCCTGCTGCGGCTGGAGGCGCATGGCCTCGCCAAATCCGAACCCCGCCGCGGCACCCGCGTCAGCGCCCTGGACCCGTCCGAAATCCGCGAAGTGATCGAAATGCGGGTGGCACTGGAGGTGCTGGCCCTCACCCACGCCTTTGCCCGCCTGACGCCAGAGGATATCGAGGCGGCCGAGGCGGCCCGCCTCGCCTGCGACGCGGCAGAGGACATGGCCGGCTGGGAGCGGCTGAACCGCGCCTTTCACCGGGTGATCCTGGCGCCTTGCGCGATGCCACGGCTGCTGGCCTCGATCGACGATCTGCACATCGCTGCCGCCCGCCATCTGTTCGCCAACTGGCAGCACCAATGGACCCGCCGGGTGGATACGGATCACGCCGCCATCGTCCAGGCGATGATGCGCCGCGACCCGTCCGCAGCTTGCGACATCCTGCGCCGCCACCTGCGCCGGGTGCGCTGAAGGATGGCAAAACGCCGTCGGGGGCGGCAATTTGGACGCAATCCGGACATGACCTGCGGACAGATAGCCGCTATGAAGCTGCGAATCTAACGGATGCCGGAGGAATACCCATGTCCAACGCCCAGCTGGAAGCAGCGATCGAAGCCGCCTGGGAGGCGCGCGACACCATCACCCCCGCCACCACCGGCGAGCAGCGTGAAGCCATCGAAGACACCCTGAATGCGCTCGACAGCGGGTCCCTGCGGGTGGCCGAAAAGCTGGACAGCGGCAACTGGCATGTGAACCAGTGGGCCAAAAAGGCGGTGCTGCTGGGCTTCCGCATCAAGGACATGGAAATCCACGAAGGCGGCCCGCAGGCCGGCGGCTGGTGGGACAAGGTCGACAGCAAGTTCACCGGCTGGGGCGAAGCAGACTGGAAATCCGCAGGTTTCCGTGCGGTGCCGAACTGCGTTGTCCGCAAATCCGCCTATATCGCCCCCGGCGCGGTGCTGATGCCCTCTTTCGTGAACCTCGGCGCTTATGTCGATGAAGGCACCATGGTCGACACCTGGGCCACCGTCGGCTCCTGCGCCCAGATCGGCAAGAACGTGCACCTGTCCGGCGGCGTCGGCATCGGCGGCGTGCTGGAACCGATGCAGGCAGGCCCCACAATCATCGAGGACAACTGCTTCATCGGCGCGCGTTCCGAGGTGGTCGAAGGCTGTATCGTGCGCGAAGGCTCGGTTCTGGGGATGGGCGTGTTCATCGGCAAGTCGACCAAGATCGTCGACCGCGAAACCGGCGAAGTGATGTACGGCGAAGTGCCGCCCTACTCGGTCGTTGTGGCCGGCTCGATGCCCTCCAAGAACAATGTCAGCCTCTACTGCGCGGTGATCGTGAAGCGCGTCGACGAAAAGACCCGCTCGAAGACCGGCATCAACGAGCTGCTGCGCGACTGATTGACGTTGCGCTGCTGAAACAAGAAACGCGCCCCTAGCCGGGCGCGTTTTTCTTTTGCCTCCGGCAGCTGGGGCTTTGCCCCAGACCCCAGGATATTTTGAGCCAGATGAAGGCTGGATCCATCCTTGATCTGGTCCGAAAATACCCCGGGGTGAGGCCGCCAGGCCGAGGGGCAGCGCCCCTCCTCTGCAAAACCCTTGCCGCGCAATAAACATGCCGCTAATAGTATTACATCTACACATATGAGGGTCAGATGCAGACAATATTTGCCCAGCGCGCCCATTTGCCCCTGGGATGGGCCGAGAACCTCCGGCTGACGGTCAGTGACGGCCGGATCACATCGCTGGAAGCCAACACTCAGCCGCAGGCCGGGGACGCACGAGCGGATGTGCTGCTGCCGTCGCTGGGCAATCTGCATTCGCACAGCTTCCAGCGTGCGATGGCGGGCATGACCGAGTACCGCGCCGCCGGGAGGGACAGCTTCTGGACCTGGCGCGAACTGATGTACCGGTTCATGGACCGCATCACCCCAGAGCAGTATGAGGCCATTGCCGCGCTGGTCTTCGTGGAGATGCTGGAGGCCGGCTATGCCTCGGTGGGCGAATTCCACTATGTCCACCACCAGCCGGGCGGCGTGCATTTTGCTTCGGTCACTGAACTCAGCGAGCGGGTCTTTGCCGCCGCCGGGCGGACCGGCATCGGCCTCACTCATCTGCCGGTGCTTTATACTTACGGCGGTGCCGGAAAGCAGGCGCTGGATGGCGGCCAGCAGCGGTTCGGCAACTCGGTTGCGGAGTTCTCCCAGCTGGTCGCCCGCGCCCGTGACATCGCAGCCCGGGACCTTCCGTCCGACGCCCGTGTCGGCATCGCGCCGCATTCGCTGCGGGCCACCTGCCCCGGCGACCTGGCCGAGGTGCTGCAGATCCAGAACGGGCTGCCGGTACACATCCATATCGCCGAACAGCCAAAGGAAGTGGCCGATATCAGCGGATGGCTGGGCGCGCGGCCGGTAGAATGGCTGCTGGAGAACGCGCCCGTCGATAGCAAGTGGTGCCTGATCCACGCAACCCACATGACAAGTGCAGAAACCTCCCGCATGGCACGCTCGGGTGCGGTGGCGGGGCTTTGCCCGATCACCGAAGCAAACCTGGGCGACGGGCCGTTCAACGGGGTGGAATATCTCGCCCATGACGGTGCCTTCGGGGTCGGATCAGACTCCAACGTGCGGATTTCGCTGCCCGAAGAACTGCGCACACTGGAGTATTCCCAGCGCCTGCGCGATCTCGCGCGCAATGTGCTGGTGCCCCGCGAAGGCTCGGTTGGCGAGACTCTGTACCTGGGTGCCGCCAAGGGCGGGGCGCAGGCCCTGGGCCGGGATGCCGGGCGGATCGAGGAAGGCGCCTTGGCCGATCTGGTGGCGATTGACAGCAGCCAGCCGGCCCTGTGCGCCCTGAAACCGGAACAGCTGCTGGACGGGCTCTGCTTTGCCGCAGGTGACGACACGGTGACCGATGTCTGGAGCGCCGGCCGCCATGTGGTGCAGCAAGGCCGCCATATCGCGCGGGACAGCGTGGTTGCCGCGTACAGGACGGCAATCAAAGAGCTGCTCAACAGTCTCTAAAAAGGCAAAAACTGCACTTGAATGACCACACCGCCATGGGAGATTGCTCCCGTGGCGGTGTTCTCCGTCACGATCCCTTCCCCAGCTATGAAGCGGCCGGCCTCCCCTAGGTCCAAGCTGCCTGATACGACAAACAGCACATGCACGCCATTGACGGCAGGCACATCGCAGGCGCCAAGGATACCGGCACTGGCCGTCACCCGTGCCGGATCATAAATCACATTGAACGCCTTGCAGGGTCCGTTTCGCAGGCGGGTCTCCAGCTGCAAACCGCCGTCAAAGGACAAAGGTTCCAGCGGACGGGCCTCCAGCCGGGTCTTGCTGTTTGACAGGGTGTGGCCGTCTCCCTCCACGATGCAGTGAATGCGCGCAAGGCCGGGGAAAGCGGAAAACGGGCCGTCCCGGGTGATATCCGCAAGGCTGAGGCGCCAGATCATCTGGCCGTCTTTTTCGCGCAAGGCCAGTTCGCGGGTCACCCCGCCGCCGTTCTTCCAAGACACCGGCCGGGCAGCAAGGGCAGAAATACGCATTGGCTTGTCCTCTCGGAGACAGAATAAGCATAGACATAATATCTGGGACCAATAACTTGCAAGCCTTCGGATTTCAAACTCTCAAACCCAGGCACCACCGCAATTTGATTGACCATCCCCCTGCCCCGGCGCTATGGCGGCGGCATGGAAAAGAAGAAACCCTCCCGCCAGCAAGTCTATACCCTGCTCGTCCAGATCGGACGCAAGGACGGGGACGGGCTGCCCGACGGCGCCACCGGTGCGGCGCTGATGATCTATGCCTCCGGCGTGGATGAGGCCGAGGCGGTGCGGGAGACCGTGGCGATCCTCAAGCAGGCCGATACCGCGCCGCTGGATGTGACCGGCTATGGCACGCTGGAAGAGCGCGAGTCCGAAGGCCATGAAATCGGTGATGAGGAACGCGCGCTGATGCAGCGGGCGCTGGAGGAAAACGCGGTGATCGTCGCCCAGATGACACCGTTCTTCGACGGCGAGGAACCGGTTTTCCACTAGGGGCCGACGTCAGTTCTGGCTGCCGAACCATGTGCGGTAGAGGGCGTCATAACTGCCGTCCTCCTGCATCGCCAGCAGCGCCTGGTTGACCTCTTCCACCAGCGGCGAACCGGCCGGGAACACCAGACCGTAATTCTCGCGCAGGAACGGCTGTCCAATGGTGCGGCCGTATTGGTGGCCGCCCTGCTGAACATAGAAATTCAGCACCGGCGCATCAAAAACCAGCGCTTTCACTTCACCGCTTTCGAAAGCCGCCAGCATCCCCTCCAGACCGGCAAAGGCGGAATAGCCGATATCGCGCCGGTCGAGGAACCCCGCCGCTGTCGACCCGCCGATGGTGCCGACAGATTTTCCATAAAGGTCGTTCACCGAGTTCACGGACCCGCTGATCGCCTCCACCGTCATCACCGCGGTGATCTTGGCGACAAAAATTGACACGATGAACAGCGAGGACACCACCAGCACCACGCCGAACATGCGGCCCACGGGCGTGCGCGGCACCCGTTCCTCGAATCCGCCATTCACCACCAGGTTCAGCGCCCACCAGAAGGAGGGGAACCAGGCCTCTTTCAAGGGCCGGTCGAAATAGGGCTGGGCGCGGCGTTCAAACGCCCACATCAGCATGCCGCCGCCAAACAGCAGCAAAAATGCAATCCCGATAGCGGCGGCCAAGTCCCAGGACAACAGCGCCCGCAGCAGCGACGGCTGGCGGATCTCATCCGCTTGCACCAGGATCTGCAATCCGCTCTCGAAAATCGGATGACTGAAATCCATCTCCACTTCCCGAGAGGCGGTGATCGAGATATTGGCGGCAGCCAGATCGGCCTCACCATTGCGCACCCCGTCCAGCATCTCTGCAAAGCTGGCGGTGCGGTTTATCCGGATATCCCAGTCCAGACGCTCGGCGATGATCTTAAGCAATTCCAGCGAGAAACCAGTGTCACGCCCGCCTTTGTCACGCCCGCCTTCCATCATCGAAAACGGCGGTCGGGTGACAGTGTTGACCGTCAGCACCTGCGCAGACAGCAATTGGCCCCAAAACAGCAGGATGGCGGCGGTGATCAGGCGGAGAAACAGCACGGAAACGCTCGGGTCGGGCCTCGGGGACGGTTTCAATGTCTTTAGGTGCTTCACCTTTTTCACGCAAGCGCCATTGGCCTCAGTGCCGGATATGCGGATACCGCTGTGTCAGGCAGTCCGCCGTTCTGCCAGCACAACGGCGTCAAAGGCGCGCAGCACCGGAAATTTCGGCTGTCGGTGTTCGGGCAGCGCTGCGGCACCCAGCGATGCCAGCAGGCTGGCAGCCAGCCGCTGCGGGTCTCGGCGCAGGCGGCCCAGAAACAGGCTCTCGGTCATCGCGCCGGCTGCCAGCAGCGGCTCGTGATCCGGCAGAACCGCCTGGCGGTAGGTGATCAGCGGCGCTGCTGCCGTCCCAGGCAAGGCGGTGCCGGTTCCCAGCAGGTTGCCGGCAGGCACCAGGACAGCGGGCTGGCCGAACAGGTATTCGACTTCGGACCCGGACAGAACCAGCCGCTGGAACGGCGCCACATGAATGTCCTGCAGCAGCCCGAAATAGGGCGCCCGCAGACGCACCGGCGCAAAGGAACCAAGGGCCGGGACCTGCCGCTTCACCACTTGCAGAACGGGCACAGCAGCGCCGCCGCTGGTTAAAACCAGGTCGCCCCGCTGCAGGCCGCCAAGCACGCGGTAGCCATCGGGGGTGGCAATGGGGGTGGAAGGCAGCAGCGCTGGAGCCGGACCTGCGGGCTCTATGTTGCAGGACAGGGCCAGATACTCCACCGCCGGCGCCAAGTAGCCCTGCGGTCCGGACAAAGCCTGCAAATCACGCCGCCGCCAGGGCTTGGGTGCCGCAAGTGCCGCGGTCTGCATCTGGCTTCCGTCCGGCTGCTCGAGTGTCAGCAGCCCAATACGGGCGCGTGCGTCCCAGGCATAAGTCAGCCGCAGCCGCCCGGTACGTCCCAGGCCGGTCGGGTTCAGTGTCTGGTGCAGAACAGCACCGTTTTGCTCAAGGACAAAACTCAGCCCGCCGCCCGGCACCGCCTGCAGCGCCAGCCGCAGTGACCAGTCGCCATCCTGCGAATACAGGAGCAACGGTTCCGGCCGCGCGGTTTCCGGCAAGTGGAATTCCAGCATCATGGTTCCGCGAACCAGCAGGCTGTCGCCGTCAGGTACACCGGCCGACCGCAGCACCTGCGGATCAAACCAATTCAGCCCGCTGCCGGAGACCGCAAACCAGGACATGCGGTCAGGCTGCCTGGATTGCAGCCAGCAGCCGGCCTTCAAACGCTTTGAGAGCAGGACGCGCTGCTGCGCTGTAGCCCGCTCCGGTATCCGGGTCGAGTTCCGGGAACAATGCGCAGATCTCCTCCGCCACCGGCTGGTCGAACAGATTGACGATCTGCGGTCCGGGCAGGAAACTCTCGGTTTCCAGCCCTTCGGAATAGATCACTTGGTGGCGATCGAACATCAGGTGCACATAGGTGACCTCACCGCCCGGGCTACGGGCAATGCTGCGCCCGTTGACCAGATCCTTGGCCGCCACCAGCACTTCTTCCTCGCCAAAGAACAGTTCAGCATGGGCGCCGCGCACCAGCACCCGGTGCTGCGGCGAGACCATCAGCTCGCCATGCAGCCCGAAGGTGTCTGCAGCAATGCGGATGGGGGCAAAATCCCCTTCTGCCACGACTGATCGCCCGCCGGTCCAGCACACGGGCTGCGCACCTCCGTCACGGGTTTCCACCAGGTCGCCGGGCAGCAGCTCCTCTACAGGCACCTCGCCATCGGGCGTACGGATCCGGGTGCCCGCGACGAAACAGGGAATCGAGCTTGCGTTGACAAAGCCGGTGTCGGAGTTGACCCCGTTGTTCACCTGATAGGTGAAATTGAAATCCTCGATGTCGCCGTCACCAACCAGAGTCAGCGTGCCATCCGCATTCAGCTGCACCTCCTGGCCGGTATTCAGCGTCACCACCGAGCCCGCTGCAACTTCGCTGCCATTGATATGGGTGATGGTCAGGGTGCCGCCGGAATTGTTCACATCATTGGCCAGCACATCAATGGTCTTGCTGCTGTCCGGCGCCACATAAACGTTGTCGGTCATCGCCACGAGATCAGTCTGCACCGAGTCCGCAGCGATCAGCAGATTACTGTCGTAGCTGCTGTCGCTGACATCGGCGATGCCGATGCGGATATCGTTCTCCTCCCCCGGATTGACGCGCATCGTCAGCGTCATGGTGAGCGTGAGACCGTCCATCTCGGTGTTGTAATCGTCATTCGCGTTGTCGAGATAGAGGTTTTCGTTGATCGACGAACTGATGTTGCTGGGGTTGGCCTGGCCGTTGCCGATCTCCATCTGCACCTGCTCGCCATTGACCCAGACAGTGACCACGTCCTGATAGACCGAATTCTGGAACTCCGGGAATTCTTCGGAGGAGAAGACGAATTGCATCGTCATGACATCCGAATCGGGAATGAAGCGCACATCCAGATAAGAGGCATCGTAGGTATTCGTGCCCGCTGCGGCGTTGAAGTCCGGGTTGTTGTTTTCGCCTGACGTATTGGTCGAGGTCTGCGTGGACCGGTTGGGATCGCCGCCGGAGCGGGTAAAATGGCTGGCGCGCCCGGTCGACAGGATCACCCCGGAATCGCTGGGCGTGGCGCCCGGTGCCAGGGCATCGCCACCCGAATAGATCGCCGAAGACTGGCTCCATCCCGAATAGGAGGCACCGGTGACGGTGGCACCGTCACCGAAAATGGTCTGCGCCATCTGCTCTGCAGAGGCATTTGTCTGGTAGTTAAGCTCGCGTGCCCTGACCATTGTTCCCGCTGCTCCCGCAATACGAGCAGGTTCCCCCGCAGACAGGCTGGCCGTCTGCGTGGCCAGCGGCTCCACCGCCGGTCAAATGCGTGCGCCCCGCTGTTACGGTGGTGCTGCTCTCGGAGTACCCTGCCTCGGGTTTATCTTGATTAACATTTGCTTAACATGATTCTAGCCACACGGGCAGGGCTTGCGCAGCCCAATCGCAAAACCGCAGCTTTTGCGCCACATCTGCGGCATGACCTGTGAATTGCGCCGCGCCGCGATCCGCGCTAGGCCAGTTCAGACCAAAAGCTCAGGAGCCCGCCCATGCCGCAGACCGATCCCGCCCGCCTGACCGCCGATCTGATCCGGTGCCCTTCGGTTACGCCGGATGAAGGCGGCGCGCTGGTGCTGCTGGAAAACCTGCTGAGCGCGGCCGGTTTTGATTGCACCCGCACCGACCGCGGCGAGGTCTGCAACCTGTTTGCCCGCTGGGGCGCCAAGGGCCATGCCAGGACCTTTGGCTTCAACGGCCACACCGATGTGGTGCCCCTGGGGGATGAGGCCGCCTGGACCATGCCGCCATTCGGTGCCAAGGAGAAGGACGGTTTCATGTACGGCCGCGGCGCCACCGACATGAAGTCAGGCGTGGCCGCCTTTGCCGCAGCCGCCATTGATTTCGTGAAGGACACGCCGCCGGACGGGTCCATCATCCTGACCATCACCGGTGACGAGGAAGGCGATGCGGTGGATGGCACCACTGCGCTGCTGGACTACATGAGCCGCGAGGATGAGCGGATGTCCGTCTGCCTTGTGGGGGAGCCCACCTGCCCCAACGAGATAGGTGAAATGATCAAGATCGGCCGCCGCGGCTCGCTCACCGCCTGGTTTACCGTGACCGGGGTACAGGGGCATTCGGCCTACCCGCACCGTGCCAACAACCCGCTGAACGCGATGGCACGGCTGATGGACCGGCTGGCGAGCCATGAGCTGGACCAGGGCACCGCGCATTTCGACGCCTCCACCCTGGCGGTGGTCACCATCGACACCGGCAACACCGCCACCAACGTGATCCCGGCGCAGGCCACCTCTGCCGTCAACATCCGCTTCAACGATGCCCACTCCGGCGCCAGCCTGACGGAGTGGCTGCAGGGCGAGGCAGACAAGGTGGCTGCGGAATTCGGCGTTGAGATTGGAATGAACGTGAAAGTCTCCGGCGAAAGTTTCATCACCCCGCCCGGCGCGCTATCGGATCTGGTCTCGAAAGCGGTTGAGACAGAGACCGGCAGGACGCCGGAACTGTCGACCACAGGCGGCACTTCGGACGCGCGGTTTGTGAAAGACCACTGCCCGGTGGTGGAATTCGGCCTGGTCGGCAAGACCATGCATCAGGTGGACGAACGGGTTGAGGTTGCACAGATCCACCAGCTGAAGGCCATCTATACCCGTATCCTGCAGGATTATTTTGCATGAGCCTGCGCATCTCGGTCACCAAGGACCTGGAAACCTGTCTAGCCCTGCGCCACCAAGTGTTTGTCGAAGAACAGGGCGTGCCGGTGGAAGAGGAACAGGACGCGCTGGACGCCACTGCCACCCATCTGCTGGCGGTGCAGGACGGTATCCCGGTGGGGACGGCACGGATTGTCTTCAAGGAGGATACCGCCAAGATCGGCCGGGTCTGCGTGCAGCCCTCCGCCCGTGGCACCGGGCTGGGCGCCAGGCTGATCGAGGCGGCGGTCGAAACGGCTCAAGCCTGCCCCGGCATTGCCAGGGCCAAGCTGGGCGCGCAGGTTCATGCCATCGGGTTTTATGAAAAACTCGGCTTCACCGCCTTTGGCCCGGTCTATGACGATGCCGGCATCGATCACCGCGACATGGTGCTCAGCTTCACGTGAAACGCACCCTGGTGATCATGGTCAAGGAGCCGCGACCAGGGCGGGTGAAGACCCGCCTGGGACGGGACATTGGCGTGATCCCGGCAACTTGGTGGTTCCGCCACCAATCCGCCCGGCTGATCCGGCGTCTGCGCGACCCGCGCTGGCAGATCGTGCTGGCGGTCGCGCCGGACAGGGCTGTGGCTTCCAAGGTTTGGCCTGCCGATCTGCCGCGCCAGGCGCAAGGCGATGGTGATCTCGGCCAACGGATGAAACGGATGCTCAGGACAGCGCCCGGTGTTGCGACGTCCGGGCCGGCCGCTGGCCGGGCCGCGCCCGGCCCTCCCCCCGGGAGGGCGCCTACCCACCTACCCAGTGACAAGCGCGCTCCTTGGCACGTCAACACCCCCGTTTGCCTGATCGGCGCCGACATTCCCGCCATCACTCGCGCCCATATCGCCCGGGCCTTTGCCGCCCTTGGCGATCATGACGCGGTCTTTGGCCCGGCAGCGGACGGCGGCTATTGGCTGGTGGGCGCCAAACACCCGTCCCGCCTGCCCCAATCACTGTTTGGAAATACCCGCTGGTCCACCGGACATGCGCTGGCCGACACCTTGCAAACCCTGCCCGGCTGGCGCATCGCACTGACCGATACCCTGCACGACGTCGACACCGGCGCCGATCTGCCGCAGCGCTGAGCGCGCGCTTTTCACCATGACGCCGCCCCCGTGCCATGCTACGCGGAGTGTATGAGCCGTATTCCCTCCAAGGCCGAAATCCTCGACTGGATCTCCGCCAACCCGACCCATACCTCCAAGCGCGATATCGCCAAGGCCTTTGGCATCAAGGGTGCCGACCGCATCGACCTCAAGCGCATCCTCAAGGAGCTGGAGGGTGAGGGCCACTTGCAGAAACGCAAGAAGACCTACCGCGACCCGGATCAGCTGCCCCCCGTGACCGTGCTGCAGGTGAAAGCACCGAACGCGGACGGCGATCTGTATGGCCGGCCGCTGGAATGGCATGGCGAAGGAGTGGAACCGGTCATTCTGATCCTGACCCGCGCCTCCGACCCGGCGTTGGGTGAAGGCGACAAGATCCTCGCCAAGCTGCAGATGGTGCCGGATCAGGACCACAACTACGAAGCCCGGCTGATCCGCCGTATCGGCAGCAACCCGAAACGGGTTCTGGGGATCTTCCGCACCGGATCTGAGGGCGGCCGGATCGTGCCGATCGACAAGGCGGCGTCAACCGAATGGATGGTGGCCCCGGATGCCATCAATGACGCCAGGGACGGCGAGCTGGTCGAGGCGGAACAGGCCGGCCCCAAGGGCCGCATGGGCCTGCCGCGTGCGCGGATTGTTGAACGGCTGGGCGACCCTGCGGCGCCCAAGGCGGTATCGCTGATTGCGATTCATCAGCACGGCATCCCCGATCAATTCCCCGACAAGGTGATGGCGGAGGCGGATGCCGCCAAGCCGATGGGGCTGAAGGGCCGCGAGGATCTGCGCGAGCTGCCGCTGGTCACCATCGACCCGGCGGACGCGCGCGACCATGACGACGCCTGCTATGCCCATGCCGATGACGATCCCAGGAACCCCGGCGGCCATGTGATCTGGGTGGCGATTGCCGATGTGGCGGCCTATGTGCGCTCCGGCTCGGCGCTGGACCGCGAGGCGAGGAAACGCGGCAACTCCAGCTATTTCCCCGACCGGGTCGTGCCGATGCTGCCGGACCGGCTGTCGGGCGACCTGTGCAGCTTGCACGAAGGCGTGCCGCGCGCCTGTGTCGCGGTGCGGATGCAGGTGGATGCCGAGGGCAACAAGATCACCCACAAGTTCGTCCGCGGGCTGATGCGCTCCGTGGCCTCGCTGAATTACGCCGAGGTGCAGGAGGCGATGGACGGCGATCCGAACGAGAAGACCGCACCTTTCCTCAATGATGTGATCAAGCCACTTTACGCCGCTTATCAGGCTCTAACAACGGCAAGAGCCGAGCGCGAGCCGCTGGATCTGGACCTGCCGGAACGCAAGATCGTGCTGGATGACGATGGCCATGTCACCTCGGTTGCCTTCCGCGACCGGCTGGATGCGCACAAGCTGATCGAGGAATTCATGATCCTCGCCAATGTTGCCGCGGCAGAGACGCTGATCCAGAAACGCTCGCCGCTCCTGTTCCGGGTGCATGAGGAGCCGGCGCCCGAGAAGCTGGAAGCGTTGCGGGAAACCGCGCGCGCGGCAGGGCTGAACCTGGCCAAGGGACAGGTGCTGCAGACCCGGCATCTGAACGCGCTGCTCAATCATGCGGCGGGGACGGATGATGCGGAGCTGATCAATATCTCCACCCTGCGGTCGATGCAGCAGGCCTATTACAACCCGGAGAACTTCGGCCACTTCGGCCTGGCGCTGCGCAATTACGCGCATTTCACCTCGCCGATCCGCCGCTATGCCGACCTGATCGTGCACCGCTCATTGATCTCGGCGCATGGCTGGGGCGATGACGGCCTGACTGCGGAGGAAATCGAACGCCTGGAAGAGACTGCAACCCATATCTCCGATACCGAACGGCGCTCGATGATTGCCGAGAGGGACACCACGGACCGCTATCTTGCGTCCTATCTGAGCGAGCGGGTCGGCAACGAGTTTGCTGGCCGGATCAGCGGCATTGCCCGCTTCGGGGCCTTTGTGAAGCTGGATGAAACCGGGGCCGACGGGCTGGTGCCGGTACGCTCGATCGGGCGGGAGTTCTTCCATTTCGACCCCCAGGCCGGCACGCTGACCGGGTCTGACACCGGCATGACCCTGGCGATTGGCCAGCGGGTCACGGTGCGGCTGACCCAGGCGGCACCGGTGACCGGCGGGCTGGAGCTGGAGCTGCTGGCCATCGAAGACCAGCAGCTGCCGGAAGGCGGCGGAGCCCGCAAGGGCGGGCGGCGCAGCCCGGCAGGACGCACCCTGAAGCGCAAGGCGGCGAAGTCCAAGCACAAGGCCGCCAAGGTGAAGCGCAAGGTGGAACGCAAACGCCGGAAATGAGCGCCTGTCCCCGCGGGGACAGGGCAGTATTTTCTCAGACCGGGGTCTCCAGCGGCGGCCGGATACGGTAGGTGAGCGCCCGCCTGATCAGCCAGCCGTGGCGGATCGGCTCCACGTCCCGGGGGTCATTGAACAGCACCGCCCGGGTGCCCTCGAACCGGTCCCAGGCCGGGAAGGCCGCGGCGAATTCCGGGATCAGCCGGCTTTGACAGTGCACAAACAGCGCAAAGCGCGCATCCTTGGGCACGCCCAGCCGGAGGGTGGAGCCGGTCTTGCTCTCCGGCGTGAGATAGGAAGGCTGGCCCCAGCGCAAGGATTCCTCGATCCGGCCCGCTTCCGGCGTCTGGGCGGCGGTGTCAAAGATAAGCCGGCGCAGCGCCAGCAGGCCCGCGCGGGCCTGCCGGTCCGGGAAATCAAAGGCTGCTTCGACTTCGCGGCTGGCAAAAGGCGGGGTCATGGCAGGGGCACCGTTTCGAACACCCGGTTAACGTAACGCTTGAGCACCGCATCGTCGAGGATACGGGACACCAGCGGCGTGCGGACCGGAGTTGTCCCCATCGCCTGCAGCATCGAGGAAACGCTGAAATCGGCGCTGGAGATGTGTGCTCCGAACAGGAAATCCTGCCCCTTCAGCAGAGCGGTGATGGCCTGCAGATCCTGATCGATACGCTGGATCCGTTCCTCCTTGCTGAACCGCGCGGTGCCTTGGAACATCAGCCCCTTGTGCACCGAGCGGCGGATGGCGCCGGCGACCGGGCGGCGGATCAGGGCGGGAATCTCATGGAAGTACTTGTCGCGGATCGTGGGCCAGACGGCGTCATTGTCCCAGCGGTTGCACACCACATGGAAGTACAGCGTATCCTCGGCCATGCGGATAAGCATCCGCGCCTGCGCCCGGTCCCGCGTGCCGAGCGAAGCGTCGAAGTTGGTGCCCCGCCGTTCCAGCCAGGCGCGGATGGCGCTGCTGTCCGGCACCAGACCGCCAGGGGTGCGCAGCACCGGCAGCTTGCGGTGCGGCATCCCGCGCGGGTCGCTCAGGTCTTCGCGGGTCCAGCTTTGGCCGGAAAAAGCCAGTAACAGAGCCGCTTTGACGCAAAACGGGCTAAGGCTGAAGACGGCGCCGTTGCGGGGATAGGTCAGAAGGGTCAGCATGGGTGGCTCCTGTCGTTTCGGATCGGGGGCACCCTAGATCCGCATGGTGACAAAAACTGTCATCAGGCGTAGAGAGAATAGGCCATGTCCCGCACCCACCGCCTTTTTCAGCTGATGCAGTCCCTGCGCCTGGGCCCCGGTCCGCACACCGCGGCAGAGCTGGGCCGCGGCCTGGGTGTCTCGGCCCGCAGCATTCACCGCGATATCGCCACTCTGCGCGAGATGGGGGCGGTGATCGACGGCGAGGCGGGGTATGGCTTTACCCTGATCGAGGACAATGCGCTGCCCCCCATGGGGTTTCGCGATACCGAACTGGAGGCGCTGGTGCTGGGCCTGCGCGAGGTGGAGTTGATCGGCGACCCGGAACTGGCCACTGCGGCCTCCGAAGCGCTGCGCAAGCTGCAGGCGCGGCTGCCGCCGCGGCAGGCGCACCGGCTGCGCCATGCGGTGCTGGCCCCCTACCGGTTCGAGCGCCCCGTGCCGCCGGCGATTTCCGCACAGGACCTGCGGCAGGCGGCCTGGGACGAGGTGGAGGTGCGCTTTGGTTATACTGACGGCTATGGCGCGGTGACAGAGCGGCAGGTGAAACCCCTGAGCGTGGTCTATTTCGACCGCTCCACCGTGCTGATTGCCTGGTGCGGCCTGCGCGATGCGGTGCGGGTGTTCCGGCTGGACCGGATGCGGGGGCTGCAAGTGACCGGGCAGAGCTTCCGCCCGCACCGGGTGCCGATGCTGCGGGACGCGCTGGAGCAAATGCAGAAGGAGCGGCAGGCGGCGGCCCGCACATGCAGGGAGTGACCTCTTTACCCGGGCTCCGCCTCCGCTAGACTGGCGGGGAGCAGTGTATAATGAGGTGCATCATGCGCAGATGGGTTGCAGCGTCCCTGGTGGCAGGCGGAGCCATGGCGGCACAGGCCGCACCGGACAATACCGTGAGGCCCGCCCAGCGGCCGGAAGCGGTCACGCAGGAGGGACAGGATGAGAGCTATCGGCTTGCGTCCGCGGCCACGGCCACGGCCTTGAGACCGGCGGCGCGCCCCGCGGCCCATAAAGAGGTGGCGCCGGAGCCGGCAGCGGCAGAGCTGAATTTCCAAGGGTGGATCCAGGGCTTCCGGGACCGCGCCCTGGCCCAGGGCATCAGCGCACCGGTGCTGGACCGCGCCTTTGGCGGCGTCAGTTATGATCCGGAGGTGATCCGGCGCGACCGCAACCAGTCGGAATACACCAAGACGATCTGGGAGTACCTGGACAGCGCCGCCTCGGAGCTGCGGGTAAAGAACGGCCAGGCGGCGCTGCGGGACCACCAGGCGCGGCTGGAGCAGATCGAAGCCGAATATGGCGTCGAGAAAGAAGTTGTGGTGGCGGTCTGGGGGCTGGAAAGCAGCTATGGCACTTTCCGCGGCAAGATGGATGTGATCCGGTCGCTGGCGACACTGGCCTTTGACGGGCGGCGCGGGGAATTCTTTGAGGGCCAGCTGGTTGCGGCGCTGAAGATCCTGCAGGCGGGCGACGTCGCCGCCCGCAAGATGACCGGCAGCTGGGCCGGCGCCATGGGGCACACCCAGTTCATACCGACCTCCTACCTGGAATACGCGGTGGATTTCACCGGCGACGGCAAGCGCGACATCTGGTCGGACAATCCAGCCGATGCGCTTGCCTCGACCGCGGCTTACCTCAAGCAGTTCGGCTGGGTGAAAGGGCAGCCCTGGGGCGTGGAGGTAACTCTTCCCAACGAGTTTGATTACACGCTGGCAGACCGTGAGATCGAAAAACGCCCGTCGGACTGGGCCGCACTTGGCGTCCAAGGGCTGGACGGGCGCGCGGTGGCCGATCACGGCCCGGCTTCCATCCTTCTGCCGGCTGGCCGCGAGGGGGCAGCCTTCATGATCTTCGGGAACTTTGCTGTGCTGGAACGCTACAACACTGCCGATGCCTATGTGATCGGTGTCGGGCATCTGGCCGACAGGATCAGGGGCGGTGCAGCGATCCAAAGCGGTTGGCCGCGCGGCGACCGGGCTTTGACCCTGGCGGAGCGGGAAGAGATGCAGAGGCGGCTGACCAGCGAGGGCTTTGACACCGAAGGCATTGACGGCAAGATCGGTCCCAAGACAATCGGAGCGGTGCGCGCCTACCAGGCGGCAAACGGTCTGACACCGGATGGCTACGCGTCTCCGCAGCTGCTGCATCGCCTGCGGTAGCACGGACGCTGGGGAGCCAGCCCCCTCATGGCCTCACGGCCAATTCACCCCCGCGTTTTTTCATTGCAATGCATAGCAAAAGGCCCCGCAGAACGGGGCCTTTTCGATTGGGCATTTGCAGCGGATCAGCTGGGGGACATGCCGCGCAGCCGCTCCGACCGCCGGCGCAGCATTTCCACCGTGGCCAGCAGCAGGATTGAGATGGCCACCAGGATTGTCGCCACTGCCAGAATGGTCGGCGATATCTGCTCGCGCAGGCCCGTGAACATCTGCCACGGCAGGGTTTTCTGCCCAGCTGAACCCACGAACAGCACCACGACAACCTCATCGAAGGACGTGATGAAGGCGAACAGGCTGCCCGATATCACCCCTGGAAGGATCAGCGGCATCTGCACCCGGAAGAAAGTGGTGACCGGACCGGCGCCCATGTTGGCCGCGGCACGGGTCAGCGAGCGGTCAAAGCCCACCAGGGTTGCCGTTACCGTAATGATCACAAAGGGGATGCCCAAGGCGGCATGCGCCAGCACGACGCCGAAGTAGGTGCCTTGCAGACCGATACGGCTGTAGAAAAAGTACATGCCGGCAGCCGAGATGATCAGCGGCACAATCATCGGCGAGATCAGGATTGCCATGATCGCCCGGCGGAACGGCACATGCGGCTGGCTGAGGCCGATTGCGGCCAATGTGCCAAAGCTGACGGACAGGATCGTCGCCATCGGTGCAATCTTGATCGAGTTCCACAAGGCATTCTGCCAATCATTGTTGGTGAAGAAGTCATTGTAGTGCTTCATCGAATAGCCGGCCGGATCAAAGCGCAGCATTTCCGGGGTGAAGGTAAAGAAATCCTCAGCGTTGAAGCTGAGCGGCATCACCACCAGGATCGGGGTGATCAGGAACACGAAGATCGCGCCGCAAATCACCCGGAAGGCATAGTGCCACAGCACTTGGCCAGGTGTCAGATAAGGAGCCAGGTAAATCCGGTAGCGTGAAGCGGCAATCCAGAAGATGAACCATCCGGCAAACCAGCCGAACAGCGCGCCGATGACCGCAGCCGGGAGCCCGCCCGACAGATAGCCAAAGACCGCAAACACTGCGAAACTCGCCCAGCGCAGGGGCCTTTCCTGGCTCATCATCGACGCGAAGGCAAAGCCGATGACCGCCAGCACCGCCGCACCGGCAACAGCCCCGATCAGACCAGCGTCATTCGCGGTACCCACGAAGAGGCCGAAGATGGCCCCGGCGCCCGCAGCAACCGCTGCGGTAAAGCCGGGAGTTTGATTTTCAACAGGTGTCAGTGCCATGTGTCTTATCCAAGCTTCACGTTGTCGATGCCGACGATCTTGTCATAGGTCCAGTAGAGCAACAGGACGACCGCCAGCAGGATGGTGCCCAATGCCGCCGCCAGGCCCCAGTTGAGCGAGGATGAAATATGGTAGGCGATCCGGTTGGAAATGAAGACGCCTTTGGTGCCGCCGACAATTTCCGGCGTGATGTAGTAGCCGATAGCAAGAATGAAGACGAGGATCGAACCCGCGCCTATACCTGGCACCGACTGCGGGAAATATACCCGCCAGAATGCAGTCCAGTTGGTGGCGCCCAGAGATTTTGCCGCGCGCAGGTAAGTCGGCTGGATGGTCTGCATTACCGAGTACATCGGCAGGATCATGAACGGCAGCAGGATGTGGGTCATTGCCACGATGGTGCCGAACTGGTTGTTGATCATCACAAGGCGGGCGTCATCAGCCACGAAACCGAGCCACACCAGCACGTCGTTGATCACCCCCTGCTGCTGCAGCATCACCTTCCAGGCCGATGTCCTCACCAGGAGCGATGTCCAAAACGGGAGCAGCACCAGAATCATCAGCATGTTCGCGGTTCGGGACGGCAAATTTGCCAGAATCCAGGCAACCGGATAACCAAGCAGAATGCAGGACCCGGTAATCACCAGTGACATTACAAGTGTACGCATGAACAGCGTGATATAGATCTGCTGGTTTTCAGGCCGCATCTCGGCGCCGTCCGGCCCCTTCTGCATGTCAACAGAGTTCAGGAAATAGCCGTTGGTGTACTTCGGGGTGTAGGTGCTGATGGTCCGCCAGACTTCGATGCTGCCCCAATCCTTGTCGATGCTGAGGAACTTATCCTTGAAGGGCGCGTCTGCCGCCAGATCCCAGCGGCTGACCTTGCGGCCCGATTTTCGGAACAGCGAAGAGATACCGGTCAATTCGTAGTTCAGCCTGGTGCCAAGCCGGGTATGGGTTTTTTCCTTCGCGGCAACCTGCATATCAGCTGCAAGTGCGGTAAAAACTTCTTCGCCCGGCGCCTCGCCGCTGTCCGGATCCCAGTCCTGCAAGGCAACAACGGTCTTGGGCAGGGTATCGGCGACGATCCCGTTTTCAACGGAACGGAACAGCATATCCGCAATCGGAAAAATGAATGTCAGAAGGATGAACAATAGCAGCGGTGCGATCAGCATCAGCGCGCGCAGTTTCTGCATCCTGAGGGCACGGGCCAGGCTTCGCTTCAGCGGTGTCCCGTCTGCCGCAAGAACCGGGCCGGATTGGGTGATGTCACTCATGGTATTCCCTGTTGTTTGCCTGCCGTAAGACAAGCGCAGTCGAGCTCTTCGAGCCTTGCACGGCTCTTTTTGTGAAGGGCCTAAGCCAGGGGGCATCTGCTGCCCCCTGGCATCTTTTCAGAGTGGCTTACTTAGCCAGCCATGCCTGGAACTTGCCTTCGATATCATCACGGTAATCTGCCCAGAACTCATAGTTGTAGAGGAAGGTGTTCTGTGCGTTCGCCGGATCGGTCGGCATATGCGGCGCCATGTCGATGCCAAGGTCTGCATGCTTGCCGACCAGAGGAGCGGATGATGCACGTGCCGGACCGTAGGAAATGTAAGCTGCCTGGTCCGCCAGACGCTGGGTGTCGGTGGCAAACATGATGTAGTCCAGCGCGCGGGCTTTACGCTCCTCGCTCAGGCCGGCCGGGATGATCCAGCCGTCCAGGTCGAAGATCTGCGCATCCCACAGCATAGCAACCGGCTGCTTCTGCTCTTCGATGACAGAGAACAGGCGGCCGTTATAGGTGGAGCCCATCACGATTTCGCCGTCAGCCAGCAGCTGCGGAGTATCGGCGCCCGCAGACCACCAGATCACGCTGTCCTTGATGGTGTCGAGTTTTGCCAGCGCACGTTCCTGGCCTTCCTCGGTTTCCAGCACATCATAGACTTCGTCCTTGGCAACGCCATCGCAGAGCAGAGCCCATTCCATGTTGTTGATCGCACGTTTCTCCAGCGCGCGCTTGCCCGGATAGGCCTCCAGATCGAATACCGCGCAAACGTTAGTCGGCGGGGTGTCACCGACCAGATCTGTGCGGTAGCCAAAGGTGGTGGAGTAAACAATCTGCGGAATGAAGCATTCCGAAACCAGAAGATCGCCGAAATCTTCGGTCGCGGGGGTGCCGTCCGGCGCCGCCGCCAGTTGAGTATCGGCGTCGATTTCCATCGCCAGGCCTTCGTCGCACAGGCGCATCGCATCCGCAGCCACAACGTCGACCACATCCCAGGTGACATTGCCGGCTTCATTCATCGCACGCAGCTTGGCCACCGCCTCGGCAGAGGATTCATCGTTGATGATCTTGACGCCGGTCTTTTCCGAGTAGGGTTCGTGATAAGCCTTGAGCTGCGACTTGGAATAGGCGCCGCCCCAGGACACGATGGTCATTTCATCTGCCATGTCGGCTGCAAATGCCATCGGTGCGCACAGCGCAGTGGTTGCGGCCAAGGCAGTCAGTTTGGTGAGTTTCATGAACACTCTCTCCTTGTTGAATCAGGTTATTTAGTTGTTACCCCCGGTCATTACCTGCCGGGGGTTCGGCGCACGCGGGTCAGGCGTCCAGCGCGCGGCAGTCTTCCGGCAGCCAGCCGATTTCGATCTGCTGACCGGGCTGCAGCCGGACCTGGTCCGGGGCGTTCCGGGTCTTGATGATGAACTCATCATTGCCGGCAACCCGCAGACGGGTGCGGAAGATGTCGCCCATATAGATGAACTCCAGCACTTCCGCTTTGAGTGTATGAACGCCTTTCTGCAGGCGTTCCTTGTTATATTCCACCCGTTCCGGCCGGATCGACACGCGGGTACGCTCGCCCGGCTTTGACACGTTGACCGGTTTGCAGTCGATCAGCCCGCCATCATCCAGCTGCACCAGCGCGATACCCTTGTTGATTTCCTTGACGGTGCCTTCCAGCGTATTGTTTTCGCCGATGAACTGCGCAACAAAGCTGTTTTCCGGGCTTTCGTACAGCTGATCCGGCGGCGCGATCTGCTGGATTCGGCCGTCGTCAAACACCGCAACGCGGTCCGACATGGTCAGCGCTTCTGTCTGGTCGTGGGTCACATAAACCACTGTGATGCCCAAGCGGTGCGCCAAGTGGGTGATCTCGAACTGCATCTTTTCGCGCAGTTGCTTGTCAAGCGCGCCCAGCGGCTCGTCCATCAGAACCAGTTCCGGTTCGAACACCAGCGCGCGGGACAACGCGACCCGCTGCTGCTGGCCGCCGGACAACTGGGCCGGGCGGCGGCCGCCGAAGGCGCCCATTTCCACCATGTCCAGCGCGCGCTTCACTTTTTCCTCGCGTTCGGACTTGCCCATCTTGCGGACTTCCAGCGGGAAGGAGAGGTTTTCCGCGATCGTCATATGCGGGAACAGCGCGTAGTTCTGGAACACCATACCGATGCCGCGCTTGTGCGGCGGGATGTTGTTGATCGACGTCCCGTCCAGGCGGATGTCGCCATGGGTCGCGGTTTCAAAACCGGCCAGCATCATCAGGCAGGTGGTTTTGCCCGATCCGGACGGGCCAAGCATGGTCAGGAATTCGCCCTTGGGCATAGTGAGGTTGAGATCTTTGACAACGAGATTTTCGCCATCATAGCTCTTTTGGACGCGTTCGAATTCAACGAACGCATCAACGTTTGACGCATCAGCCAAAGCAGGCTCCCCGTAGTTTTGTCATTCTGGCAGATTTGCTCTGCACTTATTTGAAGTTAATCACACCAAAGCTATCAAGCGCTAGATATGAAAAAAATATTCTTTCAATGGCGAGCGTACGAAATTCATACTTCGGCCCTCTCCCCACGCGAAAAAGAATATCCGTGGAGAACTCTAGTCCTGATCCTGCAGACCGGATCGGACACTTTGCGGCACCCTTCGGATGTTTTGCGCCGCACTTGGCAAAACCAAGCACAAAAACGACGCTTTTGCCCCCGGAACCGAATGAATTGGCCCGGCAACGCTGTTGCCGGGCCGGGATGAGTCGCGGGCTGAAACGGCGCGACCGCGGTGCCTGAGAAATGGATCAGGCGCTGTGCAGCAAATCTTGCGCCTTCAGTTCGGTATAGCATTCATTCAGCGACGTTTCCGCACGTGCGATCAGAACGTCGATCTGCTCAGGGGTAATTACCAGCGGCGGCGAAATGATCATCCGGTCGCCGACATGGCGCATCACCAGATTGTTGGCAAAGCAGCGCTCGCGGCAGATATAACCGACAGTGCCCGCATCCGAGGCGAATGCCGCGCGGGTTTCCTTGTTCGGGGTGAGCGCGATCGAGCCCATCATGCCGACGATTTTAGCTTCGCCGACGAGCGGGTGCTCCGACAGCGCCTCCCATTTCTCTTTCAGGTAGGGAGCCGCCACATCGCGCACATGGCCCAGGATGTTTTCCTCTTCCAGGATGCGCAGATTTTCCAGCGCCACCGCGGCGGCCACCGGATGGCCGGAATAGGTGTAGCCGTGGTTGAATTCACCCCCCGCAATGACAGAGGCAACCTCGTCGCTGACAATCGAACCGCCGATCGGCGCGTAGCCGGAGCTGAGGCCCTTGGCGATGGTCATGATGTCGGGACGGATGTTCAGCGTCTCGCTGCCGAACCAGTTGCCGGTTCGGCCGAAGCCGCAGATCACCTCGTCGGCAATCAGCAGGATTTCATACTTGTCGCAGATCCGCTGGATTTCCGGCCAGTAGCTGTCCGGCGGCACGATCACCCCCCCGGCGCCCTGTACCGGCTCAGCAATAAAGGCAGCGACTCGGTCTTCGCCGAGCTCCAGAATCGCCTCTTCCAGTTCGCGGGCGCGCTGCAGTCCGAAATCTTCTGGCGGCATGTCGCCGCCTTCGGCCCACCAATTCGGCTGATTGATATGGTGGATATCCGGGATCGGCATGCCGCCCTGGGCGTGCATGCCGCTCATCCCGCCCAAGGATCCGCTGCCGACCGAAGAGCCGTGATAGGCATTCTTGCGGCTGATGATCACGGATTTCGACGGTTTGCCCTTCAGTGCCCAGTAATGGCGCACCATGCGGATGTTTGTGTCATTGGCCTCGGAACCGGAGCCGGCAAAGAACACATTGTTCAGATCGCCCGGTGCCAGTTCGGCAACCTTCGCCGCCAGCGCGATGGCCGGCACGTGGGTGGTCTGGAAGAAAGTGTTGTAATAGGGCAGTTCGCGCATCTGGCGCGCCGCCACCTCGGCCAGTTCATCGCGGCCATAGCCGATGTTGACGCACCACAGGCCGGCCATCGCGTCGAGAATCTGATGGCCCTCACTGTCGGTGAGATGCACGCCGTCGGCGCGGGTGATGATGCGCGCGCCCTTCTGCGACAGCTCGCCATTGGCGGTGAAGGGATGCATGTGGTGGGCAGCGTCCAGCGCCTGCAGCTCGGCCGTCGGCATGTGGTTGGTGATCACGGTCATGGGAGTCGCTCCTGAGAAAGACTGATTTGCCCCAGAATATGATCAAATTCTGAAGTGTCAATCGAATCAGTTAGCCCCTTTCAGCCCGTCGACCACATGCTCCATGCCCTGGCAGACGTCCCGATCCATCGCCAAAGCGGCCATTTCCGGATCCTGCCGCCGCAGCGCCTCCAGGATATCCTTGTGCCGGTCCGGAAAGCTCTGGGTTCCAAGCCGCCCGCTCACCACCCGCAGCGACGGGCCGAAGCGCAGCCACAACCGGTCGGCAATGTCGCTGAGGATCGGGGCATCCGCATGGGAATAGAGGGCGGTGTGGAAGCTGTAATTCTGCACCAGGTAACCCGCCACATCGCCGGTTGTGATGGCCTTGTCCAAGGCGTTGTCGATCCCCTCCAGCTCCTTTATGTGGGCTGCGCCGATGCGCATGGTTGCCCGCCGTGCAAGCTCACACTCTATTGTTTTTCTTGCAAAAATCAGCTCCTCCAAGTCCTCCGGCCCCAGCAGGGGCACTGAAACGCGGCGGTTGCCCTGGAACATCAGAGCACCGTCCGAGATCAGCCGCCGGATCGCCTCGCGCACCGGTGTCATGCCGGCCCCCAGCGTCTCCACCAGGCCCTGGATTGTCACCGCCTGGCCAGGCACCAGTTCTCCGAACAGAATCTGCGCCCTGAGGGTCTGATAAACGATCTCATGCGCGGGCTGCTTTGCCGGGCTTTCCTGTACCGCAGCGGATGGTGATTTCGTCTCTGCCACCTGTGGATTTCCTCCTCAATTTTGGCCAGCTTGCACCATCCTGAGCCAAGTGAAAACATAAAGAGTATTGCCGAACGCGGCAAAACTTGATCAAATCCTCTCACAGCCGGACCCGGAAACCGGCACGCACAGGGAGAAATTCATGACACTGAAAACGATGACCATGACCGCCGTCGTTGCCCTTGGCACGGCCGCCGCCGCATCCGCGGAAGAGGTGCGCGTCTACAATTGGTCGGATTATATTGATGAAAGCCTTCTGGAGAAATTCGAAACCGAAACTGGCATCGACCTGATTTACGACGTCTTTGACAGCAACGAGGTTCTGGAGACCAAGATGCTGGCGGGCGGCTCCGGCTATGACGTGGTGGTGCCGACCGGTTCTTTCTTGGCGCGGCAGATCCAGGCAGGCGCGTTCCAGAAGCTCGACTTCTCCAAGCTGCCCAACTCGGAAAACATGTGGGATGCGATCCAGGAGCGGACCGCCCGTTATGATCCCGGCAACGCCTACTCGGTCAACTACATGTGGGGCACCACCGGCATCGGAGTGAATGTCGGCAAGGTCAAGGAAGTGCTGGGAGAAGATGCCCCGATCGAATCGCTGGAACTGGTCTTCAACCCCGAAAACATGGCGAAATTGGCCAGCTGCGGTGTGCATTTCCTGGACGCGCCGGACGAAATGATCCCGGCGGCCTTGCAGTACATCGGGGAAGATCCCAACAGCGCGGACCCGGACGTTGTGGCCAAGGCCGAGCCGGTACTACTGGGCGTCCGGCCCTATATCACCAAGTTCCACAGCTCCGAATACATCAATGCGCTGGCAAATGGCGATATCTGCGTGGCCTTCGGCTGGTCCGGCGACATTCTGCAGGCCCGTGACCGTGCGGTCGAGGCGGACAATGGCGTCGAGATTGAGTTCAACGCACCCAAGGAAGGCGCGCTGATGTGGTTCGACCAGCTGGCCATCCCGGTTGACGCCCCGAACCCGGAAGGCGCGCACAAATTCCTGAATTTCATCATGGATGCGCAGAACATGGCGGCGGCATCGAACTATGTCTATTACGCCAACGGAAACAAGGCGAGCCAGGAGTTCCTTGAGGAGGATGTCATCGGCGATCCGGCAATCTACCCCAACGAGGACACCGTCAAGAACTTGTACATCAAGGAAAGCTACCCGGCGAAATTGCAGCGCAAGGCCACCCGCATGTGGACCAAGGTCAAATCCGGCACCTGATCAGCCGCACATGGCCGGCGGGGCGCAACTGCCGCCCCGCATTTCCCGACGCGCCTGGGCACTCCGGCGCGGCCAACCGAGACATTCGCGCACAACTTCGCAGAAGAGGCCCGGCTTGACTACTTCAGTCTTCGAACCCTGGAATGATCCTGAGGCTAAACCCCTGATTCACTTTCAGAACGTCACCAAACGCTATGGTGAGTTCACCGCTATCGACAACTTGACCATCGACATCTACGAGCGGGAATTCTACGCGCTTCTGGGCCCGTCAGGCTGCGGCAAGACCACGCTGATGCGGATGCTGGCCGGGTTTGAAACCCCGACCGAAGGCAAGATATTTCTGGCCGGGCAGGATATTGCCCCGGTTCCCCCCAACAAACGCGCCGTGAACATGATGTTCCAGTCCTATGCGCTGTTCCCGCATCTGTCGATCTGGGAAAACATCGCCTTTGGCCTGAAGCGAGGAGGTATGCCCAAGCATGACATCAACGACCGGGTCGAAGAGATGCTGCGTCTGACCCGGCTGGAGAAATTCGCCCGCCGCAAGCCGCATCAGATCTCCGGCGGCCAGCGGCAGCGGGTGGCACTGGCCCGGTCGCTGGCAAAGGCGCCGAAACTGCTGTTGCTGGACGAACCGCTGGGCGCACTGGACAAAAAGCTCCGCCAGGACACTCAGTTTGAACTTATGGACATCCAGGAAAAGACCGGCACCACCTTTGTGATCGTGACCCACGACCAGGAGGAGGCAATGACCGTAGCCTCCCGCGTGGCCGTGATGGACCACGGCAAGATCATCCAAGTGGCAACCCCGGACCGGATCTACGAGACGCCGAACTCGGTCTATGTCGCTGACTTCATTGGCGACGTGAACCTGATCGAAGGCACCGCCAAACCCAATGGCGGCGATACTTACGCCATGTCGTGGCACGAATCCCACCCGCCGCTGAGCGTGCAGTCGCCAAACGGGTTTTCCGATGGGCAGAAATGCCATCTGGCAATCCGGCCGGAGAAAGTCTCGATCAGCGCCGAACAGCCGGCCGGGGCGGACAACGCCGTTCAGGGCCGCATTCTCGACATCGCTTATCTGGGCAATATCTCCACCTATCATGTGGAACTGCCCACCGGCGCGGTAATCAAGGCGCAGACCGCCAATACCCGCCGCATCGCCCGCCGCGCCTTTACCTGGGAAGACACTGTCTGGCTGTCCTGGACCGCCACGGCAGGCGTTCTGCTGGCAGAATGATGCGCCGTTTTAATAATATTCTGATCGCGCTGACGCTTGCAGTTTTGGTACTCGGCTCCGCCTTGGGTCTGTTTTGGCTGATGCTCACCCTTTTGGGGGCAACCCACTTTGGCTTTGTGCCATCAACTGCTATCTTCTTGACACCACTGCTTGAGTATTTTGCTCAATCACTCATCCTAGGTGGGTTGGCATACCTGCTTTGGCAGTCACTCAGCGAATCTCAGAGATCTGCTGTATCCAAGAACCTTCTTATCGGGACACCTTATGTCTGGCTCCTGGCGCTGTTCCTGGTGCCGTTTGTCATCGTCCTAAAGATCTCGCTGTCGGACGCGGCCATCGCCCGGCCGCCCTATTTCCCGCAGTTCGATTGGGCCGAAGGGATTGCCGCCTTCATTGCGGAACTCGATTTCGAGAATTTCATCTGGCTGACCGAAGATGACCTCTACTGGAAAGCCTACCTCAGTTCATTGAAGATTGCCGTCATCTCGACCTTCTTCACCCTGCTGGCGGGGTATCCGATTGCCTACGGCATGGCCCGCGCGCCGGAGGAATGGCGGCCCACGCTGATGATGCTGGTGATCCTGCCGTTCTGGACGTCCTTCCTGATCCGCGTCTACGCGTGGATGGGGATTCTGTCGAACGAAGGTTTCCTCAATCAACTCCTGATGTGGACCGGGGTAATTTCGGAACCGCTGACCATCCTCAACACCAATTCCGCGGTCTATATCGGCATCGTCTACACCTACCTGCCGTTCATGATCCTGCCGGTGTATTCCGCGCTGGAGCGGCTCGACGGCTCGCTGATCGAAGCTGCCGAAGACCTCGGCTGCTCACGCCTGACGGCTTTCTGGCTGGTGACCATACCGCTGTCGAAAAACGGCATCATTGCCGGCAGCTTCCTGGTCTTCATCCCGGTGCTGGGTGAATTCGTGATCCCGTCGCTGCTGGGCGGTTCCGACACGCTGATGATCGGCAAGGTGCTGTGGGAGGAGTTCTTCTCCAACCGCGACTGGCCGGTAGCATCCGCCGTGGCAGTGGTTCTGCTGCTGCTGCTCATCATCCCGATCGTTCTGTTCCAGCGCAATCAGCAAAAACAGCAGGAGGCAGAGCAATGAACCGTATGAGCTGGTTTAACGCCGTATCGCTGACCCTTGGCTTTGCCTTCCTTTACATCCCGATGGTGATCCTCGTCATCTTCAGCTTCAATGAAAGCAAGCTGGTGACTGTCTGGGCCGGTTTCTCGACCAAATGGTACGGTGAACTGCTGCAGAACGAGGCGTTCCTGAACGCCGCCTGGGTGACCATCAAGGTTGCCGTGTTCTCCTCCACCATGGCCACCGTGCTGGGCACCATCGCAGCTTATGTGCTGGTGCGCGGCGGGCGGTTCATGGGGCGGACGCTATTCTCCGGCATGATCTATGCGCCGCTGGTGATGCCTGAAGTGATTACCGGCCTGTCGCTGCTCCTGCTGTTCATCGGCATCGGACTGGACCGCGGCGTGTTCACTATCGTGCTGGCGCATACCACATTCTCCATGTGTTATGTCTCGGTGGTGGTCTCCTCGCGGCTGGTGAGCTTCGACCGCTCGCTGGAGGAAGCGGCGCTGGATCTGGGCTGTTCGGCGGCCGAGGCCTTCCGCTTGGTGACCCTGCCGATCATTGCGCCCGCGGTGATTTCCGGCTGGCTCCTGGCCTTCACCCTGTCGCTCGATGACCTGGTGATTGCTTCCTTCACCTCCGGCCCCTCGGCGACCACCCTGCCGATCAAGATTTTCTCGGCCGTTCGCCTGGGCGTCAGCCCCGAAATCAACGCGCTTTCGACGATCATGATCAGCATCGTCACCATAGGCGTCATCACCGCCTCGCTGGTGACCAAGCATCAGGTGACCCGCCAGAAGCGTGAAGAACAAGCCGCAGTGCGCGCCTGATGCGGCGGATCTTTTCCGACTACGCCTATGGCCCCGGCCCGCGCAATAATTGCTGGTGGGACGAGACCATCGCAGCACCGGACTGGCCGGTGCTGCAGGGCGACGCCGTTGCCGATGTTGCCATCATCGGCGGCGGTTTCACCGGCCTGTCGGCGGCGCTGCACCTGGCGGAAAGCGGCGTCTCTGCCGCGGTGCTGGAGGCGGAAACACCGGGTTGGGGTGCCTCTGGCCGCAATGGCGGCTTCTGCTGCCTCGGCGGCTCCAAGCTCTCCGGCAGCGCCATGCGCCGCCTCTTCGGCAGTTCTGCGGCCGATACCTATGATGCCAGCGAGGTAGCCGCCGTTGATCTGGTGCGGGATCTGCTGGACACGCATGGCATCGTGGCAGACACCCATTCGCAGGGGGAAACCCGGCTGGCGCATAGCGAAAAGGCCGCTCGCCGCCTGCGGGCGGAAGCGGAGATGATGCGAAAGGCCGGGCAGACGCCGGATTTCCTGACCCGCGAGCAACTGGCGGGCAAGGGGCTGAACGGCAGTTTCCACGCGGCGCTGACAATGCCCGCAGGCTTTGCGCTCAACCCGCGCAAGTACCTGTTTGGCCTAGCCGGCGCCGCGCAAAAAACAGGCGCCGAACTGTACCAGCGCAGCGCTGCGCACGCCGTGGGGCAGATCGGCGGCGGCTACGAAACAGAGACTGATCAAGGGGTTTTGCGGACCTCCAAGGTCGTCATTGCCACCAATGGCTATTCCTCCGAGGACCTGCCCGGCTGGCTTGCCGGGCGCTACATGCCTGCGCAGTCCACGGTCATGGTGACCCGCCCGCTGGCTGAAGCAGAATTGCAGGCGCAGGGCTGGTTCTCGCATCAGATGGCCTATGACACCCGCAACCTGCTGCACTATTTCCGCCTGATGCCGGACAAACGCTTCCTGTTCGGGATGCGCGGCGGGTTGCTGGCCTCGCCCCGGGCCGAAGCCGCGATACGGTATAAGCTGCGGCAGGATTTCGAGGCCATGTTCCCGGCCTGGAGCAGCGTCGAAACCACGCACTGCTGGTCCGGCATGGTCTGCCTGTCGCGCAATCTGGTGCCCTTCATCGGCCCCGTTCCAGAGCATCCGGGGATGTTCGCCGGGCTTTGCTATCATGGCAATGGGGTGGCAATGGGCAGCTATGCCGGCAGGCTGCTGAGCGATTTGGTACAAGGACGCACTCCCGGCTTACCCTATTCTCCCGCAGTCCGGAAAATGGCGCGCTTCCCGTTCGGAAGGGCGCGCCGTGTTGTGATGCCGCCGGCCTATGCGGTTCTGGGCCTGATGGACTGAAGCGCTGCGCGCTCCAGCTCAAACGCCTGCCAGTCTTTCGCACCTCCGCGCTCGGCCCGCCACAGGCAATAGGATGCCATACGCCAATGGAACCAAGGCTTCAGGGCCAGGGTCCGTCCAGCAATCCGCGGATCGGGATAAGCCCGGAGAAACGCGTCTTCCTCCGCCTGCGACAGCGGCGCCCCCCGATACATCAGCTGCATAGCCGGCGACAGAAACAGGGACAGATCCTCAGCCGGATCACCGATTTGCGGGCATTGCCAGTCAATCAATGTCAGGGTGCCGTCATGCGCCAGCAGGTTGCCGGGCACCGGGTCGCCATGAATGAGCACCGGCTGCGGCAAAGGCGGTACCCGGCCCAGCGGGCGCAACGCCGCCAACTTTTCCCGGTTACTGCAATTTTCAAGGATTTCAACAGTTTGGTTTTCCAACGCCGTACTGCCATTTACCCCCAGCGGCAGCCCGGGCGGCGGTGCCAGATCGTGCAAACGCCCCAGAAGCTGCGCCACATGGCCGCTATCCTTCTGCCAAGGGCTGCCGTTCACATGCGCGTAACCCAGCCACCGCCGGCCCTCAAAGTCGCCAGTCTGCACAAGCGGCGGCACCATGCCGGTACCCGACAGTGTTGTCAGCACTGCAATTTCACGCGCAGGATCATTGGCAAACAGCGGGTTGGCGCCATCTCCTGCATATAGCTTTATCACCAGCCCGCCTGCCCGCCAGACATGGTTGGAACGCCCGCCCGCCAAACGCCGGGGAGCTGGCACATGCAGCCCAGATGCAGATAAATGCGCAAAAAGGCGGGCTTCGAACTGGTCAGACAGTTGTTGCAGGGCGGTCTCCGGTTTTATGCCGCCCTGTTCTTAGACAGTTTTCCCGCCCGCGCATACTGCCAGATCAGGTCTCAGGCTCGCGAAGCGCACTTACCGACGACGCCAGAACCACCGAACCGCCTTCGGTGATCAGGCCGACTTCACCGCCCTGCATCCGGGTTTCGTTCACCTTGAAATAAATCTCGGCATACTCCTGCAGCAGCAAGTCATCCCCCTTCCTGCTTTCGATGACAAAGGCATATTCGCCTGTCTCAAGCGGGTTGCCATCATCATCCAGCCCATTCCACCGATACGGCTCGGCCGAAACCGGCAAGGTGACGCGCTGAACTTCGGTACCGTTTTCATCCTGCACCACCAATGTTACCGAATCCGCGGCAGCAGCCGGATTAGGCGCAATGGTAACCGCGTTGCTGCCGTCGAAATAGCCAGGCGCCACGGCGCGTGCCTCCATCCCGACCCAGCCCGACAGCGCCGCCATATTGGCCAGTCCAAGCTGCGACTGCAGCCCCTCCAGAAGCGTGTTGCTCTTGGTCTGCTGTTCAACCATCGAGAATTGCGCCAGCTGCGCTGCATATTCGGTCGAATCCATAGGTTCCAAAGGATCCTGATTGGTCGCCTGCGCGGTCAGCATCTTCACGAAAGTTTCGAAATCCGAGGTCAGACCGGCAGTCTGCTGGGACGCGGCCCGCTGCGTAGAAGTTTGCCCTGCGGAGTAGCCCGCGGATGTTACTGCAGTTGTCATGTGATCAGACCCTCATGTCCACGCCGGCACTGCCATGCCGGAGGTTTTGTATTGCTGGTTCCCGGGTATCCGCAGCACCGGCACCAGGCGCTCCTGCCTCACCGCCGGCCTGCCCGGAGCCGCCATCCGGTTCTTGGCCCGACCGGTCGCCGCCGGTTTGGCCGCCACTGAATTCAAACGAAATATCCTCATACCCCATGCGGCGGAACTCTTCCGCCAGCTCATGTATGTGCCTGCGCATCAGGTCACCGGTTTCAGGGCGTTCCGTTTGAACAACCATGGTGATGCCTGTTTCGCTGGCCACCACGCGCATTTTGACATGGCCAAGCTCCTGCGGATTCAATGACACCTCAACCTTTTGTTTCCCCTTGGCCGCAAAGGCCTCGGCCAGTTGCGCCGCAATCATCCGCGGCACTTCCGGCCGGTGAGCAGCCTGTGTGCCGATGGACGCTTCCGCCAGCAGCTGCGTCAGCCCGGGCGCTTCGCTGGACAGGCCAAACGGTCCCGACAGCAGATCAGCGGATCTGGAAAACAGCTCCGCTTCCGCCGAGCCGCTGGCCAGCCCGCCCGCCATCAGAGGCTGCAGGACAGCAGGGCTCTGCGGAAACACGTGCCGGGCCGCCGGTACCTGCGCAACCTGTATGCCATCGCTGGAAGGCACCGCTGATCTCAGTCTGCCGGACGTGGCCGTCTCAGCTCCTGCCAAGGCCTCTCTTCTCAGCACCGGTGCGACAGGATCCGGCTTCTGGCTCGGCCCCTTAGGTGCAGGCAAACTTGCCGGAGTCGCCTGTGCCGCGGCTTGAGCCGCAGGCATGGCCGCCTGCGGCGTGCCGTCAGGCCGCCAATCTGCCTGCTGGGCCCCTGCCTGCATATTTACTGAACTGGAATTGGCTGGGGTGGAACCGGCAGGTATTTGGCTGCCCTTCGTGACCATGCTTTCCCGCCCTGAGGCAACAGCAGATTGCATCTGAGCGGTCTCACCCCGTGTTTTGCCCGGCCCCGCCGTCTTTGCCGAATCTTCTGGCTGCAAGGGGCCGGCACCGTCACCAGATTTCCCGTTTGCCGCCGACAGACTTGCATCTCCAATCTCCCGCACGGCTGCGCGCAATCCGGTCCCAGCCTCACCTTGCACTTGGTCCGCAGACAGTGCTTGGCCGGTTTCTGAACCCTTCCCAGCCTGGACTGTGGTTTGGCTGCCGCCGGCTGCCGCCAGATCCTGCTGCGAGGCAACTGCAGCAGCCCCGCCCGCGTCTTGGTTGGAACCGCCAGCTTCCGGCCGCGCAGCGGAGCCGTTTGCTTTGGACGGCAGCACGATGGCTGCCTCAGAATCCTCTGCAACGGGCTGTTCTTCAACTGGAAGGGACTGGTGTTCACCAACAGACACTCCCGCAGGAACAGACGCCGCCGGTTCCGCCGCAACATCTGTAGTGGAGATGGCCGGGATTTCTGATCCCGGCTCCGGTTCGTCTTCCGCCAATTCGGTCTCAGATCCGGATATTACATGTTCGGCATCATGTTCCGCCGGACCCATTTCGGGTTTTTCGCCAGATGCGCTCCAGCTTTCCGCACCAGAGCGGGAGCCTGCCTTGAGATCAGCTGCTGCAGATTCGCCGGCGCCTGGAGACTTCTCCGGAGACGAATTTTCTCGGTTGGAATCTGCAGATACGAATTCAGAGAAGTCACTGGAATTTGGTGATTTATTTGACGACTCTGCGATGGCAGGCGGCGCCTTGCCAACAGAGCGGGCTTCAAAGCCAAGGATCGAATTCATGTTCATGATCACTTTCCGGACATTCTATCTCGACCCGGACACACTTACCCAAAAGCGGTTACGGCAATTTTAACCGGTTCCTGCGCAGTCTTGGAAAAATCGATGCAATTCGACTTTTAACCGGAGAACCGGACATGCCAGATCTTCTGCCCACCTCGCTGCAGACTTCGTCTGCAGTTTCCCCAAAGCGGCCGACAAGCAGCGATCCGCTGCGCGAGGCCGCGATTGAGCTGGAAGCATCCTTTCTCGCCCAAATGCTGAAATCCGCGGGCCTCGGCGAATCCCGCGAAGGCTTTGGCGGCGGCGCCGGCGAGGAACAGTTTTCCAGTTTTCTCATCCGCGAGCAGGCCAATCAGATTGCCCGCGCCGGCGGCGTCGGCCTCGCCGAATCACTATATCACGCATTGAAGGAGACCCAAGGTGAGTAACCCGAAACCGCAGCAGCTCATTGACGAGCTTGATCAGATCCTTGACCGCGAACGCGCCGCGCTGATGGCCGGCGACCTCGGAAAACTGGAAGAGCTTCTGGCCAAGAAGGAGAAAGTCATCGGCAAGCTGAACGCAGTGACAGAGCTTGAACGCGGGGCGCTGGAGCAGGTTCAATCGAAGGTATCCCGCAACCAGCAGCTTCTGGACAGTGCAATGGACGGCATCCGCGCCGTTGCTGCCCGAATGGCGGAACTGCGCCGCATCCGCAAGGGATTGGATGTCTATGACCAGGCCGGGCGCAAGACCCGCTATCGCACCCGTGGTGCCACCAGACTCGAAAAACGGGCCTGAGCGCAATTTGGGGAAAATTCTAAAAAACCAAATCCCTGCATTAGCACTCCCTTAGCAACTCCTGCGCCAAAGTCGCCTTGCACCTCATGAGGGGTGGCGCGGAAGCCGGTCGGCGGAACGCACAGTCAGAAAGACGTCAATCAACGCCCAATGGGCACAGAATACCGGGGCTAAAACGCCTCACAGCTAAAGGAAAAAGCTATGACCAGCATTCTGACAAACAACGGCGCAATGGTTGCTCTGCAGACCCTGAAGTCTGTGAATAACAACCTGGAAGAGACCCAGAACCAGATCTCGACCGGTAAAGAAGTCGGCATGGCCAAGGACAACTCCGCTGTCTGGGCCATCTCCAAATCGATGGAATCCGACATCCAGGCCTTCGAATCTGTCTCCGACGCGCTGGATTTCGGCGAGGCCACTGTCGCGGTTGCCTCCTCGGGCATGGAACAGATCGTGGAAACCCTGAAGGAAATGCGTGAGCTGACTGTCGCAGGCGTTTCCCAGAACGTGGATCACGCCAAGATCGAAGCCGACCTGGCCAAAAAACGTGAACAGATCGACTCGATCATCAGCTCCGCGAACTTCAACGGTGCAAACCTGCTGGACACCGGTGTGACCTCGCAGCTGGACGTTCTGGGTGGCCTGAGCGCGACTGCCGACGTGATCTCCATTACCGGGATCAACTCGACGAATGCCATTTCCGGCACCATGGGGACCACGCTGGACTCGACCAACGCTGCCACCGTTCTGAGCGAAATCGAGGCGGCTCTGACCTTCGCGATCGACGCTGCGGCTCAGCTGGGTGCCGACAGCAACCGTCTGAGCGATCAGAACGATTTCGTGTCGAAACTGACTGACTCGCTGAAATCCGGGGTCAGCACCATGACGGATACGAACATGGAAGAAGCGTCGGCGCGATTGAAGGCCTTGCAGACTCAGCAGCAGCTGGCGGTGCAATCGCTCTCAATCGCGAACCAGGCGCCATCGACCCTGCAGCAGCTGTTCCGCTAACAGCCTGATCCGGGGCGCTGACGGCGCCCCGGTCTTCCCCTCTCAGAGAACCTGAAGAATAATACGTTAGGAAAACACGTGAATGCCCTTCTGAAGGCGAAGAGTGCCTATTCGGCGGCAAAGGCCCCGACCCGGACAGCAAAAAATTTCGAATATGAAGTGGTCGCCCGCGTCACCCGTCGGCTGATCACGGCGGCGAAAAACGGCCGCGATGATTTCAATGAACTTGCATCGGCATTGAACGACAACCGCAAGCTCTGGTCCATATTCACCGCGGATCTCGCTTCGAAGGGCAATTCCCTGCCCGACGATCTCAAGCGGAACCTGTTCGAACTGGCGGAATTCACGAGACAGCACACCAGCAAAGTGCTTCAGCGCAAGGCCAATGTCCGGCCTCTGGTGGAAATCAATACGGCCATCATGCGTGGCCTCCGCAGCGGAGCATCTTGAATATGAGCGGACTTGTCCTGAAACTTGCCCCCAAGGAGCGTGTCCTTGTGAATGGCGCGGTGATTGAAAACGGCGACCGCCGCAGCCGCCTGTCCATTGTTACCCCGGATGCCAACATCCTGCGCCTGCGCGATGCGATCCATCCGGAAGAAGCCAACACACCGGTGCGCCGGGTGTGTTATGCCGCGCAGTTGATCCTGTCCGGCGACGCCGATCCCGAGGAAGAGCGCCTGCCGATGCTGCGCCGGATCGAGGAGCTGAGCCAGGTTTTCACTGACCCGGACAGCCGTGCGTCGCTGGCCGAGGCAACGGACGCCCTGATCAGCAACAACCACTACCGCTGTCTGAAGGCGCTGAGGACCTTGCTGCCGCGGGAGGACCGCCTGTTTGCTGTCCGGCCCTCCTGACATTCAGCTCCTCTTGCCGGCAGCTGGAAATGAGGGCGGGACTTCCCTTCACGCCACATTTGACAAGCGGTTCGATGAACTTGCAAAGGGTGCGGTTTTGCAACGCGGGACAGTAGTAACCTTCCTGGAGCAGGTTCTCCAGGAAGGCTTCGGCATGAAGGGTAGCCCATTCAGCAGCTTGGACAATGCCTGATATTTGCAAGTCGGCAAGGCGTTCGAAATTGGTTCAGTGCCGTTACCCAAGACTGGCACTGGCCCCTCAATTCTTCAAAAGGGCTGAGATGCCCCTTTCTGGCGGGATATGCAGAGTGGATTGACGATTGCCATGCGCTTGCGGGCGGCGGAAATGATGAAGACTTTGCACGGCCTTCCCGCCTTCCGCAGCCGGTCTGCGAAGGGCTTCAGGACCGGGTTGCGATGCGCGGCAATGAGTGCGGCCTGGAACATCACGTGCCGCAACAACCGCCGCCCACTGCCGATGCTGCACTTTCCGCGAACAAATCTGCCGTTTCTTGCCTTCCGTGCGGCTTTATCAACGCCAGGAGCCGCTTGCGTTTCAATAAGTTGCCCCCGCTTGGACGCCAGAGCCCTGAGAGGGCGCAGCTGTTCATTAGAAAGGGCTCGCCCGGCCTCAGGGCGGAAGACGGTGAAGCGGGCGGTCAGCCCGGCATCAATCCGGTATAACTTTGTTCGGGGACCCCAGCTGGCCCCAAACGCCTTCGCCATCGCGCTCGAACCATTGGCGCATCCATGGCTCACTTCGTGCGGGTGGCAACTAGCCGGGTGGATATGCCCGCGGCATCCCAAACGGACCCGAGGCGCCGCTCCTGCCCGCTGGCCGCCTCAAAGCGGGCCGCAGCACATCTTATCTGGGCGGCCGCCGTTTGTTGCGCATGACCTTTCCGTGAATTCGGCAATCGAGGCAGGTGCCGGTCAGAAAGACAGTGGATGTACAGCCCGTCTCGGGAGCCATCAAAACCAATGATCGTCGAATGCAAAATTCTGCTCGTGCTCTCTTCCTTCTGGCCAGCGGTCCAGGCTGGCCGCATTCAATTGTTCGGATCAGTGAAAAGAGGCGGTGCTGGCTTGCTACGAAACGGGGTCAAACCCGCAAGGCACAGACCCCCCCGCGGCCGGCCTCCGCCAAGGCCAGCGGCGGGGGGGAGAATAACAAAGCTGAAAAACAACAAGGTCAGACTTCGTCACGGGACGATCTCAATCAAGCAGTTTAGCGCATGAGCAGTGATTCCGCCGAGACTGGGGATCGGCATTTGCCCCTGTCCGCAACAGGCTTTGACGCAGCCTCGCGCTGAGACCCCTGGGGCTCATGCTTCGGTCCGTGGCCGGCGCAAAGGACGCCAATCTGATGCTGGTTCGATGCAATTCCGGTGTGCCCATCTCATTGGCGTGCTTGGCGGATGCCGGCCGCAGTCCTGACCATGGCATCATCAGGCGGCAGCAAACCGGATCATCCTGTGCGAACTGGCGGACCTGTTCCTCAAGGCCAGCCAGTTCCTGACTTCACGCGGCCCTGGCGCGCAGCATGGGGGCTGTCGCCATCTCCAGCATGGCATTGCCACCCGACCGTTCCAGAATGCGGCTCCTGAACCGGCCGGAGACAACCACCGTGAAGCATATGCGGGAGCCCCAAGACATCCCGGCGACACACATCGTCTGCGCGCTCCCGTGCGCATCATTGCGGCCGGTCTTGTTCACTTGCGCCTGAGGAAGGCCTGCGTGTGGCGTGCCTCGATACAGACCACCGGAAGACGCGCACGCCAGACCTTCGAACACCCCTTGCAGCAGGGGGCCGGCTGCCAACCCGATCCGCTCGACATGGCTCGACATGGCTCCCTATGCCTCAGAATGCCAGAGCGAGATCTTCACGGTGGCTCGCAGCCCTCATTTCCAGGCAGATTTGACCGTCTTCGCCGGCAACGCAAATGGCGGTCTCTTTTGCTGACACATCCAATCCGGCATAATGTTTCACGCAGCATCTCTTTCCCTAGTGCTTGTGGCTGCCGCACGCAGACCACGTATTACCGTCAGTTCGAGATACAGCACCTTCCGGAGACCGAAGCTGGAAGAAGGTGCACGCCGAATACCCAATCTGACCCTGCCAAGCCCACGTCTGATCACATCTGCACCAAGCAGATACATGCCTTTGCGGTGGATATTGGTGAGCCAGCCCCCTTGATCCGTGCCGCAAGGCCCTATCCCGCCGCAGCCGACTATGCGGCAACATCATTGATCCGTCATCATGGATCAACCTGAGCTGCGCAGACGATCTGGAGCCATGTTGAATTGCCGCCGGGCCTTGCCCGGACTAGGGGCGGAGACAAGCAGAAAACGGTATTCGGCACCGGCGGTATTGCTGTATTTCCATTCAGGAGGGAAGGGCAAAACAGATCAGTACCTTTCTGGTCTGGCGGAGCATGGCCGGTTGCCAAAACCGAACACAGATGCTTCTGTTGCAAAGCAATTTGCTTCTACAATGGGCACTTCCGGTTCGGACTGGAAGCGCAGTTTCTTGTTTGAAATTCGAAATGGCCGAGGTTCTACCGGCCCGCCTTCGACCTGCGCAGAAGCAGAAGCAAGCGGTTGAAACTGCTGGTGATTCCTTCAGGATCCTCACGGCCGAAAAACGCATCCAATTCGGGCCACAATTTCACCGCCTGGTCCAGAACCGCGTCATTGCCTTCGGCATACAGGCCGGCCCGGATCATCACTTCCGACTGCTCATAGGCGCCCAGGAATTTGCGCACGTCTTTGATTGCTTCGTTCTCATCAGCAGTGGCAGCTGCCGGCAGGCTGCGCGACACCGACCGCGAGACGTCGATTGCAGGGAACCGCCCGCGTTCGGCAATTTCCCGGTTCAGCACGATATGCCCGTCCAGTACACCGCGCAGGATATCTGCAATCGGCTCATCCATATCGGAACCAGCCACAAGAACGCTGAATACCGCGGTGATATCTCCCTGCCCTTCAGCACCCGGCCCGGCCCGTTCGCACAGGCCGGTGATCAGCGGCGTCACCGAGGGCGGGTATCCGCGCAGCGCCGGCGCTTCGCCAGAGGCGGCCGAAATCTCCCGATGCGCCTCGGCAAACCGGGTTACCGAATCGGCCAGGAACAGGACATTCTTGCCCTGGTCGCGGAAATGCTCTGCCACTGTCATCGCGGACCAGGCGCAACGGCGGCGGACCAGCGCAGACTGGTCCGAGGTCGCAGCCACGACAACCGCCCGGCGCATGCCTTCTGGCCCCAGGACCTGTTCGACAAAATGGTTCACCTCGCGGCCGCGTTCGCCGATCAGGGCCATCACCACCACATCGGCCTCCATGCATTGGGCCAGTTTGGCCAGCAGCGAGGATTTACCCACCCCGGAACCGGCAAAAAGGCCGACCCTCTGGCCGCGGACAATCGGGAGAATCGTATTCAGCACCGCCTGTCCGGTGGCCAGCCGCTCCCCCATGGCCCGCCTGCCTGCCGCCTTGGGCGGTGCCGCCATCAGGTCCCGCGGCACGGCTCCCGCCAGCAGGGGGCGGCCGTCCAGTGGCTCGCCAAAGGGATCGATCACCCGACCGATCCAATGATCGCTGGGTGAAAATTCTGGCGAAGGGCGCAGAAGAACCGGATCGCCAATGGCGGCGCCATCCGGCGCCCTGTCAGGCAACATGCTGATATGATTGCCACTGATCTTCAGAACTTCACCATGCAGCTCATCCTGCGGACCGCGGCGCAATACCAACCTGTCACCGATTCGTGCGGCCTTGGCCAACCCGCCGATTTCGATTTCCCCGCCCGAGATCCCGGTCACCCGGCCCATCTGCGTCGCCAGGCGTTTGCCGGCAATTTGCCTGGTCAGTGCTTGCAGCTCTGCTTTCATTGCAGCGGCCTCCATTGATGTCCTGAAAACAATTTCTAAAGGAATCGGGGTTAAGCCTTGGTTGAAATCGATCAAGGGAGAAGCCCTGGTGTTCACAGAACTGAACGTATTCAAAATTGCCTATTCAATGGCGACCCATGCCGGCAAGCGCCAGGCATTGGTGTCCCAGAATATCGCCAACGCCGATACCCCCGGTTACCACGCCAAGGACATCAAGCCCTTTAAAGAAGTCTTTGCCGCCGGTGCCCGGCCAAGCAGCATGATCGCCACCCGCGGCAGCCATTTGAACGGCTCTGCAGGCAGCGGCATGGACTGGGCGGTTATCTCCACCGAGGCGGGCAGAGACCCCAACGACAATTCGGTCTCCGTCGAAACGGAACTGTTGAAAGGGGTTGAGGTCGAACGTCAGCACAAGCGTGCCATGGCCATCTACAAATCCTCCATGAACGTCCTGCGCGCCAGCCTGGGCAAAACCTGAGGGGGATTGAGCAATGAGTGAGTTTTCCAGAGCCCTTTCCGTTACCGCCAGTGGCCTCAAGGCGCAGGCTGCACGGCTGCGCCATGTTTCCGAAAACATCTCCAACGCGGATACGCCGGGCTACCGGCGCAAGACCGTGCCATTCGAAGCGGTGCGCGAACTGCAGACCGATGTCGAGCATGTACGCACAGGCCGGGTCACACTGGACCGCCGCGATCTGGAGGAAGTCTATGACCCCTCGCATCCGCTGGCCGACGACAGCGGTCATTACGAAGGCTCCAATGTCGACCTGATGATCGAAATCGCCGACGCCCGCGAAGCCCAGCGCAGCTACGAGGCCAACCTGAAGATGTTCGAGCAGACCCGCACGATGTCGGCTTCACTTATGGACCTATTGAGACGTTAACCAAAACTTTTGGAGATCCAGAATGGATATTCGCAGTCTTTCCGCCGCAAGCGGCTATACCGCCGCTCGTCCAGCAACCAAAGCTGATCCCAACCATGATGCCGCCGGCACTGGTGCGGGCGCCCATCTGAAGCAGAGCTTCGAAGATTTCGCCACGACCCTTCAGCAAAGCGAGCAGATCTCCGTGCAGGCGATGACCTCGCAGGCAGATCCCCACGCCCTGGTGCAGGCGCTGGCACAGACCGAACTGGCGGTCGAGACGGCTGTCACCGTACGCAACAAGGTCGTTGAGGCCTACCAAGAAATCCTGAGGATGCCGGTCTGAGCCATGATGAGCGAAAGCCTGTTTTATGACACCCTGCGCCAGGCCCTGTGGGCCGCCGTCACCATGTCGACGCCGATCCTGGCTGTCGCACTGGCGATAGGTCTTGCCGTCGGTCTGTTTCAGGCCCTGACCTCGGTGCAGGAAATGACCCTGACCTTCGTGCCGAAACTGGCAGCGATCCTGGTCGTTTTCTGGGTGACCATGGGTTTCATGACACAAACGCTGGTGGCCTTTTTCGACGGCCACATTGTTCCGATGATTGCTGGAGGTTCGTAATGGAAAATGCAGGCTACGCCACCCTTTCACGCCAGTCGGGCCTGATGCGGGAAATGCGCGTCATCGCAAACAATATCGCAAACTCCGCCACCACCGGTTACCGCCAGGAGGGGTTGATCTTTTCGGAATTCGTGCAGTCGTCGCCCGGGCAGCAGTCGCTGTCGATGTCGCGTGCGAATATCTTCAACACCTCGATGGAGCAGGGCCAGCTTACCAAAACCGGCGGGACGTTTGACTTTGCCGTGGAAGGCGATGGCTTCTTTATGGTCGAGACACCGCAGGGTGAACGGCTGACCCGCTCCGGGGCGTTTTCCCCGAATGCCGATGGCGACCTGGTGACCATGGATGGCTACAGGGTGCTGGATGCAGGCCGTGCCCCCGTTTTCGTGCCGCCGGACGCCGGCAAGATCGAAGTGGGCGCGGACGGCTCGATGAGCGCAAATGGACTCCTGCTGGGGCAGCTGGGCCTGTTCAAGCCGATGGAACAGCACACGCTGGTGCGCGAGGACGGTGTGATGTTCCGCGTCGACGGCGAGATCGAGGATTCATTCGATTCGAAGGTGCTGCAGGGTTTCCTGGAAGGCTCCAACGTAAACGCGATTTCAGAAGTCACCCGGATGATCGAAGTCCAGCGCGCCTATGAGATGGGCCAGAGCTTTCTGCAGGCGGAAGACGAGCGCATCCGCAATGCCATCAAAAACCTGATCAAGTCCTAGGAGAATCCAGATGCGTGCTTTGAAGATCGCAGCAACCGGCATGAGCGCCCAGCAATTGCGGGTGGAGACAATCTCCAACAACCTCGCCAATATGAACACCACCGCCTACAACGCGCGGCGCGCAGAGTTCGCCGATCTGCACTACCAGCAGATTTCGCGGGCCGGCACCGTCAATGCATCCGACGGCACCGTGCTTCCGACCGGTGTGCAGGTTGGCCTCGGCGTGCGCCCGGCCGCCGTTTCCGTGCATCTGTCGCAAGGAGCGCTGCAGCAGACCAACAATGATCTGGATCTTGCCATCGACGGCAAGGGCTACTTGGAAGTGACGCTGCCTTCAGGCCAGACCGCCTACACCCGCGACGGCGCCCTGAAGCGCTCTGCCGAAGGGCTGATCGTGACCTCGGACGGGTTTGCGGTATCGCCGGAAGTCACTATCCCCGACGATGCCACCAGCATCTCGATCAATGCTGAAGGCGAAGTCTACGGATACTTTGAAGAATCTGCCGAAGGCCAGCTCCTGGGCCAGTTCACCCTGGCAGGATTTACCAACCCCAAAGGGCTCGAGGCGATCGGCAGCAATCTGTTCACTGAAACTGAAGCCTCCGGAGCCCCTACGGTTTCCAACGCCGGCGAAGACGGGCTTGGTACCCTGCGCCAGGGCTATCTGGAAGGAAGCTCGGTCGACGCAGTGCGCGAAGTGACCGAACTGATCGAAGCACAGCGCGGCTATGAAATGAATGCCAAGGTCATCTCGGCTGTCGACCAGATGATGGGTGCAACGACACAGGTGCGCTGATGAAACTTGCCCTCGCCTTTCTGACCGCTGCCGCGCTGAGCGCACCGCCCGCCTGGGCGGAATACCTGATCCCGCTGCGCACAATCCGCGCAAAGGAGATCGTCAATGCCGAAGACCTGGCACTCAAGAAAGGCGAGATCCTTGGCGCGCTGTCGGACCCGGCAGCGGTTGCGGGCATGGAAGCCCGCGTCGCGCTGTATGCCGGACGGCCCTTGCGGCCCGGGGATATCGGCCCGCCGGCCATTGTTGAACGCAACGACCTGGTCACCCTGATCTTCCGCCAAGGCGTGCTGTCCATTGCCGCAGAAGGCCGCGCCCTGGGCCGCGGCGCTGCCGGCGAGGCCGTCCGGGTCATGAATCTCTCTTCCCGCACCACCGTCACCGGCCGGATCACGGAAGACGGCTCCGTAGAGGTAAACTGATGACAAAGAATTTCTCCCCCGTCACACCATTGCTGTTCGGACTGGCGCTGCTGACCGCCTGCGGCCGGATGGACCACTTGGGCAAAGCACCGTCCTTCACCCCGGCCAATGAAACACCGGAACATGTCGCGATGCTGTACCAGGGGCTGCCGGCACAGACCCAGACCCGGCGCACTGTCGATGGCGCCTCGCTGTGGAGCGGTTCGCAGCAATCGCTGCTGGGAGACCGACGTGCAATCAAGCGCGGCGACATACTGACAGTGGTGATCGAAATCGACGAGGAGGCGGAGATCTCCAACGACACCCAACGGTCGCGGTCGGGCTCCGAAAGCCTGAACATGCCGCACCTTCTTGGCCTGCCGCAGCGGCTGGACAGGAAGCTGCCAGACGGAGCCACATCCGCCGATGCCGTTGAGCTTGGCAGTTCCAGCGCGTCCGGCGGCAAGGGATCCGTCAAGCGCAGTGAAAAGCTGGAGCTGCGGGTTGCAGCAACTGTGGTCGACGTTCTGCCAAACGGCGTGCTGGCGATAAGCGGCACCCAGGAGTTGCGGGTGAACTTCGAACTGCGCGAGCTTCTGGTAACCGGCTATGTCCGGCCCCAGGACATCAGCCGCCAGAATGAGATCACCTATGACAAGATCGCCTCGGCCCGGGTGTCCTATGGCGGCCGCGGTCAGATCACCGATGTTCAGCAGCCGCGCTACGGCCAGCAGCTGCTCGACGTTGTCCTGCCGTTTTGAGGGTAGCCATGCTGACGAAACTCCTGCCAGTCATTCTGCTGATCATCGGGACCGGAGGCGGCATTGGCGCCGGCATCATGCTGGCACCTCCTCCCGAAGAAGAACACGCTGCCCCCGGAAGCAGCCAAGCCGCGCCTACGCCTGAAGAGGCCAAAGAAGAAGTCGCCGAAGAAAGCGAAGAGAATCAGCGCGAATACATCAAGATCACCAACCAGTTTGTGGTGCCTGTGGTGGAACGCGATCAACTGACATCGCTGGTGGTGATTTCGCTCAGCCTGGAGACCAGGAAAGGCACCAGCGAAAAGGTGCACGCCTATGAGCCCAAACTGCGTGATGTCTTTCTGCAAGTCCTCTTTGATCATGCCAATATGGGCGGCTTCCGCGGAGCGTTCACCCGCTCGGATGTGCTCGAGCCGCTGCGCACTGCCTTGCGCGAAGCCGCGCAGAAACAAATTGGCAAAGGTGTTTATGACGTTCTGATCATGGAGATTTCCCGCCAGGACGTCTAACCGGATGCAGCTGCCCAAATGGAAAAATTGAAAGCCGGTCCCTTGGGGCCGGCTTTCATTATTTACGTTGCAGCCCGGAGGTTTCAGCCTTCCAGCAGCCGGTCCAGGAAAGTCTTCGCCTGCTCAGCCTTGTGCCGCCTGCGTTCTACAGAAGCCATGGTATCCACCGCCTGCTTGCGCCCAAAGGCCTTGCGCAGCTGATCCATCATCCGCAGCTTTTGCGCGGTGGCCTGTGCCAGCTCCAGGTTCAGCTGCCGCCGGGCCCGGGTATGCCAGCCCTGCCATAGCAGGTCCGCCCCCACAGCCTTCATCGCGTGATCGCCGCCGGCTTGCTCCCGTGCGGCCTGCACCTGGGTGTTCAGCTTGGCCAGCTGCCCGCGCAGCTCTGCTTCACGGGCCAGCACAGGCTGTATCCGTGCATGCTCCTGCATATATAGCGCTGCGGTCACCGCCGCCATCTGATCCAGCATTTTCTGCTTCATGTGACCTTTCCTTTTGCACGCTTGCGCATCTCTTCGGCAAAGCGGATTGCCGCCGCCACCGGTGCATAATGCTCTTCCAGAATCTCATCGCCGATCTCGACCGCGGCATGCAGCGCCCGTGCCGTCGGCGGATCGCTGTGGATTGGCACAGCGTTTTCGCTTGCGACGCGCCGGATCGCCGCAGCGATTTCATCAACCCCCTTGGCTACACAGACAGGCGCTGCGCCTTTCTCGCGGCTCCATTGCAGGGCAACCGCGTAATGAGTGGGGTTGACGATCACCACATCCGCCTTGGGAACATCGGCCAGCATCTGCCCCATCGCAATTTGCTGCCCGCGCTGGCGCCGCTGGCCTTTCATGTGCGGGTCGCCCTCGGAATCCTTGATCTCATCCTGGATTTCCTTGCGCGACATCATGTTCTTGCGGCGGTGTTCGGCATGCTGAAAGGCGGCATCCACAACACCGATCGACAGCGCGATGACCAGAGCCAGAAACAGGAACTCCATCGCCAGCTGCGCCAGCATCAGGACCACCGATTGGGGGCCGGTACCGGCGGAGGCAATCATCTCAGGCAGCCGGTAGGACAAGTAGACACTCAAACATACCGAATAAAGAAGAAGCTTCACAAAGCTCTTGAAGAACTCGAACAAGCCAGAACGGCCGAACTTGTTCTTGGCATTGGAAATGACGGATATGCGCGACAGCTTCGGCTCGAGCTTGCTGGGAGCAAAGACCATCGCCCGCTGGCCGACAATCGACAGCAGCACCAGCGCAAAAGGCACCAGGAACCAAGGCATCACCGGACGGAAAGCACTGCCGATGAAACCACCTACGGGCGCCGCGGCAGACCCCTCGAAGAACAGAGGTGCCAGCCGGTCCGGCTGGTCCAGAAAGGCCATCAGCGCTGTACCGATCCCCTCGACGCTGCCGCTGCCGGACGCGTATAACGCGATGATCAGGCCCAGATAGGCCGCGGCCACCGAGAGGTCGGTGGATTTGGCTACTTCACCCTTTTCACGGGCCTTTCGGAGCTTCTGTTCCGTCGGCTCGAATGACTTTTCAGAATCGTCGTCCTGACCGCTCATGGCATTCCGCCCCCCGGATCCGCAAAAAAGGCCATCAGGGACCAGGACCAGACATTCAGGATCGTCGGGCTGCCGACCATCAGGATAAACAGCCCGATGAAGGTAATCACCGGTGCTCCAACCATTGCCACCATCAGCTGCGGCATCGCCCGGTTGATCACTCCAAGAGTCAAGTTATAGATCACCGCAGTGACCACGAACGGGGCCGCCAGCGTGAACGCCAGCGAAAAGCTCTGCGACACCCGGAAAACGCCCCATTCCGTCAGTCCGGCCGCGGCCGGGAACTGGCCCGCGGGAAACATCTGGTAAGAGCGGATCAGCAACTCCGCCACCCGTACATGCAGCCCCATCATGACGGCCAGGGCCACACCGGAGATCATCAGAACAGCGCCAAGCGCCGGCATCGGTTCAGCCCCGATACCGCCCAGAACCTGCGACAAAGAGGTGCTTTGGGCCGCCATCGCGCCTGCAGTCTGCAGCGCAAGCACAAAAATCCGGACACCGATGCCCAGGGCCAGCCCGATGAGAGCTTCAGTCACCGCAAACCGGGCGAAGGCCATGACACCATCCGGTTCGGGAAACGGCGCCAGCGCGGGGGCCACGACGAAGGTGAAGGCCGCTGCGACGGCCAGCTTGACCCGGGTGGGGACATACAGTTCGCCCATTGCGGGCAGCACCGATACCATTGCGGACACCCTCAGGAAGACAATAGCAACATGCCAGAATCCTGCCCCCGCCAGCAAAACGAGTTCTGGCGGCAGGAAATTCAGATTCATGCTTGCACCATCCCCACCAGGGAAGGCCGGGCCTCCAGTCCGATTTCCTCGAAGGACAGCACCGGGTTGGAGATGCCGCGTGATTTCAGAATGGTCCTGAGATAGCGGCGCCTGCGGGTCGACGTCACCACCGCGGCAAACACGCCCTGATCAGTGATCACCGACAATTTGTCTGTCAGACCATCGGCAAGCCGGTTGAACAGGTCGGGCGGCAAGGCGATATCCAGACCCGCACCTTGTGAGTCGACTTGGTAGGTCGAGAACTTGTCCTCCCATTCCGGTGCCAGCTGGACCAGCGGAATAGTGCCGTCTTCGCGCTTCATCTCGGCCACCAGCTGGAAGCCCAGGCGCTGACGCACATGTTCGCAGATCAGTTCAGGCTGGGTGGTGTGAAGGCGCGCTTCCGCAATCGATTCCAGGATCAGCGGCATGTTGCGGATAGAAACCCGCTCCTCCAGCAGAAGACGCAGCACTGCGTGCAGCGTATCCATCGGCACCTTGTCCGGCACCAGAGCATCAAGCAGCTTGCGGTTGGCCTCGGAACGGAAGCTGTCGGACAGCTGCGTCATTTCATCCAGCAGGCGGCGCAAGGATTTGAGCGTCAGCAGGCGGGCAAAATTCTGTTTGATAATCTCCAGAAGATGCGTCGCCAGGATTTCCGGCGGCGAAACAACGGTGGCCCCGGCCAGCGCCGCTTGTTCCTGTGACTTGGCGGAAATCCAGCGTGCCGGTGCGCCGTAAACCGGCTCGGTTACATCGGTTCCGGCGGGCAGCGCGTCGTGATTGTCCGGCATCAGCGCCAGAACCATTTCCGGGTGCAGAATTCCGCGTACCTGCTCGACCCCCTGCACCTTGATGACATAGGTGCCCCGGTCCAAGTCGTGCTGGTCGGTCAGCCGGATCTCCGGCAGGATCAAGCCAAAGGTGGTGGCGATATGCGAACGCATATTGGAGATCCGCGCGTCCAATCCGGTGCCCGCATCCAGTACCATGCTGACTAGGTCCGGCGCAAATTCCAGATGCAGATCGTCAAGATCCAGGATATCCCCCAGCGGCCGCGGCGCAGACAGGTCCGATGCTTCTTCGATCTTTCCCTCAATCTCGGCTTCCTCGTCATCCTGCTTCTTCTTTGCCATCCGGATCGCCGCATAGCCGAGCACACCGCCGCCGATTACAAAGGGCAGAAAGGGCAGCCCCGGCACCAAGGCAAACATCAACATCAGTACAGACACGGTGGTCAATGCCGCAGGGTGACGGCCGAATTGATCGAACAGCGCGGTATCAGTGGCGCCGGTGGTGCCGCCGCGCGCCAGCAACAGGGCCGCCGCAATGGAAATGATCACCGACGGGATCTGCGACACCAGACCATCGCCCACCGTCAGGATGGCATAAGTTTCAAAGGCGCTGCCCACTGGCATGCCATGGATCAGAACGCCCATGATCAGCCCCATCACCAGATTCAACAAGGTGATCAGCAGGCCGGCAATCGCGTCGCCTTTGACAAATTTCGAGGCACCGTCCAGCGAGCCGAAGAAGGTGGTTTCCTGCTGCTCTCGCTCGCGGCGTTCTTTGGCGGTCTGGTGGTCGATGGCGCCGGCGGACATGTCTGCGTCGATTGCCAGCTGCTTGCCCGGCATTCCATCCAGGGCAAAGCGGGCGCCGACTTCAGCCATCCGCGCGGCACCCTTGGTGATCACCATGAAGTTGACAATCAGCAGAACCCCGAAAACGACCAGCCCAAGAAACACACTGCCGCCCATCACAAACTGGGCGAAGCCTTCGATCACATCGCCGGCCGCATCGGTGCCGGAATGCCCCTGGCCGATAATCAGCTTGGTCGACGAGACGTTCAGCGACAGCCGCAGCATCAGCGATGCCAGCAGGATCGTCGGGAAAGACGAAAAATCCAGCGGCCGTTCGATGAACAAGGTGATGGTGAAAATCAGAATGGCGAGCGCGAAGGAAGCTGCCAGGCCGATGTCCAGCACCCAGGCCGGCATTGGCAGGATCATCATGACAATGATCGCCATCAAAGCCAGTGCCAGCAGGACAGTCGGGCTGAAAAGTTGTTCAGTGGTCAGCTTAGGCACTGTTCAAGCCCCATATTCTGCAAATATTCGTTTTGTTAAGCGCGTGGCCCGCCGCCGATGTTGTGATCCTTGGGCGCTTCGCCTTTCTGCGCCGCAAGGACGGCGCCAGCGGCACGTCAACAGCCCGAACCGCGGTGAAAGGCTCGGGCAGTGCAGGCCGGCGGTGAAAAAATGTGTTTAAAAGTTTCCGGGCTGAAACGGCCAGCGCTGCAGCTCCGCACTCTGGGCCAATTGCGCGCAGAATCGGCCCTTTCAGGCAATGTTTTGAGTAGTCTTCTGGCATTCTGCCCATTCCAAATCAGGATTCACCTGATCTTCAAGTTACCGGCAGCCCGTTGACAAAGAGTTATCACCACGACGCAAAAGCCGCCTCGAACAGGGCGGCTGCTACACTGCTAACGGAAAGTCTGATCACTGATCTTCTACGGAACCGCCCAGGTTTGTGCCGACCTTGTTCAAAAGGTCGGAGATACCGCCCCGTGTCCCCTGGCTGCTTTCAACCAATGCCCGGGCGTGGGCCAGCGGCGTCAAACCTTCCGGATCCTGCGCAGTTTCACTGATCTGCGTAGTGGCGGATGCAACGGCACCGAATTGCGCGTCATTGCCAGCTGCCATCGCTTCGATGGCGCCCAGATCCTCGGAATGCCAGAATCCGCGGGCCGCCGCGTTTGTCTCCTCTTCGGCCAGAAGATACTCTCCGGCACGGCCATATTCGCCATTGCGCCACAATGCTTCCGCACGCATCCGGTTGGCCTCGGAGCTTTCCAGCCCCATCAGCTCAACGAGTGCTCGGTGCGGTTTGTCCAGCATGAGCGCGGCTTCGGCCATCATCACGCGGCGGGTTTCGTTCTCCGTTTCCAGCGCAAGCTTGTTGAGCAGCTCCTGCGCCTGTTCGGCAAACCCGAGATCCAGCAGCCGGCGGGCCACAGCCGCGGCAACCGGTGCTGCCTCCGCCGAAGTTGACCGGCCTGAAAACACCAGTGAATACTGCAGGAAAGTCACGTCGTCCGCACGTTCTGCCAACAGCAGCATCAGCGGTTCCAGCGCCGCTGTCCGGGCATTCGGTCCATCCCGTTCCGTCAGGCTATTCAGTTCCAGGAACGCGTCGTGGAATTGCCCCATCAGCGCCAGAGAGGCGACCTGAGCCTGGCGCAGTTCTGCCCCAAGTTCCGTCTCGCGGCTTTCCAGCTCGTAGGAGGCAATCAGATCCGGCACATCCGGGGACAGCGCCTTGCGCTCCTTGACGCTGAGGGCAACCAGATCAATGAGCGCTTCCGGTGCATTTCCAGTCCGTTCGGCAACTTCGCTGGTCAATTCTTCAGCCACTTTTTCAGTGTCGCCCTCCAATTCGGCAATTGCCGCTTCGGCAAGGTTGATTTCCGGAACTTCCTCAACTCCGGTCCGTCCCACGGCTCTGAGCACGGCTTCGGCGGCGTGGTGATTTCCGGCTTCCGCAAACATCTTGCTGACACGCGGTCCCAAATGCACCCGCAGATGCGCCGGCATCCTTGAGAAAGCCTGCTGAACAGCATCAGTATTGGCGCTTTTCTTGATCACGCCATCCGCCAAAGCGCCCCAGAAAGCACTGTCGCCTTCACAGCTTTGCTGCCCGGAAAACGGGTGGTTGACCGGCAGCGTCGCGCCATCCATCAGCATCGCCATTGCCTGCAGCAAAGCGACATTCGGTGTGCTTTGCTCTTCCGGCGGCAGGATTGTCAGAATTGAACGGGCTTCCGCGCCGAATCCGAAATAGAGGTAGATCCGGGCCAGAGCGTAAACGCTCGCCGGGTTTACGTCATCGAATTCCCGGACCAGCGCGCTGCGCAACGGGCCGACCTGATCAGCAAAGCGGCTCTCATTGCCCCAGAAATGAATCGCAACATTCTGGTCCGGCAAGCAGTGTTCCGCCTCGCCGTTGCCATCCATCAATGCCGCCATCAGCCCGGTTTCACGGTCGATTGCCGAAGTGACAGATATGTGGTCAAGCGGGTTCAAGGGACGGTCCGATCGGCCTAGGGGATCCACCCCCGCCGCAATCTCTGCGCCAGGCAGCCCATCTGCCGCCACACTCAAAAGCCCCTGGTTCGCGGCACGTCCGATCTGCTGCAGCAACCGTTGTTCAGACTCGTTTACCACAGCCGCGCGTTCGGTTTCCTCCATGTTGAGCAAAATTCCGGTTTCGGGGAGCCCGGGAGCCGCATTGCCGACTTCAGCAGCTTCCAATGCCGGCAGCTTGCCGCCATCCAGCGGCAGCGCTGTAAAATTCGTCTGCTCTTGCCCCGGTGCGGAAGCTTTGCCGGCATTCGGCGCCTCATTGCTGACCTGAAGCCGGGCCGTTTGCGTCCGAGACGCTTGTCCGGCGCCAGCTGCTGCCAGCTCCAGTGCCATCCGCGCATCCGCAGCAGCTGATTGGGAAAAACTGAAGCGGTACCCGGTCCCGGATGCGGGCGTTGTAAGCGGCAGAATGCTGCCCGCCGCAGAAAACTGAGGCTGTGGTGCCGGCATTCCGCCATCCCGGATGTCGACGACCAGGTAACCATCCTCCTGCACATAGGAGGTAACCGTACACTCGCAGCCCAGCTGCAGCCGCAACGGCTGGCCTGGGCCGTTCTGCGCCAAAGATTGCAATCGGGTACGGGGGATCAGATTGAAGACACGTGATGTATCAAAAACCGCATCCGGAGCATCAATGTTCACAATCGCGGTTTTGCCGCTTTGCGTCAGCGACCAATCCGCCCCGCCCGGCAAACGCATCACCAGGCGCGTAAACCCTCGATGCTCGCCCGAGCGCGTCACAATGGTTTGTGCCTGAACGGTTACGGCCGTGAGAAGAGCAGCCGCAATGGCAAATACTCGCCAGATCATGCTGCGTCCTGTTTCACCGATTTGAGGGCTTCTTCAAGTTCCGAAAAGCCGGGGCGGAAATGCGATGGCGTATTCTGGCGGCCGACTTCGATACAGATGGCGGCCGCGTGGTTGTGCAGATTGGCGACCAGCACCTCGCGGATCAGCTGATAGAAATGGGCGTCTTCTTCAACCACGGCTTTCACCTTGCCTGCAAAGGGCGCAACCAGGCCATATGACAGGAACACACCGAGGAACGTGCCCACCAGAGCGCCGCCGATCAGCTTGCCCAGAACCTCAGGCGGCTGGTCGATCGAGCCCATGGTCTTGATCACACCCAGAACCGCCGCAACAATCCCGAGTGCCGGCAGGCCGTCGGCCATGGTTTGCAGCGCGTGGCTGGAGTGCAGCGCGTGATGCAAATTGGCTTCCATCCGCTTTTCCAGAACTTCCTCGACTTGATGCGGGTCGTCATAGTTCATCGAGGCCGAGCGCATGGTGTCGCAGATCAGGTTCACCGCTTCCTTATCCCCGAGGATCTTGGGGTATTTGTTGAAAACCGATGAGTTCTCCGGGTCTTCGATATGCTGTTCCACCTCAACCGGGTTGGCCCGTGCGATCCGGATCAAGGCAAACAGAAGGCACAGCAGGTCGCGGTAATCATCCGGCTTCCACTTGGGCCCTTTAAACACCTTGCCGATGTCCTTGATCGTGTGCTTGACGCCGCCCATATCATTGGCAATCAGGAACGCCCCTACAGCGGCGCCGCCGATCATCATCATTTCAAACGGCAGCGACTTCAGAATGATCGCCATCTTGCCGCCGGCCAGAAGGTATCCGCCGAACACCATGGCAAAGATCACCACAATGCCTACAATCCCGATCATAGGTCCACTCCGAATTCCGTTGCTTTTTATAAGTTTAGGCGAGTCTTCCTAAGGAAAGACTAAGCCACCGCGCCCAAGTTACTCCTTGGGCACGGAACCGTTGCGCCCAGCCAGGACCACACTGATGGTATAGGCTGCTTCCGGGCTGAGGCCCGCCATGATTCCCGCCGCAGCCTCGGGCTGCATCCGGGCGAGGAAGCCTGCCGCAAAGGCCGGGTCCATCTCCTCGAACAAGGCCGCGGCCTCCTTGGGCTTCATCTGCTCATAGACCGTTGTCAGCCGGGTCACATCCGCCTCGGTCGCGCCATCCGCCAAGGCTAAGGTCGCACGCAGTTTCTCTTCTGCCTGTTCCAGCGCCGCCAGCTTTTTTTCGATGGCCTGATCGGCAATCTCCAGCGCTTTCATCCGGTCTTGGATGTCCGCTTCGCGTGCGGCCAACGCCCGCTCCCGCTCCTGAAATGCAGCCAGCATTGTCTGCAGCTCCGCGGAGGTCGGCATCGAATCGCGCTGCGGCTCACCCTTGTGCGCCACCTCTTCGCCGCCCGGCTTTTGCAGGCTCGCCACTTCGCGGGCAATCGCAGGCCCGGCTTCAAGGCCCAGCCGCACGGCGGCAGAGCCCATTAGCAGAACCGCCAGCATCATCAGCGTACCGCCGCGCCGCAAACGCTTGGATTTCTTCGCCATCACGCCACCCGGTTCTGGCTGCGGCTATGGCGGACGAACATCAGGCCGGAGGGCTTGACCTCATCCTGCTCTTCCGCGGTTGGCTGCGATTCGGCCTCATAGGCGGCTGCCATCGCCTGGTCTTCGGCAGCGGACACGGCTGCTGGCGCCGCGGTGCCGGCCTCGGGGATGTCATGCATGGACGCCATCATCAGCTCCAGCCGCTGCGCCACCGTTTCGGCTCGTCCCGTCAGCTGCTGCAGCGCCTTGCTGGAGCCGTCCGATACCTGCTGTGCAGCCTGCAGCGACTTGTTCAGATCATCCACCTGAGCAGACAGAACGGCAACCGCGCCGCCCACACCTTTTTCCAGGTCGTTGAAACGCTTCAGCCGGCGCGACAGCACCAGGCAGTAAAACCCGGCGCCCAGCGCTCCTGCCGCAAGCAGGATATCAGCGATAATGTCCATCCTGTCCTCCTAGTTCAGTACGAAATCCATGATCAGCAGATCACGCACCCGGCCCTGGCCGGTGGCAATATTGATCCGCCGCAGCATCTGCGCCCTCAGTTTCGGCAGCGCCATCGGATCGGTCAGATCCTCAAGCTCCAGTGCTCTCAGGTAGCTGTTCAGGACATCGATTACCCGCGGGAGGATTTTCTCGACCTCGGCCTGATGGACAAGATCAACCTCTAACTGCGCACGGAACCGCAAATGCTTGATACCGCTGGCTTTGCGCAGGGTAATCACAATCGGGTCCATTTCGATAAAGGCGAGATTCGCGATATCCTCCGCCGTCTCACCTGTGTCCACGCCTCCTGGCGCCTCTTTGGCCGCATGCGCCGGTTCTGGCGCTGCCTTCCGACCAAAGGGAAGAAGGCCTGACTGTACGGCAAAGAATCCTCCGCCCGCCCCTGCCAGCGCCAGCACCACCCCGATGATCAGGGGCAGTTTGCTTTTCTTGGCCGGGGCTTCTGCTTCCGTATCTACTGCAGCGTCTGTCATGGCTATCCCTAAAACGTCGTGCATCATCTTCATAACCTGCGAGGGACTAACCGAATGTTAAGGCCGATCCGTCAAAAAGGTTGCACGCCGGAGAGAACGCCGGTGCGACGGAGGTTAATGTGCAGCAGATCAAGAATGTCTGGGCTGAAATGGACATGCGGAAGCGTCTGATTGCCGTGGGCGCCACGGTAATCATGTTTCTCAGCGTCATCGCGATGTCCCATGTGGCAAGCAAGCCATCAATGACACTGCTTTATGCCGGGCTGGAAAGCGGTTCGGCCGGAGACGTGGTGCGGGCGCTGGAACAGCGCGGCACCCAATTTGAAGTGCGTGGCGGCTCTATCTATGTACCGTCAACGCAGCGGGACGAACTTCGTATGACCCTGGCCAGCGAGGGCCTGCCGGCGAATGGCGGCAAAGGTTATGAGTTGCTCGATTCGCTCAGTGGATTCGGCACCACATCGCAAATGTTTGATGCCGCATACTGGCGCGCAAAAGAGGGCGAACTGGCCCGCACAATTGTCGCCAGCCCGCATGTGAGCCAGGCCCGGGTCCATATTGCCAATACCGGCTCGAATCCGTTTCAGCGCACAGTTGAGCCCACCGCTTCGGTCTCGATCGTGCCGATGGGATCGCCGATCACACCTGCACAAGCCAATGCCATCCGCTTCCTGGTTTCGTCCGCAGTGACCGGCCTTGCCGTAGAAAATGTGGCCGTGATCGACGCCAATGGTGCCTTGATCGGTTCTTCAGATACAACTGCGGCAGCCAACGCCGGCACCGATGACCGCTCGCAGACGATTCGCGAACGTGTCATGCGGCTGGTGGAGGCACGCGTCGGCCAGGGCAATGCAGTGGTCGAGGTAAGCGTCGAAACCGTCACCGACACCGAATCGATCCGTGAAAAGCGGGTGGACCCGAAAAGCCGCGTCGCTGTCAGCACAGACGTTGAGGAGCGCGCCGATTCCTCGACCAATCAGTCAGGCGAGGTCACGGTTGCCTCCAACATTCCCGATGGCGACGCCGCCTCCGGCCAGGGATCCAAGGCAAACACCAGCGCAACCCGGGAACGGATCAACTATGAAATCTCGGAGACCGAAAAGGAAATCCTGCGTGGTCCCGGTGCCATCAAGCGCCTGACCGTCGCAGTCCTGATCAACGGTACCGCCGTGACGAATGACGCTGGCGAAACTGTCTTCCAGCCCCGGCCGGAAGAAGAGCTGGCCGCCATGCGGGAGCTGATTTCCGCCGCTGTTGGTTTCGACGCGGACCGCGGCGATGTGATCACACTCAAGTCGATGGAACTGCCTGCGGTCGAGCCGCAAGGCTCCGTGGCAACTGCGTCTTTCATGGACCACCTCAATTTTGATGCGATGTCGCTGATCCAGATCGCGGCTTTGGCCCTTGTCAGCCTGATCCTGGGTCTGTTCGTTGTGCGCCCGATCCTGTCGAATCAATCAGCGCCGGTGGCGGCACTGGCCGGCCCGGATGAAGGCGGGCTGCCCGGCCTTCCAGGGATGGGCGGCGACGGCTTCATGACCGCTCCGGATCTGGGAGCGGGCCTCGCGCTCGATGGGGAAATCGAAAACAATGAGACCGGGCAATTCGAACCGATGGGCGGTTTGCCGGCCATGGGTACTGGCGACATGATGGGGGCAGCCGGCTTGCCGGGAATGGGCGGCGGCATGGATGATCCAGTCGACCGTCTGCGAAGCTTGATCGGCGAACGGCAGGAGGAAACCGTCCAGATCCTGCGCGGCTGGCTGGAAGAAAACAAGGAGCAGGCCTGATGACGATTGCACATTTGCTCGAAGACTTCGGAATGAACACTTCGGTGGAGCCGGCTCTGCCTGCCGTGTCCGAGGAACTCTTGGAAGAACAGCGGCTGGTGTCCTTTGAAAACGGTTACAGTGCCGGCTGGGACGACGCGGTAACCGCAAAGGACCAGGAAGTCAGCCGGATTTCGACTGAACTGGCCAGTTCGCTGGAGGATCTCAGCTTCACCTATCACGAAGCGCAGAGCCAGCTGCTCGAGTCGCTGGACCCGATGTTCAAGGTGCTGACCAGTGCCGTCCTGCCCGACGCAATGGCCGCGTCCTTCGGGCATCACATTGTCGACCAGCTTTCCGGGATGGCCAAAGGCCAGACCGACCAGCCGATGCAGATCGTGGTCTCCCCGGGCGAGGCGGCACCGGTGCGCAGCTTGCTGCCGGAAAACTTCTCTGTCCAGGTCACCGTGCGGGAAGACAGCGTGCTGACTTCGGGCCAGGCCTATCTGCGCGTCGGAAGTACCGAATGCGAGATCAATTGCGACGCCCTTCTAGAATCGATCCAGGACTCGATTGAGGCCTTCACCTATCACGCGAAAGAGGACAGCCAATATGGATGATGCTGCCGATCTGAACCTGAAATCCGCCGACGCAAACAATCCGTTTGTCTCGGTTCCTGTCGAAGTGGTTGTCTCGGTCGGCAAGGCCCGGCCGCTGATCCGCGACCTTGTCAACCTCGGCGAAAACGCCATCCTGACCTTGGACAAACGCGTCGAAGACCCGGTCGACCTCTATGTCGGCGACAGGCTGGTCGCCCGCGGCCAGCTTGAAGAGCTGGAAGGGGACCAGGCAGGCCAGCTGGCCGTGCGCCTGACGGAAATTGCCGATCTGCAAAGCGGTTTGGGATGACATACACGACCTTTGTGCGGGCGGCCTTGGTCTCAGCGCTGCTGCTGGCCCTGCCGCACACCGCCCTGGCTCAAGAACTGAGCCTTTCGCTGGCAGACGGCGAATCGATTTCGGCCCGTTCTATCCAGCTGATCCTGCTGATCACCGTGCTCAGCCTGGCCCCCGGCCTGCTGATCATGATCACCTGTTTTCCCTTCCTGGTGACGGTTCTGTCGATATTACGGCAGGGCATCGGATTGCAGCAGGCACCGCCCAACATGCTGATCATCAGCCTGGCTCTGTTCCTGACCTATTTCGTGATGGAGCCTGTCTTCACCGAAGCCTGGACCACCGGGATCAATCCGCTGCTGGAAGAACAGCTGGAACCGGGCGAAGCCATCACCCGCAGCCTGGAGCCGTTCCGCGCCTTTATGGCGAACCGGCTGGACCCGGACACGTTTTACGCCATCGCCGATCTAAGGCCGGAAACCCAAGGCATGGACCCGGTTCCCGAAGCGCCGCTGTCAGCACTGATACCCAGCTTCCTGCTGTCGGAAATTTCGCGCGCCTTTCAAATCGGCTTCCTGGTCTTCCTTCCCTTTCTCGTGATTGACCTTGTGGTCGCCGCAATTCTCATGTCGATGGGGATGATGATGGTGCCCCCGGCCATCGTGTCCTTGCCGTTCAAGCTGGCGTTTTTTGTGGTGGCGGACGGCTGGAGCCTGATCGCTACCGCTCTGGTGCGCAGCTACTACCCCTGAATATCCTATCTGAACCCTAGCAAAGCCCGGGCGCCCGCCGAGCCCGGGCTTTGTTGCTGCCGGTCGTTCGTCTCGGTGCGCTCAGCGGCATGCCAGCAGCTCCGCTCCTGAATCAAGCCGGACGGTATGCTCTCTCCGCTGCATCCGATTCAGGCAAGGCTTGCTGAAGCCAGGGCCTGACACGCCAAGCGGCATGCCCCATGCCGGGCCAGCAGGGCGCGCATCCCTGCCCTTTCCAGGCCAAAGACTCTTCTCGGCAGCATGCTTGGCTGGCGGAAATGCCATCTTAAGAAGTGTCCGGAAAAGATCATGGTTTCAGACTTGCCCATCAGGCCAGGCAATCGTGTCAGGCCAGGCAGCCCGGAGACCGGACACAGAAAAGCCCCGGCTCCAACAAGCAAAGCCAGGGCGTTTTGGAGTTTCTGTTCCAAGGATCAGCGGACCACGAACTCCGCGTGCAGGGCCCCGGCCGCCTTCAGGCTTTTTAGGATGTCGATCATGTCCCGCGGCGACACGCCCAAAGCGTTCAAACCAGAGACGACTTCAGAGAGCGAGGTCGTCTCCGGAACTTCTGCCAGCTGGATGCCCTCTTCTTCCTCGATTGCAGCACCTGTACGCGGGACGACAACTGGTTCGCCATTGGTAAAGGGATTTGGCTGGACCACCAGCGGCGTCTCTTCGATCCGCAGGGTAAGATTGCCCTGGGCAACTGCCACACGGGAAATCCGCACGTCACTCCCCATCACAATGGTGCCGGAGCGCTGATCCACCACAACCCGCGCCTTGCGCTGCGGCTCTACCAGGATATTCTCGATCCGGCCTACGGCATGTGCCGTCGATCGTGTATTGGTGCGGCGGATATCAACTTCCACGGTTCCGGAGTCCCGCATCAGCGCGACATTGCGGCCAAACTCATTGTTGATAGCCCGCTCGATCCGTCCGGCAGTGGTGAAATCCGGCTCCCGCAACGCCAGCCGCATGGAACTGAGCGATGCCAGGTCAAAGTCGATCTCGCGCTCTACCCGGGCACCCGAGGGGATCACACCTGCTGTCGGCACGCCTTGAGTCACCGTCGCCGCTTGCCCCTCAGCCACCGCTCCGCCCGCCAGGATTGTCCCTTGGGCCACCGCATAAATCTGACCGTCAGCGGCGTTGAGCGGCGTCATGATCAGGGTGCCGCCCAAAAGACTTTTGGAATCTCCGATGGCCGAAACCGTTATGTCGATGGTGCTTCCGACGCGGGCAAAAGGCGGCAGCGTGGAGGTCACAAAGACCGCCGCCACATTCTTCGGCCGGAATTGCTCGCCGGTCACATTGACGCCCAGCCGCTCCAGAATGTTGGACATGATTTCCTCGGTGAACGGCGAATTCCGCAACCCGTCACCGGTGCCGTCAAGGCCCACGACAAGACCGTACCCGACCAGGTCATTGCCGCGGACACCGTCAAATTCAACCAGATCCTTGAGCCGGATAGTATTGGCCTGTGCCGCTGCGGGCAGCAGAAACAGGCAAGTGAAGAGGAGGCGAAGAAAGACCATCATGAGATATAATTCAACAGGGAAAGCTGGGAGCTGCGCGCGGTGACCGTGTAGAGCCCCTCAAGCTGCGTCTGCGCCTCCTGAAGCCGGGTGTAGGTCTCATACGGATCAGCGGAGACCAAGTTGTTCTTGACGATGCTCAGGCTGGTTTTCGAAGCTTCGTTGCGGGTATTGACCGCCTCAAGCTGCCCTTCGATAAAGCCGACATCTGCCTGCAGCTGGATCAGCCGGTCCTCACTTTCGGAAAGCTCGCTGCTGGCCTGGAGGACCAGATCGATCTGCACGTCTTCGGCCAGGCCGAGGCTGGGTTCATCCGCCAAAGCCGTGATGACGTAGCTTTGCAGCGCATGTTTGACATTGTCGTCATCAGCCCGGATGCCCAGCGTAACCTGCTCGCCTTCGCCTACGGTGACAGGCTGAAGCGAGGTTGCGGACCCTTTGTACATGACAGTGTCGAATCCGGCCGGATCGTCGAACCAATCCTTGACGGCCTGAATGATGTCATTACTGGTTGTCAGGCCCGATACCTCCGTGAGGATGGCGCTCATCAGCGTGCCGGAGTCATTGAGCGGCTTGGTGTCCGTGGCCGTGCCCGCAAAAATCGTCCTGCCGCCCACGGACGTGTTCAACAAGTTTATGGCGCTGGACATTCTCTGCTTGGCCTGGCTTCCAAATTGCTCTGCGTTGCCGACATCCATGGCCGGCGACAGGGTCAGGATATCGTTCCGCATCGCCTGCACCTGGTTTTGCACCTTTTCGAGGCTGCCCTGCGTCGTGGTCGCGAACAGCTGCACCTCGCCATTGGCGACCATATAGCTTTCAATCCGGTTCAGGTTGTTTTCGAGATCGGCCAGATAAGTGAAATCACCGCCCAGCCGCTCAACCAGATTGGCCGATTTTCCGGTGGCAAACTCTTCGGACAGGGTGGTGATATTGTTCTGCAGTTCAGTGTTGCGGCTACGCAGAAAGAGGTGCTGAGCCATATCGCCATAGGAATTCAAAATCATGCGTCAGATCCTCAGAAGTGTTTCCATTAACTCGTCGACGACAGACAGTACCCGGGCGTTGGCGGCATAAAATTTCTCCACCAGCATCAGGTTCTGCAGTTCGGCATCAGTGTCGACACCCATCGCCAGTTCCGCCTGGCTCAATTCGTTGAAACTGGTGGCGGCAAAGGTCGCGCTGCGTGACGCCGTTTCATTGTCCTGGGCAAACCGCGACAGCAAGTTCGCGCCCAGCGTCGCGGCCGTCATATCTGCGGTACCCAACCCCACCGACGACACTGTCCGGGTGGTGTTCAGCGCGTCGGAATAGGCCTGCAGCAGGCTGGAGTCGCCAGGATCGCCAGGCGCCGCAGCATAAAGCCCATCACGGAACCTCCATGTTTCTCCGGTACCGTCCAGGGCAACCAGATCATTCAGTTCGATCCGGTTGGAGATGCCGACAGTGTTCACTGGGTCGAAGAACCCGCCGTCATCTGTGAAAATGCCTGCGTCGGTGGCGCCGATCGTGGCATCCAGCGCCGGGTCCTGGAACCGTTCGATCAGATCGGCGGCCATTGCATCCAGATCCTCTTGGGCCTCCACAGCGGTCACATCGCGGATTTCGAACTGCGCCGTCAGCGCACCGCCGCGCAGCGGGCCATCCGGGCTGGTATCAATGGCCTTGCCATTGACTTCGAGCCCGGAAATCAATCCGTTGCCCAGTGTCATATGCGGCATGATATCCCGCGACGGTGTAAAACTCAGTTCCGCCGCCTTGTGGTCCAGCAGCATTACCCCGCCGGTGGAATAGAGCGTCACCTGGCCGTTGTCGCGCCGGACAGCATTGACCGGAATGATTTTGTTCACCTGATCGATCAGCTGATCCCGCTGATCATGCATCGAAACGGCGTCCATACCGCCTGCCTCTACCACCATGATCCGGGCATTGAGCTTTTCGATTTCCTTCAGCGCCTGGTTCACGGTGTCAACCTGGGAACCAATCGCATTGTCTGCGTTTACCCTCAGATCGCGCAGCCCTTCGGCGGTGCGGGAGATCGAATCCGCCAGCGAGTTCGCCTTGACGGCCAGGTCGTTCAGCCGCGGTTGTGAATCCGGGCGCGAAACCGCTTCGATCAGGGAAGATTCGAAATCCGACAGCTGCGAGGCCAGCGACCTTTCGTCGTCCACCGAGCCCACCAGGTTTGACATCCGGTCAAAAAAATCGGCCTGTACCTTGGCAGAACCGTACTCGGCCTCTGCCACCCTGCGGTTGGAAATCAGCACCGGGTCATTGATGCGCTGAACATGCCCGACCCGGACGCCGGGTACCCCGGCACCGGGGCTGTTCAGGTCCAGAACCCGGCGCGTGTAGCCCGGCGTCAAGGCGTTGGCGAGATTCTCGGACACTACCTGCGAGGACCGGCTGGCCGCGCTCAGCCCGCTCATCGCGCTGTTCAAGGCGGAATAGATAGACATGTTCAGCCTGCTTTCGTGAAGCCAAAGTCAGGGGGCATCAAGCGCTTCAGCGCTTGATGTTGGTGGTTTCCTGCAGCATCTCGTCCACGGTCTGGATGACCTTGGCATTGGACGAATAGGCCCGCTGGGTCCGGATCATGTCGGTCAGCTCAGTCGCGACATCGACCGCGGATTCCTCCTGCGCATAGCCCAGGATTTCGCCAGTCGGCCCGTCACCCGCGTCCCACAGATAGAAATCCCCGGATTCGTCAGTGGGCATGTAGGTCTGGGAGTCCAGGGCCCGCATGCCGTTGATGTTGGAGACATCCGCCAACGGAACCTTGTAGATCACCTTGCTGTCGCCGGAGTCATACTCGGCAATCACTTCCCCGGCTGCGTTGATCTCGACCGCAACAAAGGAGCCAACGGCGTTGCCGTCCTTCACGGTGGTGCCCGGCACAAATTCATCGCCAAGCTGACTCAGGCCGGTATTGCCGCCGATTGTGCCGATGTTGATTTCGACCGGGCCGCCCGCGACGTTGATGGTCACCGAACCAGCGGTCGCATCATAGGCACCGCCGGTGGTGGTTACCACGCCCGCCAGAGATCCGCCGGTGGTGCTGCTATCGTCAAAGGTCAGCGTATACTCGCCAATGTTTGCCGCACCGGTTGCGGAGTCCACGATCTCCACGGTCCATTCATTGTCCAAGACACCGGTCGGCGTATAGGTGATGGTCAGCTCTTCTGACCGGCCCATGTTGTCAAAATACTGAACCACCTGCTCCACGGCAGCACCAGGAGAGGCTGCCAGAGCGCTGTCGGCGGGAAGGTTCGCAGCCAGGCTGATTTCGGTCGTCGGTTCAGCCGACAGACGGTTGAGGTCGATGTGGATGGGCTCCAGCGCATCGTCCGTATCACGCGCCGCGTCCGGAACAGTGCCGTCTGCCAGCGCGGGCCAGCCGAGCAGCACCAAACCGGATTCCGTCGTCAGATACCCGTTGGAATCGGTCCTGAAGGATCCAGTCGTGGTCAGCATCATGGACGGGTCGTTGCCGCTCTCCACCTCAGTGATCGAGGCGACCGGCAGCATGCCGCGGCCGCGCACCGCAAGGTCGGTTGCATTGTTGGTAGAGACCAGCGGGCCGCGCTCATCAATCAGGCGGACATTGGTGGTGCGCACACCACCCGCCGAATAGGTGCCGCCGGAGCCGGACAAGACCATGGAATGGAAATCGGTTTGCACCCGCTTGTAGCCGCGGGTCGCGGAGTTGGCGATATTGTCGGAAATGGAGGCCAACCGGCTGGCGTTGGCGCTCAATCCTGAAACGCCCGCGTTCAGCGACGAAGAAATGGTCATAGCACGCCTTTCTGCTGCATCTAATCATTCTGAGTGCAACAGCTAGCGCAGGAGCGATTAACGGGCGGCTAACAGATAAAATATGACCTATCTGCCAGCCGCCTGTTTCAGTGTTTCCGGGGGGTTATTCACGCAATAGAATGATTTCGATCCGGTCATTGCGGGCCGCCATCGGGTTTCCGACGGCCAGCTTGCGGTCGGCATGGCCCGTCACACGGTGAATGCGCCCCGTGGCCAGCCCGCCCGATTCGAGCAAGATGCGGGTCCGGTCTGCCCGGTCATGCGACAGTTCCCAAACCGGGTTCTTTGCCAGCACTACCGGATGCGAGCGGATATGGCCGCCAATGGCGATATTGCTGGTCACGCTTTCAGACACCCGGGCAATCATCCTGACCAGGTCACGGAACAGCGCTGTCGGCTCGGCCTGACCGTCCTTGAACAGCGGCATCTCCTCGGTTGCGAACAGCTCGATAATCAGCCCTTCGTCCGTAACCCTGGTGACGATATGCCGGGCCATTTCTACGGACACCATGCTCTCGCCGCCACGCCCGGAAAGCTGTTCCTCAATGGCGCGGAATTTGTCGTCTGCTTCCTCGCGTTTCTCACTGGATTCGACACCGGTTTCGCCCTGCGCCTTTTGAGCATCCATCGGATTGATATCCGTGGCCCCGGTGCCGGACTGCGGCTTGATTTCCTCGGTGAACATGCTGTCCCCCTGGAAGGCACCGTTGCCGCCGCCGGACACCCGGCTGAGCGGGATTGACGGCGAGAAGTAATCCGCCAGCCCTTTGCGTTGTTTTTCTGTCGTCGCGTTCAGCAGCCACATCAGCATAAAGAAGGCCATCATCGCGGTCACGAAGTCGGCATAAGCCACCTTCCACGCGCCACCGTGATGGCCATCGCCACCACTGACTTTTTTCTTCTTGATGATAATGGGCGCCACATTGCTCTGTGCGCTCATATCCACCACCACTATTTTCACCCACCACCGGAATAACAGGCGGCCCGTTAAACAGGGCTTAACAATTAAATTTGCCGGCAGTTCAGGGTTCAGCGGAACCTCTGGCTGTCGGTGGCTGGCGGGCAGCCGGCCGCGCCGGTGCGCAACCGGGCATCAAAATAATACCTGCATCTTAAAAACCACTTATCTCGACATCGAAGAATTTTATCGAAGGTTGATCGAGAGCAACCAAAGGCGACGAGGCCGGCGCTAGAGTCGGCTCGACACGGCACATGGGACACTGAAAGGAGAACATCATGCTGACCCGCAGAGCCGCACTGATGGGGGCTGCCGGCGTAGCAGCGCTGCCCGCACTTGCCAAAGCCGCCAAGGCCGAAAGCACCACCGTTCACGAGACCGCCGCGCCGGCGGACCTGTCCAGCCTGCAGCGCATCAAGCGAAAGCTGGTCGCGCCGCCTTTTGTGCATGAACACGAGCAGGTGGCACCTGGCGCGCCACGCATCGTCGAATTCGAGATGAAGATTGCCGAGAAGGAGATCGAAGTCGACCAGGGCGCCTATCTTCAGGGCATGACCTTTGACGGCTCCATTCCGGGTCCGATGATGGTGGTGCATGAGGGCGACTATGTCGAGCTCACCCTAATCAACCCGCCCGAAAACATGCTGCAGCACAATATCGATTTCCACGCGGCCACCGGCGCTTTGGGCGGCGGCGCGCTGACCCTGGTGAACCCGGGGGAGAAGACCGTGCTGCGCTTCAAGGCCACCCGCCCCGGCACCTTTGTCTATCACTGCGCCCCGGGCGGCCCGATGATCCCCTGGCACGTCGCCGCGGGCATGGCCGGCACTATCATGGTGCTGCCGCGCGAAGGGCTGTCGGACCACAATGGCAATCCGGTCAAATATGACCGCGTCTACTACATCGGCGAAAACGAATTCTACATTCCAAAGGACGAAAACGGCGATTACATCCGGTATCAGGATGTCGGCGAAAGCTATCCCGACACCCTGGAGGTCATGAACGGGCTGATCCCCAGCCACGTGGTGTTCAATGGCGCGGTTGGCGCCCTCACCGGCGAAAACGCCATGAAGGCGAAACAGGGTGAAAAAGTGCTGTTCGTGCACAGCCAGGCCAACCGCGACAGCCGCCCGCACCTGATCGGCGGCCACGGCGACCTGGTCTGGGAAGCCGGCAAGTTCAACAACGTGCCGGACCGCGACCTGGAAACCTGGTTCATCCGCGGCGGCTCGGCCGGGGCGGCGCTCTATGAGTTCCTGCAGCCCGGGGTCTATGCCTATGTGAACCACAACCTGATCGAGGCGGTGAACCTCGGCGCCACCGCGCATGTGGTGGTCGAGGGCGAATGGAACAACGACCTGATGGAACAGGTGGTCGCCCCGACTGAGTACACCGGCGCCTGACCTTCGGCCGGAGCGGAAACAGGACAGGGCGGCCGCACCACGCGGCCGCCCATTTTGCCCAGAGGGGATGCAGACATGAAAGTTGAGCTGATTGCTGCCGGGCTTGCCGGCGCCATTGGTCTGCCGGGGTTGTGGTTTACCGCAGCCAGGGAGCCGGCGCCGCTGACGGAAACCGTATCCATTGCCGCGGATAACATTGCCTACCGCCCGATCGGCAATTTCCACCGGAATGGCAAAAGCGTGTCAGCGCCGGAACACCAGCGCCACGTCGCAGCGTTCGAGATCATGAAACACCAGGTCTCGGCTGCGGAATATGCTGCCTGCGTGGCGGACGGTGCTTGCAAGGAGGCAGACGCCACGCCGGCAGAGCGCAGCCAGCCGCAAACCCATGTCAGCTGGCATGACGCCACCGCCTATGCCCAATGGTATTCCAAGAATACGGACCAGAACTGGCGGCTGCCGGACGACGCCGAATGGCAGCTGGCCGCAGCCGAAGTCTTTGCGGACGAAGCGGTTGAAAGTGACGATAGCGATCCGGCCCAGCGCTGGCTGCGCCAGTATGCCCGCGGGGTCACCCTGCGCGGCCTGCCGGGACCGGCGCAGAACCCCAAAAGCGAGCCCGGCGCCAACAGCAATGGTCTCACCGGCCTCGGCGGCAATATCTGGGAATGGACCGGCGGCTGCATGCAGAACGGCGAGGTGCAGAAGGACGGCAGCCTCAAGCTTGGCGACCCCTATTGCAGTGCCCGGATCACTGGCGGCCGCCACCGGGCCGTTGTGATCGATTTCATCCGCGATGCCAGCGTCGGCGGCTGCGCCGTCGGGCTGCCACCGGATTACCTGGGCTTCCGGCTGGTGAAAGGCAGCTGACAGAACTGCATACGGGACACTCCCGCGCCCGCAGGATCCCCGGCTGCGCCGGAACCCCTTGGCGGCCTTGGGCCCGGCAGCTGCGCTGCACCTTCTGCTGAGCGTCCGTTCAACGGCAAGCCTGCCGTAAACGGCCTTTCCAAGTGCTGGTTTGCCATCTCCCCTTCTCAAGGGAAAACCGCGCCGGAACGCGGCCGCCTGCGCGGCCCTCGCCTTGGCGACTGCGCGTGAGGCCCATGATGCGGAGAGCCGCGCTGTGCTTCGGCACAGCGCCATGCCCAACTGTGAGAGACCTCCCGCAGGAGGCCTCGGAACAGGCGGGAGCGCGCCGGAACCGTTTTCATGACGCCCGGCTGTAACGCACCCCTTCCGGCACATGCGCGTCCAAGCAGCTGGCGATGATCCGTGTCAGCGGGCGGCCCGCGGGCAGGATCTCCAGCGCCGCGCCGTCCAGTTTCACCAGATCGCCAAAGCGGGCCGCGATTTGGGCCATGTCCGCATCAAGCGTTGCCGCAAGATCACCGAACCGCTGCTGCAGCTGTTTCCGGTCCAGCCGGAAGTCGCACATCAGCATCTCGATGGCGCGGCCGCGCAGCAGGTCTTCCTGGCTCATCACATGGCCGCGCGCTCCGGTCAGCACCCCGGCCTCGACCCGCTGCACATAGGCAGGCGTGGCCGCGGCATTCTGGATGAAGCCGCCGGAAAAGCGGGAGATCGACGACGCGCCAAAGCCGATCAGCGCCGGGCAAGTATCGTCCGTGTAACCCTGGAAGTTCCGGCGCAGATGGCCGGTGCGGGCCGCCGCCTCAAGCCCGTCGCCAGGCTTGGCGAAATGGTCGATGCCGATTGCGGCAAAGCCCGCCTCGGCAAACTTTTCAGCTGCCAGCCCTGCCAGGTAATAGCGCGCCAGATCGTCCGGCAGCGTCTCTTCCTTGATCAGCTTCTGCCGCTTGGCCACCCAAGGCACATGCGCGTAGCCGAACAGCGCCAGCCGGTCCGGGTTCAGGCTCAGCACCTTTTCCACCGTGTCCGCCATCCGCGCCTGCGTCTGATGCGGCAGGCCATAGACAAGATCAGCATTGAGAGAAGTGACCCCCGCCGCACGCAGATCCTCGATAGAGGCCTTTGTCACCTCAAACGGTTGTTCCCGCCCGATTGCCTGCTGCACCAGCGGATCGAAATCCTGAATGCCGATGCTGGCACGGTTCATGCCTTCCGCCGCCAGTGCCGCGATTTTGCCCCGGTCGACCATGGTCGGATCGATTTCCACCGAGAATTCCCAGTCATCAGTCTGCGGAAAAACCGCCTTCACTGCCTGCGCCAGCCGGTGGATCAAAACGGGTGGCAGGATGGTCGGCGTGCCGCCGCCCCAATGCATCCGCCCCATCCGCAGCCCCTTTGGCAAGAGCGGCGCCACCAGCCGCAGTTCCTGCTCCAGCGTGCCGATGTAGTTTTCCACCGGACTCAGCGTCTGGGTGCCTTGCGTGCGGCAGGCACAGAACCAGCACAGCCGCTCGCAGAACGGGATATGCAGATAGACCGAGACCGGCACCTCCGGATCCAATGCCTGCAATTCGCGGGCCTGATCCGCGGCGCCCACGTCAGCAGTGAACACCGGCGCGGTCGGATAAGAAGTGTAGCGGGGCACCCGGCTGTCGAACAACCCAAGGGCTTGGAAGCGGTCAATCTGTTTCATGACTTTGCTATGCGCCTTTTAAGAAGGCCGTACTTTGCGCAGGATCAAACCGGTGCGCATTTTGCCACCCGCGCCAGCCTCGGGGAGATTGCGTCAACACACTGGAAAAGCTTGAGAAAACGAGTGGAGTACGAATTTCCCGGAAAATCCCCGATGACGCGCATTTTCCGTTTGACGCTGCCCGCGACTCCGCTTATACGCCCTCCTCACGACACCTGCCCAGGTGGCGGAATTGGTAGACGCGCTAGCTTCAGGTGCTAGTGTCCGTATGGACGTGGAGGTTCGAGTCCTCTCCTGGGCACCATCCCCCTCACTCGACATTCAAGCTGGTTCGGCAGGCCCGATAAGCCTCCACTGACTTGCTGCGCCCGCCGCAGTACGGCAGGCGCAGGCCAGGATTTTGCAGCTGGCGGCGCTCAGGCTGCGCTATATTGCGGCGTGGAGGCCAGAAAGCGGCCGTAAGCACCGGCATCAGGCGGCGCGAATTGCTCCGCCAGCGGGTTCGCGCGCTTCCACTGCGCCGCTCCCATATCCATCAAGAGCTCGTCGAAATGCTTGAAATGGAACGGCGCCGAACACAGCCCGCCATAGATTTGCGCGGCCGGGCGCTCCTTGCGGCGCCAGTCGAGCATCATCTGGATGTTCTCCTCCATTTCGCCGCGCGCGGGCTGCCGCGCCAGCTGGCCGTCGGCGTAGCGCACCAGCCAGTTCGCCACCATCTCCGCGGACAGAATCGTACAGAAGCTGGAATTGAAACCGACGAATCCCATCTCCGGGAGGTCCGGGTTCACAGCTAGCCGGTAGATGCGGTACTGGCCGTCCGGTTCGATCAGCTTGTCCAGGTGCCGCTGAGCCAGATAGGGGATCCCCAGTTTCCATCCCACTGCCGAGACCACCAGATCGGCGCCGATGCGCTGGCCGTTCTCCAGCACGATCTCATCGCCTTCATAGCGCGCAAAAGTGGAGCGGATGGGGACTATGGAGCCATCCTTGAAACCTTCAAACAGGCCCGGCGTCACAATCGGAACCGAGCAGGAGACGTCCTTTTCGATCGGCACATCGGGCACCATGTCCCATTTCCTCAGCCCCAGCTGCAGCTTCAAAAGCGTCTCTAATCCGCGGAAATTGGCCCAGATCAGCGGCTTGGCCATGCCATAAACCGCCCTGTGCAGCCAGCTGCGGCCCCAGCCGTTGAACTGCATCTCCTGCGCCCGCATGTAGAGCAGTTTCTTGAAGTTGATGCCGCCGACGAAATAGGGCACCCGCCAGACGTTCTGGCGGTAGACCAGATGCACCTGCCTGGCGCCATGCTGGGCCGCGTTCACCGCCACATCGGTGGCCGATTTGGAGCCGCCCAGTACGACCACCCGCTTGCCGCGCGCATGTTCCGGGTCGAGATACTCCGAAGAATGCACCACCTCGCCGCCTTGGGCGGTGAATTCCTCCTGCCCCGGATGACTGAGGATGTTCTTCTCCGAGAACTGGCCGGTGCAGACCACGGCAAAATCCACGTCCTGGACCCGGGTCTCGCCCCCTGCTTCAAGCATCAGCCGCCAGCCCGGCTGCCCGTCCGGACGCCGGTCCATCTCCAGCACATTGGTGTTCAGCCGGAAAAGGCGGTGCAGATCATGCTTGGCCGCATAAGAGTGCAGATAGGCATGCACCTGCGGCCCCTTGGGCCATTCAGGGTAATCCGCGGGCATCGGGTGGTCGGTGTAGCAGTACAGCTCCTTGGGCGATTGTGTCTGCACGCCGGGATAAGAGCGCGACAGCTCCCACACCCCGCCCAGATCGTGGCTGCGCTCGAAGCCAAGAACTTCATGCCCCTTTTCGGCAAAGGCTTTGGCCGCAGCCAGACCGCTTACTCCGCCGCCGATGACGGCGACCGTCTTGCGTTTTACCATGTCCGCCTCCCTTACTCAGACGGGGGCGGCAGGAAGTCGACTTCATGCAGCGCCGACAGCCGCACCAGCTCTTCCGGGTCGGTCACCCCGTCCAGCGCACAGAAGAGCTCAAACAGCTTTCGCGAGGGCGCCACCCCGAACACGCAGACGGCCTGCGCGCCGGAGCGGTTGAAAATGCCATGCGCCACGCCCATCGGCATCCGCACGGTGTCGCCCGGGCCGGCCTGATGAACCTCGCCGCCGAACTCCACCTCCAGCGTGCCGTCCAGCATGGTGATCCACTCATCCTGGGTGGGGTGCACATGCGGCGGCACAAATGTGCCGTCCGGAATGACCGCATGCCAGATAAAGGCGTTTTCGCTGTGCAGCTTGGGCGTGTAGATGTGCCCGACAACATTCCAGGACAGGCCTTCAAGCCCGCCGGACGCCTTGGTGATTCCCTGATCCAGAGCCATGGTTTCCTCCCTTGTCAGCTCGCCTCCCAAGCCTAGGGGCAGGTCCGCAAAAGGATTATCCAGAATGCGCAAAATAGCGCAGAACAGCGCGATTGCCTGACCGGGGATCCATGTTACGCTGCGAAAATGACCAGGCAGCAGGCAGAACACAAACGCGAGCCTTTGCGCGCGTGGCGGCAATTTCACAGCCGCGACGTCGACGAGGCACGCGCGCTGGTCGCGCGGAAATTCTGTGATCACCGCCTGCAGCCAAAGGGCCAGAGCCGTGGTTTCGGCACGCGTCACAACCACGTGCCCGGACGCAGCCTGTCGCTAAATTTCCTGAGCTACGGCGCTGCTGTGCAGATTGAGCCGGGCGAACTGCGGAATTTTTACCTAGTGCAAATGCCTCTCAGCGGCCGTGCCCGGGTGGCCAATGGTGCGGCAGCAGTGAACTCGGACCGCGGCCGGGCCACCGTGCTCAACCCGACACGGGAAACGCGGATGGCCTGGCACCGGGACTGCCGGATGCTGCTCCTGCAAATCGACCGGGACGCGCTGCACGGAATTGCCGAACACGCCGCCGGGCTGCCGCTGTCTGAGCCGGTGGTCTTCGACACCGCGGCGCCCATTGGCGCAGGCCCTCTGCAGGGCTGGGCCCAGCAGTTCATGGCCTGTGTCCACGCCACCGATGCAGAGGCCGGGTTTGGCAACTGGGGCGCCTTGCAGCAGCAGGTCATAGAAGAACAGCTGATCCTCGGCCTGCTGACCCATCAGCAGAGCAACATCCGCCATCTTATGAGCCAGCGCGCGCCGGAAGGCAGCTGTCTGCAGATCCGCCGCGCGCAGGACTATATCCATGCCAACGCCAGTGAGCCGCTGACCGTCTCTGCGATCGCCGCCGAGGCCGGCTGCAGCCTCCGCACCCTGCAAGCCGGTTTCCGCCAGCATTTCGGCCTGACACCGCTGGAGTACCTGCGCGACCTGCGGCTGGACCTGGCCCGCTACCTGCTGCTGTCCCGGCCCAGCGGAACAGCGGTCAGCAGCATCGCCTATGACAGCGGCTTCTCCCACTTGGGCCGCTTTTCACAACTCTACCGCACCCGTTTTGGCGAGTTGCCCAGCGCCACCCGCTCTGCCTCCACCAGGCAAACCGCGCGGTCCCCAATTGCGCGGCACAAACGCAGTGCTTAAGCCGCCACCACATGTTTTCCGCGCTGGCGGAGGACGGAACAGCTGCAGTTCAGCTGGGACAGGACGTCGTTTGTCTTGAGTGATAACTTTGACATTTCACCGAAAATGACGTGCTTCACTAGGTGTCCGCGTTTTTCAGTTCGCTCTGTTCAGGGTGCGGTCCTCTCTTGACCGTTGTGATGCTCCCGCGGGGAGAGCGCGTCGAGGCTCAACTGCGGGCGGTGATGATTGCAGCCCTCGCGCCAAGCCGCGATCAGGTCCCGGGCGTGGCGCAGATGGATTTTACGAGGGACCCGGCAGCCGGGTTTGAACTCAACGGTACCCGGAAAAGCCTGGGTCTGGATTTTTGCCAAGCGTGACGCCGTGCCTGTTATCGCCTGCATAGGTTCATGCAATCTGCAGAAAGCCTTCCCTCACTTCAACTTAGCAGGAAAGCGATCAGGTCCCCGCCGGATAAGTCCCAGACGCCCCTGAAATGCCCGGCATCAGGAAACAAACGTAAGGCTCTTGGCGGGGAAGGAAAATCCGAAACGATCGCAACACACTGTCTTTACAGCACATTTTCCGTAAAAATGGTGCCTCAAGAGGGACTCGAACCCCCGACCTTGTCCTTACGAAGGACCTGCTCTACCAGCTGAGCTATTGAGGCGATGCGACCGTCCGTTTAAACGCAACGAACGGCCCGATCAAGCAGATTCAAAAATGGAATCGTGTCTTGGGCATCCTTGGTGGATAGGCAGGCGAAAACCTCATCTTCGATCGGAATGCCGCTGCTGGTGGAAGCGATACAGTTCCAGTCACCACGCATACGGTTTAGCTTCCAGGGGATGGCTCCTGGTTTCCACGGAATATGCACGCCGCCAAAATCGATCGTCCAGATTTCCACCCTGCCGTCGATAATCACCTATGCCCCCTCATCGTTGAATTCGGAATCCTCACTGGCAGATGCCTTTTGCTTTCCGGGTTCAGGGCCTTTGTAACTTCGCCGCACCACTGGCAGAGGCCATGGCTTGACAGGCCCACAGTGGTTCAGAGTTTCCAGCCTCGCCCTGCCGGGCATAATGCCGGTGGCGCCGCCGGTGCGGAAGATCGCCCGGGCGCCAGGTCCGGCAGAAAGACGGTGCGGTACTTCGCGATTTCAGCCCCGGTTTGTCTGCTCTGTGTCCGGACAAACGCGTCTTCTTGACAGACCCGTGACAGCGTCAGTTTCCTCAGCCTGGCATCGACGCAAATGGCTTGGCTCCGGCCGGAAAGGATTGTGCGCCCCGTCCGCCGCCGCAAGTCCAGACGGCCTCTTGGTTCACCTTCCGGCCATGCCTTTTCCGTTTGACGCCCTAGGCGAACCGAATTATACGCGCCCACACGACACCTGCCCAGGTGGCGGAATTGGTAGACGCGCTAGCTTCAGGTGCTAGTGTCCGTATGGACGTGGAGGTTCGAGTCCTCTCCTGGGCACCAGTCTTTTCAGCAACAGCCTGTTTCCGAAAATACCTCAATAGCTGCTGAGGCAGTTTTCCCTGTATTATCAATCGGTTTAACGGCCCGGCCGGCGCTTGAGGTCAGGAAAAACGGGCTTTGAAAAATCCGCGGGAAACGATTAAAAGCCTTTAGATTGCGGCGATAATCGATATTTCCACCCTGAATTGCCGTCCATATGCAGCTCCAGCCGGCTGTTCGCGGCTGTTTGGGAGGATTTGTTTTCATGCGTTTCGATCACACCGGAAATACGGAAGTGCTTTCCGCAGCTACGGCTGAATTTGCCAGCATCCAAGAAACCTCGGACGCAATCAATGGGACAGGGACACGTTACAGCATGGCTGCCGGCGACACGTTTCAAGGCTCCCTGTCCAGCTCCGGCGACCGCGATTGGGTCGCGATCGAACTGACTGCAGGCGAAAGCTATACCATTGAAATGAGCGGCGCGGTCAGCGGCGGCGGCACGCTCGGCGACCCCTACCTGCGGCTGCACTCCGCGAACGGATCCCAGCTCCGCTATGACGATGACAGCGGACCCGGGTATGAAGCCGCGATAACCTTCACCGCATCCTCGACCGGCACCTATTACATCAATGCCGGCTCCTACCGCGACTCCGGAAGTGGCAGCTATACGGTTTCGGTTTCCGAGTACACACCGCCGGACCCCGGAACCCTCAATGACCTGGCCGGATACCTGACGCATGGCTTCTGGGAGGACCGCTCCCTGACTGCCAGAAGCTTTGACACATCAAGTGACAACGTTATCACCGTAAACCTGACAGGGCTGACTTCCGCGGGCCAAAAGCTGGCCCGCTGGGCGCTCGAGACCTGGGAAATGGTCGCCGGCATAGAGTTTTCCGAAACCCGGCAGGGCGCGGATATCAACTTTGATGACGGCGGCAGCGGCGCATATGCGAATTCCTCCGTATCAAACGGAAACATTCTTTATTCAACCGTGAACGTCTCCCAGGACTGGCTCGCCACCTATGGCACCAGCATCGACAGCTACTCGTTCCAGACCTATGTCCACGAAATCGGGCACGCATTGGGCCTGGGGCATCAGGGCAACTACAACGGCAGCGCAACCTACGGCATTGATGAGGAATTCCCCAACGACAGCTGGCAGTTGTCGGTGATGTCCTACTTCGACCAGGGCACCAACACCAGCGTGGACGCCAGCTCCGCGCTTCTGCTGACGCCGATGATGGCCGACATTATCGCGATACAGGACCTCTACGGAGCGCCGGACGGGGATGGTGCAACGGCCGGCAACACAATCTGGGGCCGCGGCAGCGGCCCGACCAGCGTGCTGAATGATTTCTTCGGCGATCAGGAAAAGTATGGGGGCTCTCCAGTCGCCTACACCATCTACGACCAAGGCGGCACCGATACCCTGGATGTCAGCCGGCATAACGAGAACAGCCGCATGGATTTAAGGGCGGCTCATTTTTCCGACGTGAACGGGCTGACCGGAAATATCGGCATTGCACGCGGAACTGTTATTGAAAACCTGATTTCTGGCTCCGGGCGTGACAGGGTCACCGGCAATTCTGCCGACAATTCCATCCGCACGCAGGCGGGCAACGACACTGTCAATGGCCGGGGCGGGAATGACACGATAAAAGGCGGCAGCGGGCATGATAAACTGTCCGGATCCTTCGGCGATGACAAATTAATCGGCGGGGCGGGCGGCGATCAGTTGTTCGGCGGCAGCGGCCGCGACAGGCTGGAAGGCAGCGACGGCAGCGATGGCCTCTACGGTGAAGAAGGCACAGACCGGTTGTACGCAGGCAAGGGCAGTGACAAGCTGGTCGGCGGCCTGGGAGACGACTTTGTATTCGGTGGAAAAGGCAGCGACCGCCTGAACGGAGGTTTCGGGAACGATGTGCTGACCGGCGGCCGGAATGGCGATGTGTTTGTGTTTCGGGGCAACCACGGCGACGACCGGATCACCGATTTCGACAGCGGAGCCGATCATGAAGCCATTGACCTCTCCAGCATCAGCACGCTGAACAGCATTGCCGATGTGCGCGCCGCCTCAGTCAATACGGCCGACGGCATGCTGATCACAACCGGCAGCGAAAGCTCGATCCTGCTGGAAGATGTGAGGATCAGAGACCTCGGGGCGGATGATTTCATCTTCTGATCTGCCGCCGGGCGGATCCTTGCCACTGCAGGCTGCAGTTCCATGCCCTGCAGCGCGGGGTGCTTGATCCTGCGCCGGCAGTTGCCTTTTGATGCGCAGTTGAGTTTGGCGGCCAAAGTACCTATTTCGTCTGCAGCACACCCCGGCGCAGTGTTCATCAAAAGGGAAATCCAGTGGCAAACCACCTGTACAAAAACGACCTGCCCGACGGGCTGGACCTCGGTCCCGTTGTCGCCATCGACTGCGAGACCATGGGCCTGAACCCGCACCGCGACCGGCTTTGCGTGATCCAGATGTCGGGCGGTGACGGCGACGCCCATATCGTGCAGGTGGAAAAGGGCCGGACCACGGCGCCAAACCTATGCCGGATGCTGGAAGACCCGGACGTGCTGAAGCTGTTCCATTTCGGCCGTTTCGACATTGCAGCCATGTATCACGCATTCGGCGCCCTGGCGGCTCCGGTCTATTGCACCAAGATTGCCAGCCGCCTGGTGCGCACCTACACCGACCGGCACGGGCTCAAGAATCTGACCCAGGAACTACTGGGCATCGACATCTCCAAGCAGCAGCAGATGAGCGACTGGGGCGCGGAAGAGCTGACCGAAGCCCAGCTCGACTATGCCGCTTCCGATGTCCTCCACCTGCACAAGCTGCGCGAGGCACTGGACAAGCGGCTGGCCCGCGAGGGCCGCACCGATATGGCGCAGGCCTGTTTCGGCTTCCTTCCCATGCGCGCCAAGCTGGACCTGGCCGGCTGGCCCGAAATTGACATCTTTGCCCACTCATGACCAATACAGAAAAATTCCTCGTCACCGCGCGGCAGGTGATCACCGATGAGGCCCAGGCGCTGAACACCCTGGCCGGGAGCCTCGACGCGCGCTTTGCCGAAGCGGCGCAGCTGATCCTGCAGGCCAAGGGCCGCATCATCGTCAGCGGCATCGGCAAATCCGGCCACATCGGCCACAAGATTGCGGCGACATTGGCCTCCACCGGCACGCCGGCCTATTTCGTCCACCCGGCTGAGGCCAGCCATGGCGATCTGGGCATGCTGTCAGAAGGCGACGTGGTGCTGGCGATCTCCAACTCGGGCGAGGCGCCGGAGCTGGCCAATCTGCTGGCCTTCACCCGCCGCTTTGCCATTCCGCTGATCGGACTCTCCAGCAAGATGGACAGCACCCTGATGAAACAGGCCGACGTGCATCTGCAGATCCCCTCGCTGGGCGAGGCCTGCGGCTTTGGCATGGTGCCGTCGATCTCCACCACGCTGACCCTGGCGATGGGCGATGCGCTGGCGATTGCGCTGATGAAGCACCGCGACTTCCGTCCCGAGAACTTCCGCGATTTCCACCCGGGCGGCAAGCTGGGCGCGCAGCTCAGCAAGGTGCGCGACCTGATGCACGCGGGCGACGCCCTGCCGCTGGTTGGCGCGGACACCCCGATGGCCGACGCGCTGATCGAGATCAGCCAGAAGGGCTTTGGCGTGGCCGGCGTTGCCGCCGCCGACGGCTCGCTGGCCGGCATCATCACCGACGGCGACCTGCGCCGCCACATGGACGGGCTGCTGGGCAAGACTGCGGCGGAAGTCATGACCGCCAGCCCCGCCACCATCCCCCCCGGTGCAATGGCGCAGGAGGCCGTTGCGGTGATGAACCAGCGCAAGATCACCTGCCTTTTCGTTGTTGATCCGGACAATGGCCGCAAGGCAGAGGGTCTTTTGCACATCCACGACTGCCTGCGCGCAGGCCTGGGCTGACTCGGGGCCTGGGGAACAGCAAATGGACAGCCACTCCAGAGCCGTCGCCTACCTAAAGGTACTGCTGCCGCTGACAGCCCTTGTTCTGCTGTCGACGCTGTTCCTGATCTCGCGCGGGGTCGACACCGAAGCGGTGATCCCGTTTGCACAAAAGGAAATCGAGGATCGGATGAAGGGTCAGCAAGTAACCGCCCCCTTCTTTTCCGGCACCACCGCACAGGGCGATGAGATCATGGTCACCGCCGCGCTGGCCAGGCCTGGCGGTAACGGCGCCCCCGCGGTTGCCAGCAGCCTTTCCGCCGACTTCAAACTTGCCCAAGGCGGCCGGATCACGCTGGCCTCCGAAACCGGCGCCATTTACCCGGGCCAGGATATGGCGCGGTTTACCGGCAGCGTGACAATCACTTCCGCCGACGGGCTTGTCGTCGAGACCGAAGAGCTGAACACCGCACTCAGCGGGCTAGAGGCCGACAGCCCCGGCCCGGTCCGCGCCACCGGCGCAATTGGTGAGCTGACCGCGGGCAATATGCGCATTGGCGTCAAAACCGAAGGCGGCCCGGTCCATATGCTGTTCAAAAACGGGGTGAAGCTGCTATATGATCCCCAGCAACCGGAAAGATAACCTGTGTCCTATTTGCGCGCTTTGATTTTCTGCCTGCCGCTGGCGCTTCTTCCCGGCCCTGCGGCAGCGCAAACGGCCTCCGTCGCCTTTGGCGCCGTCAAAGCCGACCCCAGCCAGCCCGTTGAAGTCACCGCCGACACCTTGGCGGTCAATCAGACCGATGGCTCTGCCGAATTCACGGGCAATGTGCTGATCGTCCAGGGCATCATGCGGCTTTCGGCTGACAAAGTGCTGGTGATTTACAAGACAGCAGGCGATGACGGCGCCAAGGCCGGCATCGAACGGCTGGAAGCCACTGGCAATGTGGTTCTGGTCAGCGGCCCCGACGCGGCCGAGGCACAGCGCGCCGAATACACCATCGACCAGGGCACCATCGTGATGACCGGCAATGTGCTCCTCAACCAGAAAAGCGGCACCCTGGCCTCGAACCGGCTGGAGGTGAACCTGACCTCGGGCACCGCAAGGATGGCCGGCCGGGTGAAGACCATCCTGAACCCGAACGGCGGCAGCAACTGATGGCGAAACCGAAACTGACCGTGACCGAAGGCTCCTCCGGGCTGCGTATCGAGAAACTGCGCAAATCCTACCGCAAGCGGGTGGTGATCCGGGATGTCTCGATGTCGCTAAACCGCGGCGAAGTGGTGGCGCTGCTGGGCCCCAACGGCTCCGGCAAGACCACAAGTTTCTATGCCATTGCCGGGCTGGTCTTCCCCGAAGCAGGCACCGTCAGCATCGACGGCCAGAACGTCACCGGCCTGCCGATGTACCGCCGCGCGCGGCTGGGCATCGGCTATCTGCCGCAGGAAATGTCGATCTTCCGCGGCCTGTCGGTGGAGGACAATATATCCGCCGTGCTCGACATCTCGCAAAAGCATGAGCACAAGCGCCGCGAACGGCTGGAAGAGCTGCTGTCGGATTTCTCGATCGAGCACCTGCGCCGTGCGCCCGCATTGGCGCTGTCCGGCGGGGAGCGGCGCCGGGTGGAAATCGCCCGCTGCCTGGCGGCAGACCCCAAGTATCTGCTGCTCGACGAGCCCTTTGCCGGGGTCGACCCGATCTCTGTCGGCGACATCCGCCACCTGGTCGCGGACCTGAAAAAGCGCGGCATCGGCGTGCTGATCACCGACCACAATGTGCGCGAAACCCTGGAGATCGTGGACCGTGCCTACATCCTGCACGACGGCCAGGTTCTGATGTCCGGCAGCCCCGAGGAAGTGGTGGAAAACGAGAACGTCCGCCGGGTCTATCTGGGCGACAATTTCCGCATTTCCTGAGCCTCCGCGCCGCGCGCAGACAACCGGAAAATATACCTGAAAGCCCCGGTTCTTTTTCAGCGATATCCATTGACTCTCCCGCTGTCTTGCCGTCGAATTGGCCCATGGCATACGCGCAGTCCGATGCAATCCGCTCTTCGGCCTTGGCAACAAGGCCCGGATGGATGCAGCCGGACGGCTGGCCTGCCCCCCGGTTCCGGACCTGACGTGACAGCGCCAAGGATTGCCTTGGCGGCGGGCCCGGCCGCAATAATTCGTGAAGGAGATCACATGCGTTACAAAATCAGCGGCAAACAGATCGACATCGGCGAAGCTCTGCAGACACATGTGCAGAATGAGCTGGGTTCGGCCGTTCAGAAATATGCCGAACGGCCGACCGACGCTGCCGTGGTCTTTTCCCGTTCGGCGCATGAATATGTGTGTGAAGCCACCGTCCATCTGTCGACCGGATTGAGCGCTCAGGCCAAAGCACATGCAACGGAGATCTATGCCGCGTTCGAGGCCTGCTGCGAAAAAATGGAAAAGCAGCTGCGCCGCTACAAGCGCCGCCTGAAGGACCACCACAAGGACCGCAGCGAGCCGGTTGAACATCTGGGCGCCAACTCGTATATCCTCGCCTCTGAGGAAACGGATTCCGAACCGGACTCCCTGCAGCCGATCATCGTTGCTGAAATGGAAACCCGCATTCCGTCTCTGTCGGTCGGGGAAGCGGTGATGCAGATGGAGCTGGCAGGTGCCCCGGTTCTGGTCTTCCGCAACGAAGGCAAGGACGGGTTGAATGTGGTCTACCGCCGCGAAGACGGCAACATCGGCTGGATCGATCCGTAAACACATCTAAGGCATCGGCGCCCCGCGGGGGGCGCCGGAACGGAGCAGACATATGCAGATTTCCAGCATCCTCAAGCCAGAGGCCGTCCGGGTGATCGGTGCGGCCTCGAGCAAGAAGCGCTTGTTCCAAGAAGTCGCGGATATAGCTCAGACCGCCTATGGCCTGGATGCCCAGGCCACGGTCGAGGCATTGCTGGACCGTGAAAGCCTCGGTCCGACAGGGGTTGGCCACGGCGTTGCCCTTCCCCATGCCCGTCTCGACAGCATCAGCGAGGTCTGCGGCGTCTTTCTGATCCTGGAAAAGCCACTGGATTTCGGCGCCGTTGACCGCCAGCCGGTTGATATCGCTTTTGCTCTGTTTGCCCCGGAAGATGCGGGTGTCGAGCACCTGAAAGCCTTGGCGCTGGTCTCGCGCACCCTGCGCGAGCAAAGCTTCTGCACCAAGCTGCGCGCCAACCACGACCCGGCCACCCTGTACACAATCCTGACCGAGGATCAGTCCGTCCAGGCGGCGTGAGACGTTTCCAGCAGTTCCGGCGGCCACTTTCCAGACCCAGCAGCACTACGTGCTGAGTATTCTGCTGCCAAGGGGCTGCCGCCCATCATCCACCGCCTGGCGGCAGCCCGCTTCCCGTTAGGCCGGACACGATCCGCGGCCAGCGGACCCGTACGGCTGCGCCCCATATCCAAGCCATGACTGGTCACAGGCCACGCCAAATCACGGCAAACCAGCGTCAGGCCCAGGCTGTTCCAGTTGTTTGGTCCCGCCAAACCGGCGGCGGTGGCAAGAAGTCCGCACCGGTTCCTGGGACAACCGGCGCCACATTTACCCCGTACGCCAAGGACCATATCCGAAGGCCAAATAATCGCGCTGGTAAACCGAGGCAATCTGCGCCTCCAGCTCCGCATCATAGATGTCCTGCAAGGCAAACGGCGCATCCCGGTCAGCCTCTGGCAGCGCAGCGGGCTCCATCCGCCCCAGCTTGCGTGCCAGGGCCGGCAGTTCCTCGCCCATCTCCGTCTCACGGATCAGAAGATCAGGGGAGCCAAGTTCGGCGAACCCTGCCAGCGCCTGGCTCTGAGTGGCCCATTCCGTATCCAGGCGGACCGAAGTCTGCCCCGCCAGATTTGCTTTGAGAAAGGCCAGGAACCCGGCAAAACACTCCCTGTGCTGTGCCAGCGAGTAGCCCGCATCCGGCCCTTCCTCCGGCAACTCCAGGCCAAACTGCCGTCGCAGCGTATTGCGGACCGGCCGGTAACTGCCCACACCGGCATTCAGGATCCGGCGGCAGAACACCGCATGTGCCCGCGCTGCCGGATGGCGCAGCACGGTGAAACTGCGGAATCCCTTGTTGCTGCGCTTCCACTGGCGCAGCTGTTTTTGATTCATGCCCTGAATCAGCCCTTCCGGCGCCACATGGTCCAGCCCGGCCATCCACTGCACAACCTCAGCCTCCGGTCCGCCCTTGAGCGGCAGATACAAAAGCGGCGTCACCACGCCCGCAACATACCCGGGCACCGCCGGACCGCGGCGCGGCTCGAAATTCGGCGTGCGGGTCAGATTGAACCGGTCCATGCCCGAGAGCGCCTCCTGCATCTCACCGGGGTTGGCCACCTTGCTCAGCACCGGCGCCGGGTTTTGCCGTTTGAGGCTTTCATCCAGACCGTCCAAACGCCCGGACAAGCCCAGCCAGCGGGCCAGCCCGTTCATGACCTCGACGCTCTGCAAATCTTCATACGCCAGGTAAAACGCTGTCTGACCCAGCGTCTGCAAACGGTTCAGAAGCGTGACCTGAAAATCCTGCAGCACTTCCACATGGGAGGAAAACTCAGCCGCATCGAACCACGGCTTGGCATCCTTGCGGCGCTTTACATTGGTCAGCTTCCACTGCCCGGTTTCCTGAGCAATCTTCCATGACACATAGCTGTCCAGCGGATTGCGGGTCAGCACGATCTTGGCGCAGCGCGGGTCCTCGAGCATCGGGTTCAGAATCCGCGGATCATGATCATGGAAATATCGGAAGCCCCCCAGCACACCGGTCTGCGCCTTGATCCCGTTGATCAGCCGCTCCGGATCCGCCTCCCGCATGGCCTGGGTCACTCCCAGCAGCTCTGTCTTGTTCGGATATCCGATGAAATGCGGATTGAACGCCTCGCCGTGACAGCTGAGCCCGTCAAACGCATTGAGGTTGGCCTCCAGAAAATTGGAGCCCGTCCGCATTTCAGCAAAGACAACGAAGTAGTCGAATGAGGAATCAGGCATCAGAATTCATCGCACCAGATAAGGTTTGCGCTGCGGTTTGGAGAGACTGACAGGGTTTTGCTCCACCGGGAAGTCCCCCATCAGATAAGGGTGCATGCCCTGGTTTTTCAAATTCTGCAGAAACTGCCCGAACCCTTCAAGGTTCGTCATCTTGGGCGCCTCGCTCAGATGCCGTGCAGCCAGAAGACCGATCTCATCGACGATGGTTTGCAAAGGCTCCATCGGCGCCTCCACAAACTCCGCCATGGTCCAGATCCGCACCCGTGCCTTGGTCCACTGCGAGCGCAGGATCTGCAGCTGCTCGGCCTCGACCTGCTGCAGCCTTGCAGCCTCTTGCCGGAGGTCCGCAAAGTTACGGTTGGATTTGAACAGCGGCACCGCCCAGGCGCCGCTGATCACCGAAACCTGGGCATTGGAATCCCGTGCCGCCAGCCAGTTCACAGCCTGGTTGTCGCGCGGCCCGAATTGGTAGCATTGGCGCTCGCCGCGGGTGTTCCAGATCAGACTGGTGAGAAAGCTCTCCGGATTGTAGTCACGGACCTTGGCATTGCCGTTGAGGCAGCCATTGACCAGGCTTTGCCCCTCGGAGAACTCCGCCCCTTCCGGCGCAAAGATATGGCCGTGCACCCGGGCGCCGGTTGTCCTGGCCAGCCAGGTCTCAAAATCCTCGAACAGTTCAGCAAACCCCTGAAACACCGAATACGGGCTGGAAGTGATGCCGTTTTCCGACCCATGGCCGGGAAAGCGGCTTTGCATGTACAGGCCGGGCCGCCCCCGCGTGCGCCGTTCCACCGCTTTGGCAAAGATCCGGTCGATCTTGCCCGGGTTCGGCTCGGTCCGCTTCATCGCGCCGGCGGGGTCGGTCAGAAAGGTTTGGTACAGCCGCTCTGCATGCGGCCAGATCTTGCGGGCAACAAAGCAGTCGGAACGGCGCAAAAGCTGCAGATGGTCGTCGTAGAAAATATGCGGCTTGCCCTGGAAGTCGAACTTCGACAGCGTCAGCGAGCGGCTTTCGATATTGCTGGAGTACTGCCGCACCAGGGTCTGGAAATAGCTTTCGTCCGGGATCCAGACCTTGCGGAAATAGGCATCATAGACCGGGCGCTCCGGATCTTCCAAAATGGCAGACAAAGTCTGCCGGGTCAGGCACCACCACTGGCTGCCCATGTGCGGCACCAGACCCGCCGGGATCCTGCGCTTGAAGCCCAGCTTGCGCTGCAGCGCCACATAGCGGTCGAACAGGTAGCGGTGTTTCTTCCAGGAAAACGGAAACCGCAGGGTGAATCGTTCATGGCTCAAGCCTCCGACAATCCAGGGCACATCGGCGGTGGTGGCGCTTTCGATGAAATCTGTGCGCGGACGGGCGGCCAGGTAACTGGTCAGTTCCTGGACCGGCCTGAGCGGCAGGCAGGAACCCGAAGCAAGGTAGACGTGGCGCACCCCGGGAAACTCCGCCAGCATCACTTCTGAGGCCGATTGCGAAGCGGCAACGATCCCCCAGGTGCCCCATTCGCAGCGGTGGCGGGCGGAAAAGCGGACAAGCGGATCCGCCGCCAGCGACTCGCGGAAGCGGGTGAACACCTGGCGGTCCACATTGCGGTCCACATGCAGCACCACCGGGCAGCCGCTGGCGGTCCAATGGCGCACCACCTGTGCCGCCCGCTCCAGCGCGGTGTGGACCAGCATGACAACCCCAACGGTGCTCATGCCCAGTTCCCCTTGGACATCAGCCCCAGGATCTCAAGCTGGCGCCAATTGATGTATTTCTCGCTCCACTTGCACCACAGTTCCGGCTGCTCTGCCAGCTTGCCGGCATAGGCCTTGTATTCCAACGATCCGGCATAATGCTGACCACGGTCCATTTCCTCCCGCGCCTTGGCGGTGAAGGTGTCGAGGAACTTGGTATGCAGCAAAGCGCCGCTGGCCTTCTCGCCGCCATCACTCTCATAGACCTGGTTCAGTCCCCGCGGCAGCAGCGCATGGGTGGAACTGGCATAGGCATAACGGCGGTGCCATTTGACCAGCGGGATCTTGTTCAGCGCCGGCGCCTTTTCAGGCTGGTCGGCAAAAAACACCCGTGCCCTCGGCCCGCCCTGGATCCACAGGTTGCCGTATTCCGGATTGCGGGTGATTGAATAATTGCCGCTGTCGAACCAATGGGCAATCTCCAGCGGGTTCTGCCCGGCCTGGTACGGCACCTCTTCAATCCGGCCTTTGGGATAGACATCCAGCAGCATCGCCGAAAAACTCCGGATCGCCGAGTTGTCCAGCCAGTCGGTCAGTGCCCGGATCGGGCGGGTGTCGCAGAACGGGTAGACAAAGAACTCATCCGGATCGACCACCAGCACCCAATGGCCATGCGCGTACTTGCGCTTGAGATAGTTCATCCAGTCGATGCCGAATCCCGCCCGCTTGTAACCGGCCGTGGTGTGCCACAGCGAGACATCCGCCATCCCGCGCAGGTAGTCCGCCGTGCCGTCGGTGGAGCCGTTGTCCACCAGCAGGAAGTGGTTGATTCCCATGCCGCGGTAGTACTGCAGGAAATATGGCAGCCGGATCTGCTCGTTGCGCATGGTGCAGACCAGCAGGATATCGCCCCGCTGGATTGCCCCGGTATGATCCTGAACAGGCGTCAGTTCACCGGATTTGCGCACCGCGCGCACAAGCCGCCGCTTGCGCCGCAACCGCATCCGGTAAGAATCCCAAAGCCCCACGTTTACTCCAAACCATTATCCAAGGAGCGCGCCCGACTGCCCAGGCCGCCCCGGACCTGTGGCAAGTTTCCGCACAATATGTCACGAGCACATTGTATTAACAACGAATTTAGAAACAGTTACGCAGTTCCAAGGCCCGGCTGCAACAGTTCTGCGGCCGTCAGGCGGCTCCCCAGTCCAACGGTGTCATCAGCCCCAGCTCCGCCAGCTGCTCAGGATCCTGGTACCGTACAGACCCGGGATGCCACAAGTCCGGCGCCGCTGCGATCCCATCGTAATAACCATCAAACTGCTGTGGTGTGTGGAAATGCTGCTGCCGCTGCTTCTCGGTTGCGGATTTGGAAACAATTTCCGGCAGGAATTTTGTGTGCAGAAGCACTCCCGAAGGCGAAGCGCCCCCCGGTCCGTCATAGAGAGCATTCATCTGCGGCGGCAGCAGGGAATGCGTGGAGTTGATGTAGGCATAGCGGCGGTTCCACCGGATCAGCGGCAGCTTGTTCAGCGTCGGCGAGCGCTCCGGCTGCGAATGGAAAAACACCCTCTCCCGAGCGCCGCCCTGAACCCACAGGTTGCGCATCGGCTGCTGTCGCACCGCCCGGTAAGGCCCGGTGTCAAACCAGTGCAGCACGCCGCGGGGATCCTGCCCTGGCGTGTAACTTTGGTCTCCCAGCGGCCCTTTGGGATAAAGATCCAGCATCAATGCGCCCAATCCCAAACAACCCTGCCGTTCCAGCAGCATTGTCAGGCTGTCCAGCCCGTGATCCTCCATCCCGGAATAGACCAGCAGCTCATCCGCATCCACCGTCAGGCACCAGCGCCCATGCCCATGGCGGATCAGCAGCCAGCCCAGCCAGTCGAGGCCAAAGCGCGAATTCCGGTAGCTGGCCGCGGTCTGCCAAAGGGAGACATCCGGCTGCTCTGCCAGCAGGTCCGCACTGCCGTCATCGCTGCCATTGTCGACCACCAGAAAATGCGCAGCACCCAACCGCCGGTAATAGTCGAGGAAGAAGGGAAGCCGGGTGATCTCATTGCGCAGCACGATGAAGGCAAGAACCCCCTCATCAGGGATCTGCGCGGTATGGCCTGCCACCTTGGCCATCTGACGGCGCGCCCGCAAAGCCCGCCACAGCATCCGCCGCCGCTTCCACCGCAACCGGTAGGCCCCGGTCAGGCCCAGCGGCGGCAGATCAGGGGCGGCCGGTTCTGACACTTCAACCCTCGTAATGGCCGGTCTTATGCCATTCCCAGGCGTCCGCGATCATCACTTCCAGGGTGGAACGCCGCGGCTCCCATCCCAGATCGGCGACTGCACGGGTCGAGCCCGACACCAGCTTGGTGCAATCTCCAGCACGGCGAGGACCGGTGCTGCAAGGCACTTTCCGGCTGGTCACGTCCTCGGCTTTGTCCATCACTTCACGCACCGAAAAGCCGGATCCGGTACCCAGGTTGAACACTTGGCTGCCCTTGCCGTCTTCCAGCCACTTCAAGCCCAGCACATGCGCGTCCGCCAAATCGCAGACATGAACATAGTCGCGGATGCAGGTTCCATCGGGCGTGTCGTAATCGGTGCCGAAAATAGTCAGCGCGTCGCGCTTGCCCGCAATCGCATCCAGCACCAGCGGCACCAGATGGGTCTCGGGGCGGTGGAATTCACCGACCTCGGCCTCGGGATCGGCGCCCGCCACGTTGAAATAACGGAAGATCACCGAACGCAGCCCATACGCGGCCCCGAAATCCTTGAGGATATCCTCCACCGCGCGCTTGGAGGCGCCATAGGCATTCAGCGGCAGCTGCGGAGTGTTTTCATCCAGCACCACATTGTCATGCTCGCCATAGGTGGCGCAGGTCGAGGAGAACACGAAGTCCAGGCAGCCCGCGGCCACCGCGGCCTCGATCAGGTTGAGCGAGCCGCCGGTGTTGTTGGCCCAGTAGCTACCCGGCGCGCTCATCGCTTCGCCTACCTGGCTGAGAGCTGCGAAATGCATCACTGCGGCCGGCTGATACTTGGCAAACACCTCATCCAGCCGGGCGCGGTCAAGCAGGTCGCCCTTCTCGAAGGGGCCGAATTTCACCGCGTCCTGCCAGCCGGTCACCAGGCTGTCATAGGTTACAGGAGTGTAGCCCGCCGCCTTCAGTGCTTTGCACGCATGCGAGCCGATATATCCGGCACCGCCGGTCACGAGTATGTTCACCACTGCCTCTGCCCCATGCTGGGCCGCCCAAAATGGGCGGCCAAAGTGGTTACTGCGCGGCTTGGCCGACCTGCGCAATCTCGGTGATGTAGTTCATCAGATCTTCCCGCAGTTCATCACGCGCCAATGCAAAGGCAACAGTCGCCTGCAGGAACCCAGACTTGGAGCCGCAATCGAACCGCTGGCCGCGGAAGCGGTAGCCGTAGACCGGCACATCCTTGGTGATATCCTCGGCAATCGCATCAGTCAGCTGGATTTCGCCGCCCGCGCCCTGCTTCATCTTGTTGAGATTCTTCAGCACCGACGGTGCCAGGATGTAGCGGCCAATCACCGCCAGGTTCGATGGCGCCTCTCCGGCTTTCGGCTTTTCAACCATGCCATTGGCCAGGACCACCTGGCCCATGTCCTCTTTCACATCCAGCACGCCATAGGAGGAAGTCTTCTCCGGCGGAACTTCCATAGCCGCAACCATGTTGCCGCCGGTTTCCTCATAGGCTTCTACCATCTGCTGCAGGCAGGGCTTTTCGGCCGCGATCACATCGTCGGGCAGGATCACCGCGAAAGGCTCATTGGCAATCAGCCGGCGGGCGCACCAGACCGCATGGCCCAGGCCCAGCGCCTTGTGCTGGCGCAGATAGGCGATTGCCCCGGATTCCATATCTGTGCTCTTCAGCACTTCCAGAAGCTCATCCTTGCCCTTCTTGCGCAGTTCCTGCTCCAGAACCGGCGAATGGTCGAAATAATCTTCCAGCGCGCCTTTGCCGCGCGAGGTGACAAAGATGAACTCCTTGATTCCGGCGGCGCGCGCCTCGTCGATGGCGTATTGCACCAGCGGCCGGTCGACCAATGTCATGATTTCCTTCGGGACGGACTTTGTTGCCGGCAGGAATCGGGTCCCCAGGCCTGCAACCGGAAAAATTGCTTTGGTTACTTTTCTGCGCATGGCGTTCTCTCAATACTCAAATTCCGGGACCGGCGGCGGGCTCCCGCGCACCGCGCGGGGACGCTGGCGCGCATCATGCCCGGCTATCTCCAACAAAATGTAAAGCAGCTGCCCGCTGCCTCCGGCTGCCGCTTCGCAGCTGCCGGCTGGTTGTTCTGTTTCTCATTACCATAATCCAGTCACTCGTGCCCCATTTTCTTCATCATGGCCTCCAGGCGTGGCACATCCTCAGGGTTGTTCAACTCCCAGAACTCACGCCCGCGCGCTTCAACCTCAACACACAGTACCTTGCGCCCGTTTTCCAGGAAGCGCAGCTGCTCCAGTCCTTCGAGTCTCTCCAGCGGCCCGGTCTGCCAGTCAGGATACGCCGCCAGAGCATCCGGGCGGTAGGCATAGACTCCGACGTGGTGAAAGACTGGCGTATTTTCGCCATCCTCAAAGACCTGTGCGCAAAAAGGCACCACCTCCTTGGAGAAATAGAGCGCACTGCGGTCTTCGGCAAATACCGCGGTCGTGCCGCCAACCCGACCGGCCTTGCGGTCAGCCAGGAGGCTGTTCAACGTCTCACCGTTGCAGCGCAGCACCGGCGTTGCCAGCCCCATGCCGGGCGCGGCACGCAGGCCCGCCACCAGGTCCTCGACAAACCAGTGCGGGGTCAGCGGCGCATCGCCCTGCAGGTTCACCACGATCTCGTAGCCGCCGCCCAGCGCCGCAAGCGCCTCGGCGCAGCGTTCGGTGCCATTGGCGCAGGATTCCGAGGTCATCACGACCTCGGCCCCGAATGCTTCCGCAGCCTGCTTGATGCGATCGTCATCCGTCGCCACAACCACCCGGTCCGCGCCCTGCACCGAGCACGCCGCCCGCCAGGAGCGCTCTACCAGCGAGCGTTTCTCGCCGGTGGCACCGGTCAGCGGCACCAGCGGTTTGCCGGGATAGCGGGTCGAGGCATAACGGGCGGGGATGACGATCAGGACAGACATCAGGCTTTCTTCAATTCCACAGCCGGTGCATAGGCGATGAAGAAGGGGTTCGCATAGCCCTCTTTACCGTAAACAAGCGGGGAATGATCGTCAAAACGCACCACTTTGCCGCCAGCCCCCGCGAGCACCGCGTGACCGGCAGCAGTGTCCCACTCCATGGTGCGGCCGACGCGCGGGTACAGATCCGCCTCGCCAGTGGCCACCAGGCAGAACTTCAGCGACGAGCCGGCGCTCTTGCTGTCCTTCACGCTGTACTTGCCGATGTAATCATCGGTCGCCTGGTCGCGGTGCGATTTCGACGCCACCACCATCAGTGCGGAATTGTCACTGTCCGCAACCCGGATCGGGCGGGTCTCGCCGATGGCCTCGGGATCAAAGGCTCCGGTTTCCTCGACTGCGCTGCCATCCGCCAGGGTAAAGAACATGCGCTGCTTGGCCGGTGCATAGACCACACCGCGGGTCGGCACGCCCTTTTCCACCAGTGCGATGTTGACGGTGAAATCGCCGCGGCGGTGGATGAACTCCTTGGTGCCGTCCAGCGGATCGACGATCAGGAAAGTATCGCCGCGCTCCTTGTGCGAAGCCGACTGCTCTTCGGTGACCAGCATCATGTCCGGGAATGCCGCCCGCAGGCCGGCCGAAATCAGCGCATCAGCAGCTTCATCCGCTGCCGTTACCGGGCTTTCGTCGGATTTCACCTTCACGTCGAAATCATCGGAGTTATAGATCTCCATGATCTTCGCACCGGCTTCGATGGCCAGGCGGCGGATCACGGGCACCAGGTCTTGATAAGTCACGCAGGTCTCCCTAACACGGGTTTAATTGAAAATTTGCCTCTTGCCCCTTATGATGCGCTGATAACAGAACGGCAAGCAGCCGCATCATTATCGAGCAGAGAATGCAGGTCTCATGTTTCAGCAGCGCACCCAGCAATCCTGGATTTCCGGATTTCTCACCCTCGGCGAGGTGGTGTTCCACTCGGTGGTGCGAAGTGTCCGCTCGAAGCACAACAACGCATTCCTGGCCCTCGGGCTGAACATCCTGCAGGCGATCCTTTTTGTCGGGGCCTTTTATGCCATGTTCGCCCTGCTGGGCCTGCGCGGCTCCGCCATCCGTGGCGACTTCCTGCTCTATGTCATGTCCGGCATCTTCCTGTTCATGGTCCACACCAAGACTGTCGGCGCCGTTGCCGGCGCCGAAGGGCCCAGCAGCCCGATGATGCAGCATGCGCCGATGAACACGATGGTGGCCATTCTGTCCGCCGCAATTGGCGCCCTTTACATTCAGGTGCTGTCGCTGTTCATCATTCTGTTTGTCTATCACGTCGCCTTCACACCCGTGCATATCGAGCAACCGATACCGGCTTTCGGCATGGTCCTGCTGGCCTGGGTCACCGGCGTGGGTGTGGGGCTGGTGTTTCTTGTTCTGAAACCCTGGGCGCCCGGCCTGGTCAGCATCCTGACCATGGTCTATCAACGTGCCAACATGATTGCCTCGGGCAAGATGTTTCTGGCCAACACGCTGCCCAGTTTCATGCTGGCGATGTTCGACTGGAACCCGCTGTTTCACTGCATCGACCAGTCCCGCGGTTTCGTCTTCATCAACTACAACCCGCATTTCAGCTCCTGGCAGTATGCCGCCTGGGTGGCACTGGTACTGATCGTGATTGGCCTTATGGGTGAATTCTATACCCGCCGCCACGTTTCCATCAGCTGGAGCGCGCGGCGGTGAGGCAGCTTGCCCCAGCTGCGCTGTTCTGGTTGCTCAGCACCATCCTGCCTGCCCTTGCGCAGGATTACCCTGCGCTGTTTCAGGTTACCGGTGTTGCCGCAAATGACGTGCTGAACATCCGCAGCACACCGTCCGCCAGCTCTCCGGTCATCGGCGCCTATTCTCCGGATCAAAGCAGCATCGAGGTCGTGGCACCGGACGGTTCCGGCACATGGGGGCAAGTAAACACCGGCGAAACCTCTGGCTGGGTAGCCCTGCGCTATCTCACGCGTGAACAGGCCGTTTCGGAACACCTGCGCTCCGCTCCGTTTGCTTGCTTCGGCACCGAACCTTTCTGGTCCCTGAATGTCTCTCCTGGCGGCACGGCCAAGTTCTCCACGCCTGAAAGCGTCGGAACACTGGACACTGGCGAGCTGAAAACGGCCGCCGGACGGCTGGACCGTTACGTCCTTGGATTGGCCAGCGGACAGGCTGCCGTGATCAGGCACGAAACCTGCAGCGACGGCATGTCGGACCGGGTTTATGGCCTGTCAGCAGATCTCCTGCTGCAACAGGACGGTATTGAATTGCTATCCGGCTGCTGCTCCCTCGCCGAACGCTGAGGCATTGAAGCCAAAGCCGCAAAACGCTCCCCCAAGACTTTTCAAAAAGTCTTGGCAAAAGTTTTTCAAAACTTTTGCACCCCGCCAGCGTCACGTGACCACGCGAAGCGTCAGGTTGATCCGCCCGCCCTTCGGCAACAGCCGCGAGGACTTGAACCGGATCCGGTCCAGACCATGATAGGCAAGCCGTGCCTCGCCGCCCATCACCACCACGTCTCCCGAATTGAGCCAGACCGACTCGGTCTTGCCGCCGCGGGCACGGTTGCCGATACGGAACAGCCCGTCATCGCCCAAGGAGATGGACACCACGGGATAAGAGAAGTCCGCCTCGTCTCTGTCCTGGTGCAGCCCCATCCTGGCGCCCTCGCCGTAGTAGTTCAGCAGGCAGCAATCCGGCTGCCGTTCCAGCCTGGTCAGATCCCGCCAGACTTCCAGCACCGCCTCCGGGACCGCTGGCCAGTCCAGACCTGACGGGTGCTGCTGCGCGTAGCGGTAGCCGGAGGCATCGGAATACCAGCCGAACCGCCCGGCCGAGGTCATCCGAACCGACATCCGACCGCCGCCCGGCACCTTGGGCGAAAACAAGGGCGCCGCCTTCAGCACCGGCCGCAAGCTGCCGATCAGCGCGGCTTGCCGGGCCGGGTCCAGATACCCCTTGTGAACATCAAATCCGCGCACCTTCAGCAGAGTCATCGCCGTTCATCCATCCTTAACCATAGCCCTTGCAAAAAAGCGCATTGAATCGCGGTTCCGGGCGCCTCTGAGCGCTTGCAGGGTCGTTTTCTGCTCCCTATATACGCCGGGACGCGGCAAGGTGCAGACCAAACCGCAACTTCAATCGGGGCCGGGATGCCGCAACGGGTTCAGGCCTCGGGTAATCGCCTTGAGTAAAAGTAAGGGATCGAACATGAGCAAAGTTATCGGCATTGACCTGGGTACCACCAACTCCTGCGTGGCCATCATGGATGGCTCCCAGCCCCGCGTGATCGAAAACGCCGAGGGCGCGCGCACCACCCCGTCGATTGTCGCCTTCACCGACGACGAGCGCCTGGTCGGCCAGCCCGCCAAGCGCCAGGCGGTGACCAACCCGGACAACACCATTTTCGGCGTCAAGCGGCTGATCGGCCGCCGGTTCGACGACGCGGCCGTCGCCAAGGACAAGAAAATGGTGCCGTTCGCCATCGTCAACGGCGGCAACGGCGACGCATGGGTGGAAGCGAAGGGTGAGAAATACTCCCCGTCGCAAATCTCCGCCTTCACCCTGGGCAAAATGAAGGAAACTGCGGAATCCTACCTGGGCGAGGAAGTCACCCAGGCGGTGATCACCGTTCCGGCCTACTTCAACGACGCCCAGCGCCAGGCCACCAAGGACGCAGGCAAGATCGCCGGCCTCGAAGTACTGCGCATCATCAACGAGCCGACCGCGGCGGCGCTGGCCTATGGACTCGATAAGGAAGACACCCAGACCATCGCGGTTTATGACCTCGGCGGCGGCACCTTCGACGTCACCATCCTGGAAATCGACGACGGCCTGTTCGAAGTGAAGTCGACCAACGGCGACACCTTCCTGGGCGGCGAAGACTTCGACATGCGCATCGTCAACTACCTGGCGGACCAGTTCAAAAAGGAAAACGGCGTCGATCTCAGCAAGGACAAGATGGCTCTGCAGCGCCTGAAAGAGGCGGCTGAAAAAGCCAAGATCGAGCTGTCCTCCACCTCGCAGACCGAAATCAACCAGCCGTTCATCTCGATGGACCCGTCCTCGGGCCAGCCGCTGCACATGGTGATGAAGCTGACCCGCGCCAAGCTGGAAAGCCTGGTCTCCGACCTGATCAAGCGTTCGATGGACCCGTGCAAGGCTGCGCTGAAGGACGCAGGCCTGTCCGCTTCCGACATTGACGAAGTGGTCCTGGTCGGCGGCATGACCCGGATGCCGAAAGTCATCGAAGAGGTGACCAAGTTCTTCGGCAAGGAGCCGCACAAGGGCGTGAACCCGGATGAGGTGGTTGCCATGGGTGCGGCCATCCAGGCCGGCGTTCTGCAGGGCGACGTCAAGGACGTGGTGCTGCTCGACGTGACCCCGCTGTCGCTCGGCATCGAAACCCTCGGCGGCGTCTTCACCCGCCTGATCGACCGCAACACCACCATCCCGACCAAGAAGAGCCAGGTGTTCTCGACCGCGGAAGACAACCAGAACGCCGTGACCATCCGCGTGTTCCAGGGCGAGCGTGAAATGGCGGCCGACAACAAGATGCTCGGCCAGTTCAACCTCGAGGAAATCCCGCCGGCACCACGCGGCATGCCGCAGATCGAAGTGACCTTTGACATCGACGCCAACGGCATCGTGTCGGTCGGCGCCAAGGACAAGGCGACCGGCAAGGAACAGCAGATCACCATCCAGGCATCGGGCGGCCTGTCGGACGAGGACATCGAAAAGATGGTCAAGGACGCCGAGGAGAACGCCGAGGCCGACAAGGAACGCCGCGAGCTGATCGAAGCCAAGAACCAGGCCGAATCGCTGATCCACTCCACCGAGAAATCGGTGGAAGAGCATGGCGACAAGGTCGACCCCTCCACCGTCGAGGTGATCGAACTGGCCGTGGCTGCGCTGAAAGACGAACTGGAGAACGAGAAATCGACTGCCGAGAAGATCAAGTCCGGCATCCAGAACGTGACCGAAGCCGCCATGAAACTGGGCGAAGCGATCTACAAGGCGCAAGCTGAAGCGGATAGCGAAGACGAACCTGCAGCCGCTGACGAGGCCGCCGGCCCGGCGGATGACGATATCGTTGACGCGGAATTCGAAGACCTGGACAACGACAAGCGCTAACGCCTGATACTCAGGCCATAGCGGGCCGGTCCGGACCCCGGACCGGCCCATTTTCGTTGGGGCAGATGGGGTTATCCGATGTCAAAACGCGACTACTACGACGTTCTGGGCGTGGCCAAAGGTGCCACCGCAGACGAAATCAAAAAGGGCTTTCGCAAGAAGGCCAAGGAACTGCATCCCGACCGGAATTCCGATAATCCGAACGCAGAGGCGCAGTTCAAGGAAGCCAACGAGGCTTATGACGTCCTCAAGGATGCCGAGAAGAAGGCAGCCTATGACCGCTTTGGCCATGCCGCCTTTGAAAACGGCATGGGCGGTGGCCAGCGCGGCGGGCAAGGCCAGGGCTTTGGCGGCGGCGACTTCTCCTCCGCCTTCTCAGATGTCTTCGACGACCTGTTCGGCGACTTCATGGGCGGCCAGCGCGGCGGCGGCGGGCGGCAGCGGGCCTCCCGCGGGGCCGATCTGCGGTATAATCTGCGGGTCTCGCTGGAAGACGCCTTTGGCGGGTTGCACAAGACGATCAAGGTCCCGACCTCGGTCTCCTGCACCTCCTGCGAGGGCACCGGTGCCGAAGGCGGGGTGGAACCAACCACCTGTCCGACATGCTCCGGCATGGGCAAGGTGCGCGCGCAGCAGGGCTTCTTCACTGTTGAACGCACCTGCCCGACCTGCTCGGGCCTGGGCCAGATCATCAAGAACCCGTGCAAATCCTGCCACGGCCACGGCCGGGTGGAAAAGGACCGCTCGCTGTCGGTGAACATCCCGGCAGGCGTGGAAACCGGCACCCGCATCCGCCTCGCCGGCGAAGGCGAAGCCGGCCTGCGCGGCGGCCCTCCGGGCGACCTCTACATCTTTGTCGAGGTTGGTCCGCACAGCCTGTTTGAACGTGACGGCAACAACCTCTATTGCCGCGTGCCGGTCAGCATGGCCAAGGCTGCACTCGGCGGCTCCATCGAGGTGCCGACCATCGACGGCGGCCGCGGCAGGGTGCAGATCCCCGAAGGCAGCCAGTCCGGCCGCCAGATGCGCCTGCGCGGCAAGGGGATGCCGGCACTGCGCGGCGGTGCCACCGGCGACATGTTCATCGAACTGGCGGTGGAAACCCCGGTCAACCTCACCGCGCGCCAGAAGGAACTTCTGCGCGAGTTCGAGGAAATGTCCGAGGACAACACCAACCCCGAATCGCGCAGCTTCTTCTCTTCGGTGAAAAGCTTCTGGGATGGAATGAAGGGGTGAGGAACACCCTGAAAACCATCCCGTGGATGGTTTTCAGCGACGAACGGGCGTTGCACCGGATTTTGCTGCAACCAGCTCACTCAAAAGCGCCCTCCAACCGGGGCGCTTTTCTTTTACCCCGGCCCGGTGGCGCTTTGGCTGCCTCTGGAGCACTCACTTACCGTGGATGTGCTTGGCCGGAATAATGCGGGCTCCAAAAACGAAGCAGCGCCACCCCGCGGGCAACCGCTGCCCCTCCTCTCACGCCGCACTGCAGTGGTGCATAGGGGGCACGCATGCCGCCCCCACTCTGCCGCCGCGTCGCGGCGTACGTTAACACTTCCTCAACCAAGGTGGCGGCACCATGGCGCCATGGCACAGGGCCCCTCATTTCAGGACATCTCCCTGCCGTTGTTTCCGGACAGCGGCGAAGCGCCTGCGGCCCCGCTCTCCCCCGGCCGCCTGCCGTCCTACATCAAGGACCATCGCGCCCGCTTGCGCGACCGTTTCATGCAGGGCGGCGCCGCAGCGATGCCGGATTACGAGCTGCTGGAACTGGTCTTGTTCCGCTCGATCCCCCGCCGGGATGTAAAACCTCTGGCCCGGCAACTGCTTGACGCATTTGGTGATTTCAACCGCGTGGTTGCGGCTTCACCGGAACGGCTGGCACAGGTCAAAGGTGTCGGCGACGCAGTGATAACAGACCTCAAGGTGCTGGAAGCAGCCGCCCACCGGATGGCCCGCGCCCGGGTGCTGCAACGGCAGGTCATCGCCAGCTGGGACGCGCTCCTGGACTATTGCCATACCACCATGGCCCACCGCGAAACCGAACAATTCCGCATTCTCTTCCTGGACCGCAAGAATGTGCTGATCGCCGACGAGGAACAGGCCCGCGGCACCGTCGACCACGTCCCCGTCTACCCGCGCGAAGTCGCCAAGCGGGCGCTGGAACTAAATGCCAGCGCCTTGATCCTGGTCCATAACCACCCTTCCGGTGACCCGACCCCGTCGGACAGTGACATCACCATGACCGACCAGATTCAAGCCGCCCTCACGGCCCTTGGAATCATCCTGCACGACCATCTGATCATCGGCAAATCCACCGAGCTCAGCTTTCGCGCTCACGGGTACCTTTAACGCCGCCGCACCGCACGCCCGTGCGGTGCATCGCCCAAGGGTTTGCAGGGCATCTTTGATGCCATGCCAAACGCGCGGGAGCCCGCCGCTGCCGCAGGGCCTAACGCACCCAGACCTCAACGCGCCGGTTGATCTGACGGCCCCATTCGCTGTCGTCGCAGGCCATCGGCAGCGCCTCTCCAAAACCTTCAGTGCGGATCTCTACCCGGCTGACGTCCGCCGTCTCCGCTGCCCTGATCACCGCCTCCCGCACCGCACCGGCCCGCTTCAACGCAATCTGCCGATTGCCCTCCGCCGGTCCGACACCATCGGAAAATCCTGCAAACACAAGGACCTTGGCGTCAAACTCCCCGGCTTCCAGCGCCCGGGCCAGCTGTTCGATATTGCTGCGCGACTGCGCATCGGGGCGCGCGGATCCCGGCTCGAAACGGAATGAGACCGTCAGCCGGCGCATGCCACCCAACGTTTCCACCAGACGTTGCAGTTCTGACAGTCCCGAATTCCGGTCCGCGGCCAATATCGCATTGGCCAGGCGGCTGCCCTGGCGGCTGACCGGAATCAGTTCCGGTGCCTGATCCACGAAACCTGCCCGGCGGATCACGGCCTGCGCGGCGGGCCCGCGCACATAGGCCAGGAAATCCCGCGCCACCTTGGGCAGCCGGCGGGCCGGCAGGTAAAGGAACATGGGAACCGTCAGCGGATAATCCTCGGTCTTTACCGCCCAGCGATTGGCCTGCAGCGAAAATCCGCACGTCCCTGTCAGCGTCAGAACCCGCGCCGCTCCCTTTTCGGCATAGCTGGCAATGCCGATTGCAAACGGATCTATCAGAACCCGGCGGACCAATGTGCTGCTGCGATCGTGGCGGCGGATTTCAGCTGATAGACCAGCCCCGAAAGGCACCATCAGCTTGTCCTCGACAGCCTGGGCAAGACCGGAACCGGACACCGGCATATGCATCGAAATCGGCGCATCAGGACCGTCAAGCTGCTGCCAATTGGTGATCTGGCCGGAAAATATCCCGGCAAGCTGCTGCAAGGAAATATCCCGGACCGGGTTGCTTGGCGCCACCACAGGCACGAAGGCGTCCAATGCCAGCACCCGGCTGCGGCCCGGTCCGGTCAGATCACCCAGCCCTGCTGCACGGGCGGCCTTTTGCTCGAGCGGCCGAATTTCCCGCAGGGCCATCGCCACATCCGCTTCATCCGCGACAAGCGCCGCGAACCCGGCGTCAGTATTGCTGGCCGCAAAGGTGAACCTCGCGGCCGGCTTCTGCCCGCGCAGCAGGACATGGCTGAAATTCCCCTCTGGCAGCGGTTCCCGGCGGGTCTGATAGCCATTGCGCAGCGCAAAGCCTTCTATCAGTGCGGGCAGCAGCACTTCGGACATGGCAGAGGAACCCGCCAGGGTGATCTCCGCAACAAAGCCGGACAGGCTGGGGCAGCCTGGTCCATCGCAAGTAACGCCTGAACCATCGACGGTGAGTTCGCCGAATTGGGTTTCCACCCGGTAAAATTCGCCATCGAAACCCAGCAGAGTGCCAGTGATCTCAACAGCACCATCTGGGGAAGACAGGGTGACATCCTGAGCGGCAAGCCCGCGCGCCAAAGCTGCCAGAAAAAGTGCGGCGCAAACGGCCGCACGAAAGAAGGTCATGTTGATACCTGAAGTTACCGCAATCAGTTGGCGGCGATTTTCAGGTCTTCCACCAGATTATTCAACACCAGAAAGCTGCCCAGAGCCTCGCAATCGGGCATCGCCAGCACCAGATCCCGGTTGCTGAGCTGCCCGCCGCGCAGTTGCAGCGCCTGGGCAGAGATATCGCGCCCGCAATTGATGCCGGTCACCTCGGCCTCAGCGGTCAGGGACACGATGCCGGATCGGCCCGGCAGTCTGACGGGCAGGCTGTATATCTCGACAACACGCGGCGCCAGCAGGCTGTCGTCGCCCAAACGCACAACCTGCCCGGCACCGGCCTTGGCTGCTGCCCCGTGCCAGACGTGGCCTGAATTTCCGTAGGCTGCGCCGAACTCCCGGGCGTGGAGTTCGAATCCGCTGTTGCCGCTCCATTGCAGGACCACGCGCTCGATCGCCTCCAGCCCGTCCACTTCAGCGACAGCGACAGCACCGCTGCCGCTTGCGGTCTCGGCGATGAAAACGGCTGTGCGCGCCAGCGCGGGGATCATAGCTGAATACTGTCCGGTATCGTCGAGTGCGGCAGTAAAGGACATGCCGCTGTGATGCACGGTCAAGCGCTCGTTGGCCCGGCAGGAAGCCTTGACGGACAAGCTGACCATAGCCAAGGCGGCCGCCTTGGCCGTGGCAGCCATCCGGCAGGTGGCCGGCGGCGCAATCTCGGCCGACTGACGTTCCGGCTCCGCCCGGGCCGTTTCAGGCGGCGCCGAAGTCAAAGTGATTTTTTCGATCAGCAACTGCGCCGCTTCCGGTTCACCCGGAAGTTCCGGATCAGCCGCTGCGGTTGACCTGGCCAGCCAGCCGGAACCCGAGGTCTGCATGAAAAACCCGATTCCCAGAGCGCACGCCAGCGTCATTCCGCTTGTCAGCATTGCCTGTTTGCTCAGCATGAGATCCTCCTGAACCTGCTTGGTTGAGGAAGCCTGCCCGGAAATGCCGGCCAGTTTGTGGCCGCCAGCTGAACAAAATCCGGCAATTGCGGCAACCCCGCCACTTTGGTTGCGCACCGGGAAACAATCCCGGGGACACTTTCGTGCCCGCGGGCGTCCTGGCCGCACCGGCAGCCCCCAATGGCAGCGGTCTTTGCAAAAATACCGCTGCCGCGCGGCAGGTCATCCGGCCGTGCAGGGCGCAGGCCCCGGGAGACCGGGCTCTGCCTTGGCAAAAAGGATATCAGGCGTGGCTGCCATGGCAGTGCTTGAACTTCTTGCCCGAGCCGCAAGGGCATTTGTCGTTGCGCGAGGGGTTGCCCCAGGTTGACGGATCATCCTCGGCAAACCCCGGAGCAGCATCCCCTGCCGCTGCTTCAGCAAGTGCGGGCTGGGCAGCCATCTGTTGCATGGCGGCCTGGCGGGCTGCCATCTCCATCAGCATCTGCTGCTGCTCTTCCTCGGTCATCGGGCGCACGCGGCTGAGTTGCCGGGAGACTTCTTCACGCAAGGAGTCGAGCATGCTTTCAAACAGCTGGAAGCTTTCGTTTTTGTACTCATTGAGCGGATCTCGCTGCGCGTAGCCGCGGAAGCCCACAACCGAGCGCAGATGTTCCAGCGTCAGCAGATGCTCGCGCCAATTCTTGTCAATTGTCTGCAGCAGCACCTGTTTTTCGATGTTGCGCATATTTTCCGGCCCGAACGCCGCGGCCTTTTCCGCCATCATCTTATCGGATGCTTCCACCAGGCGCTCGCGGATCTGTTCGTCATCGACGCCTTCCTCGGCAGCCCATTCGGCCACCGGCGCATCGATCGACAGCATCTCGCGCACCTGCTCCTGCAGCCCTGCGGTGTCCCACTGGTCGGCGTAGGTCTTGGGCGGCATATGGGTATCGAGCAGGTCGTCGATCACCTCGTGGCGCATGTCGTCGACGATCTCGGACAGGTCCTCGGCGGCCATGATCTCGCGGCGCTGGCTGAAGATCACCCTGCGCTGGTCGTTCATCACGTCGTCGAACTTCAGCACGTTCTTGCGCATGTCGAAGTTGCGGCCTTCGACCTTGGCCTGGGCGCGCTCCAGCGACTTGTTCACCCAAGGGTGAATGATCGCCTCGCCCTCCTTCATGCCCAGTGACGACAGCAGCTTGTCCAGCCGCTCGGAGCCGAAGATCCGCATCAGGTCGTCTTCGAGGCTGAGGTAGAAACGGGTACGGCCCGGGTCGCCCTGTCGGCCGGAACGGCCGCGCAGCTGGTTGTCGATGCGGCGGCTTTCATGGCGTTCGGAGGCCATCACGAAGAGACCGCCGGCATCCAGTACCTTCTGTTTCTCTTCGGCGTGCTTGGCTTCTTCAGCCGCCCGCAGCTCTGCCGGATCAGCCTCCGGGCTTGCTGCCAATGCCTCCAGCACTTTCATCTCGACGTTGCCGCCCAGCTGAATATCGGTGCCGCGGCCGGCCATGTTGGTGGCGATAGTGACCGCGCCATGGCGTCCGGCATCGGCAACGATCTGCGCTTCCTGCTCGTGGTGGCGGGCGTTCAGCACGTTGTGCGGGATGCCTTCCTGCTCCAGCATCTGGCTCAGCAGTTCGGATTTCTCGATCGAGGTGGTGCCCAGCAGGACCGGCTGGCCTTTTTCGTGCGCCACCTTGGCTTCCTTGATCATCGCCTCGTATTTCTCGCGGGCGGTGCGGTAAACCTGATCGTCCTCATCCACCCGCGCAATCGGGCGGTTAGTCGGCACCTCGACCACTCCCAGACCATAGATCTCGGCAAATTCCTCAGCCTCGGTCATCGCGGTGCCGGTCATGCCCGACAGCTTGTCGTAAAGGCGGAAGTAATTCTGGAAAGTGACGGAGGCCAGCGTGGTATTTTCCGGCTGGATCTGCACTTCTTCCTTGGCCTCGATGGCCTGGTGCAGCCCTTCGGACAGACGGCGGCCCGGCATCATCCGGCCGGTGAATTCGTCGATCAGCACCACCTGGCCATCGCGGACGATATAGTCCTTGTCACGCTGGAACAGCTTGTGGGCACGCAGCGCCTGGTTCACGTGGTGGACAACGGTGGTGCTTTCCGGATCGTAAAGAGAAGCCTCTTGTTCCAGCAGCCCCTGCTCGCGCAGCGTCTGCTCCAGATACTCGTTGCCGTCCTCGGTAAAGGTCACGCCGCGGGTCTTCTCGTCGATCTCGTAGTGCTCCTCCGCCAGCAGCGGGATCACCTTGTCGATGGTGGAATAGAGGTCAGAGCGGTCTTCGGCCGGACCGGAGATGATCAGCGGGGTGCGGGCCTCGTCGATCAGGATCGAGTCCACCTCGTCGACGATGGCAAAGTTGTGCTGCTTCTGGAACACCTGGTCCAGCGACGGCTTCATGTTGTCGCGCAGATAGTCAAAACCCAGTTCGTTGTTGGTGGCATAGGTGACGTCGCTGTTATAGGCAGCCATTTTTTCGGCGTCGGCCTGGCCGGACCAGATCACCCCGGTGGTCATGCCGAGCTGGGCAAACACCTTGCCCATCCATTCGCTGTCGCGCTTGGCCAGGTATTCGTTCACTGTGACCACATGCACGCCCTTGCCGGTCAGCGCGTTCAGATAGGCCGGAAAGGTCGCGACCAGGGTCTTGCCCTCGCCTGTCTTCATCTCGGATATGTTGCCCTGATGCAGGAACACGCCGCCCATCAGCTGGGTATCAAAGGCCCGCAGACCCAGCGCCCGCTTGGCCGCTTCGCGCACGTTGGCAAAGGCTTCGGGCAGCAGCGCGTCCAGGCTCTCGCCGCCCAAGGCGCGCCTGCGCAGCTCTTCGGTCTTGCCGGTCAGGTCTTCATCGCTGAGCTTCGCGAACTCCTCCTCCAGCGCGTTGATCTGTGCAATCAGCGGCCGTGTCGCCTTGACTTTACGGTCGTTCGGTGTGCCGAAAACCTTTTTGGCGATTGTTCCGAAACCCAGCATGTTTTCTCCAGCAATCCTATGTCCGGCCTGTGCATCGGGCAGGCTTGCCCGCCGTGTCCGCAACCCATAAACAATGGGGGAAAGACGATCCTGCCAATGGCCTCAAGGCGATGTAAGCGGCAGGGTATAGAGTGTCAACGGCAGGCCCCCTTGCGGCCAGGGAATAGGAAGGTTTCAATGCGTAAAGGTATCACTTTTCTGCGCAGCATGGCAGTGGCGGCTTTTGCCGCTATGCCACTGGCGGCAGCAGCAGCGCCCCATGCCAATACGGTGGTGGCCTCAGTCAATGGCGAGGAAATCACCATCGGCCATATGATCATGGCACGCGAAAACCTGCCGGCGCAGTACAAGCAGCTGCCCGATGACGTGCTGTTCAATGCGATCCTCGATCAGCTGGTGCAGCAAACGGCGCTGAAGCAGCAGCTGCACGGCGAGGTACCGCACTATGTGCAGCTTTCGGTCGAAAACGAAAAACGCGCCATGCTCGCTGCAAGCGTGATCGAGACGGTCATGGACAAAGCCAGCAGCGAGGACCAGCTGCGCACCGCATATGACGAGAAATATTCTTCAGGCGATGGCGGTGACGAATTCCATGCGGCCCACATCCTGGTCGAAAGCGAAGAAGACGCGCTGGACGTCAAGAAGGAGCTGGACGCCGGCGCCGATTTCGCAACGCTTGCCAAGGAGAAATCCACCGGACCCTCCGGCCCCAGCGGCGGTGACCTGGGCTGGTTCACCACCGGCCGCATGGTCCCGGAATTTGAAGACGCAGTTCTGAGCCTTAAATCGGGTGAGGTGTCCGGCCCGATCCAGACCCAATTCGGCTGGCATATCATCCTTCTGAACGAACGCCGGAAAACCGAAGCGCCCGAGTTTGAGGACGTGCGCACCGAGTTGGCCGACGAACTGCGCCAGAAGGCGGTGGAGGAACGGGTGAATGAGCTGACTGCCGCCTCTGAAATCGAACGGCCCGACATCGAGGACCTCGATCCGGCCATTCTCCAAGACCTGAGCCTGGTAAGGAACTGATCATGGCAAAATCCATGCCCGTCTCGCCGCTTGCACCTGCCGGTTTCCCCGATCTTCCGGTGATCAAAGGTGTGCGCTTTGCCTCTGCCTCCGCCGGTGTCAAATACCAAGGCCGGACTGACGTGATGCTGGCGGTGATGGATCCTGGCACCTCGGTGGCCGGTGTCTTCACCCGCTCCAAGACCCGCTCTGCTCCGGTGCTGGACTGCCAGGCCAAGCTGGGCGGTGCCGCGGATGCCGGTGCAGCCATCCTGGTGAATTCAGGCAATTCCAACGCCTTTACCGGCCATTACGGGCAAACATCCGTGGCAGAGATCACCGCAGCTGTCGCGGCAGAAACCCGCGTCCCGGCTGAGCGTGTTTTCACTGCCTCCACCGGCGTTATCGGCGAACCGCTTCCGCATGACCGCATCGTGGACAAGATCGGCAGCCTGAACGGTGCCTTGGATGAAGGCGCACTGGAAGGTGCCGCCAAGGCAATCATGACCACCGACACCTTCGCCAAAGGCGCCAGTGCCACCGTCGAGATTGATGGCAAGACCGTCAAGATCGCCGGCATCGCCAAGGGCTCGGGCATGATCGCGCCGGATATGGCGACGATGCTGGTCTATATCTTCACCGATGCCAAGGTCGAACAAGCGGCGCTGCAGGCGCAACTGGCGGAGATCTGCAACCGGACCTTCAACTGCATCACCGTGGACAGCGACACTTCGACCTCGGACAGCCTGATGCTGTGCGCGACTGGCGCCTCGGGCGTGGATGCCACCGGCAACGCGGAATTTGCAGCAGGGCTGGAGAAGGTCATGCTGGACCTGTCGCACCAGGTGGTGCGGGATGGCGAAGGCGCAACCAAGTTTGTGGAAATCCAGGTCACTGGCGCTGCTTCGGACGCGGATGCCAAGGTGCATGGCATGGCGATTGCCAACTCACCGCTGGTGAAAACCGCGATTGCCGGCGAGGACCCGAACTGGGGCCGCGTGGTGATGGCAATCGGCAAGTCCGGCGCGGCAGCGGACCGGGATCTGCTGTCGATCTCATTCGGCGATGTGCTGGTGGCCGAAAAAGGCTGGGTCTCGCCCGCCTACAAGGAAGAGCTGGGCGCTGCAGAGATGAAGAAGCAGGAAATCACCATCAAGGTGGACCTGGGCCTTGGCAGCGGTCTGGCCACTGTCTGGACCTGCGATCTGACGCACCAGTACATCTCCATCAACGCGGACTACCGGTCGTGAAGGTTGTTTTGGTTTCCGCCGTCGCGCTCATCGACGTGGACGGGCGCGTGCTGCTGGCGCAGCGCCCCGAGGGCAAGTCGATGGCCGGCCTGTGGGAGTTTCCCGGCGGCAAGGTCGAGCCGGGCGAAACACCGGAGGCGGCGCTGATCCGCGAGCTGCACGAGGAACTGGGGATCGGCACCTGGGCGTCCTGTCTGGCACCACTGACGTTTGCCAGCCACGCCTACGAGGATTTCCACCTGCTGATGCCGCTGTTTGCCTGCCGCAAATGGGAGGGCATCCCGCAGGCCCGCGAAGGCCAGACACTGAAGTGGGTCCGCCCGCAGGATCTGCGCGACTATCCTATGCCGCCTGCCGATATCCCGCTGATCCCAATTCTGCGCGACTGGCTTTGATTGCTTCCGCGTCCCCAAGCATGCGGGGACGCGGCAATCCTGGATTTGATTTTCGCTGCTTTGCCGGGCATTTAACTCCCCCGGAAGGACTGCGTGAACACTTTGTTAATCATTCTGCTCAAGCATGAAGGTACGAACGAAACGTACCACTCAGAATTGCAGCAGGGCGGATAAGACCATGCTTAGAACAATCGCAATAGGCAGTTTCTCTCTGGTTCAGGGCATTTTCATACGGGCACTCCCGGACGGGAAAATAGCGGTGCGGGTAGGCAAAAAAACATATGAAGGCCGACCAGTGCCATCAGTTGCCTGAGCCGCCACTCACGTAAGTCAGGCAAGGAAGGGGCAGCCGCATGGGCTGCCCTTTCGCCGTACCCGCGATTATGATCGGCATCGCACAGCAAACGCACCTGAAGAATGGGACACCCCCTCCTCTTGCCGCCGGAATCCGCCTTATTGTCAGCTGATTTTTGCCGCGCTCCGTTGGTATGATCAACCTGCAGCAGCGAAGGGCCTGCGTTGTGAAAACCGCTGCGACGGCATCCAGCGCAAACGCTTCGTCAGCTGCTGCACGAGATTGCACACGCCCGCTCTGCCCCGCAGACGCAAGAAAACAGGCCCTGGCAGCTGTGCCAGGGCCTGTTTTTCATCGCAAGTCCGTAAAAGTCAGTCCAGCGTGCGGGTGACTTCTTCACGCTCGAATATTTCGATAACGTCGTTCGGGCGGACATCGTCGTAGTTCTCAAACGCCATGCCGCATTCCTGACCGGATTGAACTTCGGACACTTCGTCCTTGAAGCGCTTCAGGGTCTTCAGCGTGCCTTCGTGGATCACCACGTTGTCGCGCAGCAGGCGCACGCCGGCCGAGCGGCGGGCAATGCCTTCGGTGACCAGACAGCCGGCAACTTTGCCAACGCCGGTGACCTTGAAGACTTCCTTGATCTGAGCGTAGCCGATGAAGTTCTCGCGGATCTCCGCCGACAGCAGACCGGAGGCCGCCGCCTTCACGTCATCCACCAGATCGTAGATCACCGAATAGTAGCGGATCTCGACGCTCTTCTGGTTGGCCGTGTTGCGGGCCGAGGCATTGGCCCGGACGTTGAAGCCCATGATCGGCGCACCGGAAGCTTCGGCAAGACCAACATCGGTTTCGGTGATAGCACCAACGCCCGAATGCAGCACGCGCACGCGCACTTCGTCATTGCCGATCTTCTCCATCGCCTGAACAATGGCTTCGGCGGAGCCCTGCACGTCAGCCTTGACCAGGATCGGCAGCTCGGAGACATTTTCGTCTTCCTTGGCCTTGGCCATCAGCTGTTCCAGCGTGGTCGCGGCACCGGCAGCGGCGCGCTTGTCCTTGGCGGCCTGCTCACGGTAGGCGGCGATCTCGCGGGCCTGCGCTTCGGTTTCGGTCACGTTCAGAACGTCGCCTGCCTCCGGAGTGCCGTTGAGGCCCAGGACCTCGACCGGGACCGAGGGGCCTGCCTCCTGCACGCGCTCGCCCTTGTCGTTGATCAGCGCACGGACCTTGCCGTATTGCTCACCCACAACAAAGATGTCGCCCTGGCGCAGGGTGCCGGTTTGAACCAGAACAGTTGCCACGGGGCCGCGGCCCACATCCAGCTGCGCCTCGATCACGGCGCCTTGGGCGGCGCGGTCGGGGTTGGCTTTCAGTTCCAGGATTTCCGCTTGCAGCGCAATGGCTTCCAGCAGTTCGTCCAAGCCCTGGCCAGTGACGGCGGAAACTTCGACGTCCTGCACTTCGCCGGACATGGCTTCCACAACCACTTCGTGCTGCAGCAGGTCGGTGCGGACCTTGGTCGGGTCTGCGGCCGGCTTGTCGATCTTGTTGATCGCCACGATCATCGGAACCTGCGCCGCCTTGGCATGGTTGATCGCCTCGACGGTCTGCGGCATCACCGCGTCGTCTGCGGCGACAACCAGAACCACGATATCGGTCACCTGCGCACCGCGCGAACGCATCGAGGTAAAGGCCGCGTGGCCCGGCGTATCCAGGAAGCTCAGCACGGTGCCGCTTTCGGTCTTCACCTGATAAGCACCGATGTGCTGGGTAATGCCGCCGGCTTCGCCCGCCACAACACGGGCATCGCGGATCGCATCCAGCAACGAGGTCTTGCCGTGGTCGACGTGGCCCATGATGGTAATGACGGGCGGACGCGGCTTCAGATCCTCTTCCTTGTCCTCGACCTCCTTGATCACGTCTTCGACGTCGGAGTCGGACACCCGGACCACTTTGTGGCCGAATTCTTCGATGATCAGTTCGGCAGTGTCAGCGTCGATGGTCTGGTTCTGAGTGACCATCATGCCCATGTTCATCAGCGATTTGACAACCTCGCCAACCCGCTCCGCCATACGGTTGGCGAGCTCCGAAACCACAATGGCTTCAGGCAGCTGGACATCACGGATGACCTTTTCGCGCTCGACCTGGCCGCCCATGGCCTTTTGCCGGGCACGTTCCTGCTTGCGCTTCATCGACGCCATCGAGCGCTGGCGGTTGCCACCGCCGCCGGTCGCCTGGCCCAGAGTCAGCTTGCCCGCCCGGCGCCCGTCGTCCTGGCCCTTGCCACGGTTCTGGCGCTGCTCGCGCTCACGGTCCGCCTTGCGCGGAGCCGCAGCGGGGGCCGGTTTGCTCGGAGCCGGGCGTTCTGTGCGCGGTGCATCCTTGACCGGAGCAGCCGCGGCGGCTGCGGCCCGTTCGCTCGCAACTTCGGCTTCGCGCTTCTTGCGCTCTTCTTCTTCGGCCTTCGCCTTGGCGCGCTCTTCGGCTTCGCGCTGCTCGCGCTCCTTGGCTTCCGCCTCGGCACGGCGGCGGTTGCGCTCTTCTTCACGCGCTTTTTCTTCCGCGGCCCGGGCAGCCGCTTCTTCGGCCTCACGGGCCTTGGCAGCTTGCAGCGCTTTCAGGCGGCGCTCCATCTCTGCGTCACTGATGCCGGCAGGCCGGCGCGATCCGGATGAGGAAGGCGCAGCACCGCCGCCGCCCTTGGCCGCACCCGGCTTGGGAACCACAACGCGTTTGCGCTTGGTTTCCACCACGACATTCTTGGTCCGTCCGTGGCTGAAACTCTGTTTCACGTTCCCCGGACGGGAACCCCCACGCAGACCCAGTGTCTTTTTGCCGTCACTATCGCTCATAAAGCTACTTATCCTTCCGTGCGGCCGTCGCCGCCCACCATTTCGCGCAAACCTTGCAGTCGTTGCGCCTCATCTACAACACGTTTGCTGAGTCCGCCAGAGGCGAGGGCGGCATGTATTGCAGTTTGGCGCCCAAATGCCATTCCCAGCTCGTCCGCCGTGAGGCAGCCGATGAATTTACCCTTGTAGGGCGTGCTCAGCTTCGACTTTCCGCGTCCGGATCCGTCGGAGGCCTGGATCAGCACCCGGGCCTCTTCCTTGGACAGCCAGTCCTTGACCCGTTCAAATCCGGACACTGCATCGCCCGACTTGCGCGCCAGGCTGATCAGTTCGACAAGCCGACGGGCAATCTGCCGTTCGACTTCCTGAACCAGTTCGGCAGACACCTGCACCTGAGCCTTGAACCCGCGGGCAAACAGCTTCTTCTTGACCGCGGTTTCCAATGCGCCCCGGCTGGAAGCCACATAGACACCGCGGCCCGGCAGCTTGCCCATCACATCGGGCACGACCTGCCCGTCAGGGCCCATCACAAAGCGGATGAGGCCCTGTTTGGGCTGGGTCTCGCCAGTAGCGATGCATTTGCGCTCGCTGCCGTCGGACCGGTCTTTTGTGGCGCCACCACGTGTCATTCAGCTCTCCTATGCAACGCCCGGGATCAGGCCTCGCCTTCCTCTTCGCCAGCGTCTTCGTCCTCGGACGCTTCCGCTTCCAGCTCCGCCGGATCGACCCAGCCCAGCATGATGCGGGCGGTCATCACCATGTCCTGAGCTTCTTCCAGCGACATGCCGAAAGGCTCCAGGATACCGTCGTCCTTGACCCGCTCGCCACCATCGTTGGTCCAGCCGCCAGCCAGTTCCCAGTCGGCGCAGGTGGCAAAATCTTCCAGCGATTTCACGTCGTCCTTGGCCAGAGCCTCGACCATCTGCGGGGTCAGGCCTTCGAACTGGATCAGGCTGTCCTCGGCGCCCAGTTCGCGGGCGGCATCCAGGGCTGCCTTGGCCTGGGCTTCCAGATAGTCGCGGGCACGGGCCTGCAGCTCCTGAGCGGTGCTTTCGTCGACACCATCGATGACCAGCAGCTCGTCGAGTTCGACATAGGCGACTTCTTCGAGGTTGGTAAAGCCTTCGGAGACCAGCAGCTGGGCAAAGAATTCATCCAGATCCAGGGTTTCCATGAACAGCTTGGTACGCGCCTCGAATTCCTTCTGGCGGCGGGCCGACTCTTCTTCCTCGGTCATAATATCGATGTCGAGGTTGGTCAGCTGCGAGGCCAGGCGCACGTTCTGGCCGCGGCGGCCGATGGCCAGGCTCAGCTGCTCTTCGGGCACCACGACTTCGATCTTGCCGGCTTCTTCATCCAGCACAACCTTGGTGACTTCTGCGGGCTGCAGCGCGTTCACCAGGAAGGTCGGCTGATCCTCGTTCCACGGGATAATGTCGATCTTTTCGCCCTGCAGCTCGTTCACCACGGCCTGCACGCGGGACCCGCGCATGCCCACACAGGCGCCGACCGGGTCGATCGAGCCGTCGTAGGAGATAACGGCAATCTTGGCACGCGAGCCAGGGTCACGGGCAACCGCTTTGATCTCGATGATGCCGTCATAGATTTCCGGCACTTCCATCTTGAACAGCTCGGCCATGAACTCGGGCGCGGTACGGCTGAGGAAGATCTGCGGACCGCGCGGCTCACGGCGCACATCCTTGATGTAGCAGCGCACGCGGTCGTTCGGACGGTAGCTTTCGCGGCCGATCTTCTCGTTGCGGCGCAGGATCGCTTCGCCCGCGCCCACATCGACGATGACGTTGCCGTATTCCTCGCGCTTGACCAACCCGTTGATGATGGTGCCGGCGCGGTCCTTGAATTCTTCGTACTGGCGGTCCCGCTCTGCTTCGCGGACCTTCTGCAGGATCACTTGCTTGGCCGACTGGGCGGCGATCCGGCCCATTTCAACCGGCGGCACCTCCTCGACGTAGGTCTGGCCCACTTCGGGGTTCGCCATGTACTGGCGCGCCTGCGCAACAGTCATTTCGGCCTGGTAGTTTTCCAGCTCCTCATCCGCCACCACGGTGCGCACGCGGGTAAACGTGGCGCGGCCGGTTTTACGGTCAATCGAGACACGGATATCCATCTCGGCGCCGTAGCGGCTTTTGGCGGCCCGGGCGAGACTCTCTTCCATCGCCTCGATCACCAGACCGGGGTCGATCATCTTTTCGCGCGCCACGGCCTCGGCGGTTTGCAACAGCTCCAGCTGGTTTGCAGAGGTGATAGCCATTACTTTTTCTCCTCTTCGGACTCTTCGGTCTCGATTTCGTCGAATGCGTCTTCGTTGAGCGTGCCCGCCTCTTTGCGCTGGCGCAGCATTTCCTTGATCAGTTCATCGGTCAGGACCAGCTTGGCATCGCTCAGCCAGTCGAATTTCAGGCCGATGGTCACGATCCCGCCCTGATCCTCGATGTTGATCAGAACTTCATCATCTTCGGTGCCCGCCAGCTCGCCCTTGAAGCGGCGGCGGCCGCCAACCATCTCGGCGGTTTCCAGCTTGGCCTCGTAGCCTTCGAACATCTCGAAGTCTTTCATCCGCGTCAGCGGACGGTCAATGCCGGGGCTCGACACTTCCAGAGCATAAGCATCGATGATCGGGTCCTCGACGTCCAGTGCCGCGCTGACCGCGTTCGATATCTCGGCGCAATCATCCACCTCGATCCCGCCGTCGGGCTTGTCGGCCATGATCTGCAGCGTTGTCGACTTCCCAGACATCAGCCGGATGCGCACAAGCTCATAGCCCAGATCCTCGATCACCGGGGTGACGATCTCGGCCAAGCGCCGGTCGATGGCGGCTTTGGCAATCAGGTCGTTGGTCATCAGACCTCCACTTGGAGCGTGCAGACAAGGGGTCTGCAAACACAAAAAAACGGGCGCGCGGCCCGTCGAAATTCCCGGTGGAGCCTTGAGCCAGAGGTTCAACGCGCCGCTGTTGTCAAAGCCATATAGGGGGGATTGGGGAAAACTGCAAGGCTTGTCTTTAGCGAGAGCCGCGCGGAGGCGTCAGACCCGCCACCAGCGTTCGGCGATGCGGCCGTCATCCAGCGGCGCGCTCTGGCCCACCTTGCGCGGAATACCAACATCGTGCCGGGCCGCCAGCGCCATGTCGCTGGACGAAGGGTGATACAGGAATTCCCCCCGCCGCAGCAGGCCGCGCGGTTCCGGCAGGGCTGCCACATCGACATAGCCGTCCCGCAGAGCTTCTGCGCGGACAGCGGCGTCGGGGATCACGATGATCTCCACCGTATCCGCCCAGCCTGCAGTGCCGGCCTTGTAATGATCCGCGGTTCTGGAGGCCCGGAAATGGCGGCCCTCCTGGGCGCGCTCCACCCTGTAGCATCCGGTGCCGACCGCTTCGGACAACGGCACTGGCAAGTCCCCGCCGGGGGCAATCACATGATCCGGGCCGGCCAGCAGATAAGGCAGATGCGGGTTGGGCCGCGTCAGCTCCAACAGCAGCTGATGACTGCCCAGCGCCGTGACTGAACGCATCTCTGCTCCAGTGATTCCCTGGACAGTAAGCGAGGCGGCGGCATCATCCGCAGTCAGCGGGGCACCGTCATGAAATGCCACGCCCTCACGCAGGTTGAAGGTCCAGGTCCGGGCATCCGCTGTGGAGTGCCAGCCGGTGGCCAGCTCGCCGCGCAGCAGCCCGTCGGGGGCAATTTCAGTCAGCCTGTCATAGATTGCGCCGCGGGCAGCCTGTTCCAGCATCCCGCCGTCGCGCGGAACCGCAAGGCGCAGAACTCCGCCTGACTTGGGAGAGGCATCGACCGACCCGCCAGCGGCGGCCAGCAAGGCAGCAGCAGCACCCGAGGTGAACAGCGCGCGGCGGTCAATGCGCGTCATGGCACAAGCTCTCCTGCAATCCGGTCCATCGCCCGGACCAGTTCTGCGCTGATTCCCGGCTCCGACAGAGCATGGCCGGCATTGCGCACCATCTTCAACTCCGCATTTGGCCACAGCTCGTTCAATCGCCAGGCGGAAGACGGCGGGCAGATCATGTCATAGCGGCCCTGAACGATCACGCCGGGGATATGGGAAATCCGCCCCATATTGGCAAGGATCTGGCCATCATAGTCGAGAAAGCCGCCATTGATGAAATAGTGGTTTTCGAGCCGGGCAAAGGCACGGGCATAATCGCCGGGACTTTCGCCGCTCTGGCCGTTGGAATGCACCGAAGCCAGCGCGTTTTCCCAGGCGGACCAGGCGCGGCCATAGCGGACTTCCTCATCCTGATTGCCGGAAAAAAGCCGCTTTTGATAGGCGGCGATCATGTCGCTGCGCTCACCATCGGGGATCAGCGAGACAAATTTGGCCCAGGTTTCAGGCCAGAATTTGCCGGCGCCGCCGCCATAAAACCAGTCCAGCTCTGCCTTGGTCATCAGGAAGACGCCGCGCAGAATGATCTGCTGCACCCGGTCCGGGTGGGTCTGCGCATAGATCAGCGCCAGGGTTGCCCCCCAGCTTCCACCGAACAGAATCCAGGAGTCGATGCCGAACTGACGGCGAATCAGCTCCATGTCGGCGACCAGATGCCAGGTGGTGTTGTCCTCGCAAGACGCATAGGGGCGCGACCGGCCGCAGCCGCGCTGGTCGAACAGGATGATTCTGTAGACATGCGGATCGAAATAGCGCCGCATCGCCGGGCTGCTGCCGCCGCCTGGGCCGCCATGGCACACGATCACGGGAATGCCATTGGGGTTGCCGCTCTGCTCGGCATACATGCGATGGCCCTGGCCTGCATCGATCATGCGCTGGTCAAACGGCTCGACCGGCGGGTAAAGATAATGCACAGCGCGCTTTTGGTCCGGGTATCTATCCATTACTGACCTTAGTGAAACGTCAGACTACAAAAGAGCACACGGAGACAGGAATGCAAGCGCCTCAGTCCACGGTCGACCCTGCGGAAATCGCCAAATTCGAGGCGATGGCAGCGGAGTGGTGGGATCCGAACGGCAAGTTCAAGCCCCTGCACATGCTGAACCCGTGCCGGCTGGACTATATTACCCGCCAGATCGCCGGAGAATTCGGCCGCGACCTGACGTCACAGCACCCGTTCGAGGGGCTGCGCCTCTTGGATATCGGTTGCGGCGGCGGGCTGCTGAGCGAGCCGATGGCGCGGTTGGGCGCAACAGTGGTCGGCGCGGATGCAGCTGAGGGCAATCTGCCGGTCGCACGCATCCATGCAGAGCAATCGGGCTTGGAGATCGACTACCGCCACACCACTGCCGAAGCGCTGGCAGATGCGGGGGAACAGTTCGACGTGGTCCTGAATATGGAAGTGGTGGAACATGTCGCCGACCCGCTCAGCTATCTGACCGCCACGCAAGCGCTGCTGAAACCTGGAGGCCTGGAGATCTGCTCGACGATCAACCGCAATCCCAAGAGCTTTGCGATGGCGATTGTCGGCGCCGAGGTGATCATGCGCTGGCTGCCGCGGGGCACTCATGAATGGTCCAAGTTCATCACGCCGGACGAGCTGTTCGAGCTGCTGCGCCAGGCCGGGCTGAAGCCGGCCGACCGCAAGGGCTTCGTGTTCAATCCGATTACCTGGAACTGGTCGATTTCCGAGCGGGACCTGTCAGTGAACTATGTGACCGCTAGCACAAAACCCGTCTGACCCCGCAGAATACCCAGGCCAAGCGGGCCGCCTATCCTAAAGGATAGGTGGTAATCCTTATGCGCTCTTTAGCCGCCGCGTCCTGCTTGCTATCGTCAGATAGCGGATTTGGAATACTTTCCGGTCTGTTTCGGGGCAAAGCCCCTGAACCGAGTGAATGCTTGCCACTGTTTCTGGTGGGTCCATCCCATGGGTTGCCGCGACCGCCACTCACGGACAGATGGGGACTGATGGGGAAGAAGGGCGCCTGCTTGCAGGCGTCCTTCTTGTTTTACAGGTACACAGCTGCCGTTCGCTGCTGGGCTCAGCCGCTTTCTTCCAGCTTGCCGCGCAGTTCGCGCAGGATCGGCAGGGTGGCGCGGACCCGGTCGCTGCCCAGTTCGCCCACAACTTCGGAAATGACCGGAATAATTCCCGCCAGCGCCGCATCGCGCGCCTGTTTGCCGGCCGGGCTGATCGCCACCATTTTGCGCCGCGCATCATCCCAATCGGGGCGGACGTGGATGTAGCCTGCCACCTCCAGCTTGTTCAGCGTGTTGGTCATCGCGCCGCGGGTCACGTGGAAGGCCTTCGCCAGCTGTGCGGGCGAACGCTCCAGCCCGGCGCGGGCCAGGTGGTTCAGCACCGAGAAATGCGACAGTTCCATCCCCTTGGGCAGCACTTTGCTGAGACGTGACCGGGCCAGCTGGTCAGCCATGAGTATCTCGCTGAACAGCGATACCGCCAGGGAATGGGTCTCGTCCATCAGGGTCCGTCAAACTCCCGGTCGTGGGTCAGGGAAGGCACGCGCTTGCGTGCTTCTGCCACTTTTTCGAGGTCGAGATCAATGTAAGTCACACCGGGCTCCTGGCCCGCGTCTGCCAGCACTTCGCCCCAGGGAGCCACAGCCAGAGAATGGCCATAGGTCTGTCGGCTCGGCCCGCGGGAGGCCGGGTGTTTGCCGGTTTGCGCTGGCGCCAGCACGTAACAGCCGGTTTCAATCGCCCGCGCGCGCAGCAGTGAATGCCAATGGGCGGCCCCCGTGACATAAGAAAACGCCGCCGGCGCGGTGAGGATCTGCGCGCCACCCTTGGCCAGCGCCCGGTGCAGATGCGGGAAGCGCACGTCATAGCAGATAGTCATGCCGATATTGCCAAAGGGCGTTTGCGCAACGACGGCTTTTGTGCCCGGGCGGTAACCATCGGACTCGCGGTATGTTTCCTCCGGTGTCACCTCCACATCGAACATATGGATCTTGTCATAGCGTGCTTTGATCTCGCCCTCGGGGGAAATCAGGAACTGCCGGTTGGCAAAGCGCCCGTCATCGCCGTGGGTCTTGATGCCCAGCGAGCCCAGCAGCAGCCAGATGCCCTGCTTGGCGGCTTCGTCACGCAGGGCGGCCAGGGTCGGGTCGTCCTCCTCATGGCACAAGACACCATTCTGATGCGTCCGGCTGCCGGAGAGGCAATTGGTGACCTCCGGCGTCAGCACAAAGCCTGCCCCTCCGCGCACAGCTTCCGCCATCATCGCCTTCACCGTCTCCAGGTTTTCGGCCGGGTTGTCGCTGGATGTCATCTGAAGCAAAGCTGCGCGCATATCTGTTCTCCGGGTTCAGGCCGCCAGCAGCGGGTCGAGCTTGCCCGCCTGCTCCAGCGCAAACAGGTCGTCACAGCCGCCGACATGGGTGCCGCCAATAAAGATCTGCGGCACGGTGCGGCCGCCATTGGCGCGCTGGATCATCTCTGCCTTGCGCTCCGGCTCCTCCAGCACGTTGACTTCCGAAAAGGCCACACCCTTCTGATTCAGCAGCCGCTTGGCAGCGTGGCAGTATCCGCACAGCGGCGAGGTGTAGATTTCGACCGTTTTCATTCAGGACCCCATAGTCTGGTTTCGAAGGTTGTGGAGGAATTGGGCATTCAATGCAACAATTGCCAGAGGCGGCCGGGCGGCCTCACGCTTGCGTGACCCGGGCCAGCACCGCCACCCGCACCTCTGCCGCGCCCGCCTGCAGACAGGCATCGGTGCAGGCGCTGAGAGTGGCGCCGGAGGTCATCACGTCATCCACAATCAACACATCGCGGCCCTTGATCCTGCCCTGCCGCCCCGGATGCGCCCCGATGGCCGAACCCAACAGCTGATAGCGCTGGTCCCGCGTTTTGCCCTCCAGAGCCGGGGTCTGCCGGATGCGGCGCAGCAGATCCGGGCAATGCTCCAATCCGGCACGGCGTGCCAGCGCTTCTGCCAGCAAGGCGGACTGGTTGTACTTGCGCTTGAGCAGCCGGGTCCAATGCAGCGGCACCGGGCAGATCAGCGGATTCTCCTGCAACAGCGGCTGCGCGGCGCGTTCCAGCCAGCCAGCCGCCGTGCGGGCAATCTCGGTCCGGTCACCGTGTTTCAGCCCCAGCACCAGTTTGCGCCCCTGTCCCTCATAGAGCAGCGCGGCACGCCCCTGGCTCCACGGCCGGGGCTGGCGCAGGCAGCTGTCGCACTCCAGGCGGAACCCGTCCGCCTCCCCCGGCAGCGGGGCGCCGCAGCCCTCGCACACGGTACCGCTGATAAAGTGCATGTCAGACCAGCACGTGCCGCACAGGCCAAAGTCGCTGCTCACCAGCCCGCCGCAGCCCAGGCATTGCGGTGGGTAGATCAGCGAAACAGCGGTTTGAATCCTGGCCAGCAGCATCTAAATAGCCTCCATGACACAAGCACCCGCACAGCTCTTCGACCGCCGCGCCCTGGCGGCCCGCCGCGCCCGGCGGCGGGCGGACGCCCTGTTCCTGCACCAGATGGCACGGGATGAGGCCGAGGATCGCCTGAGCCTGGTTAACAGAACCTTTACGGCACCTGCCGTGGTTGCCCCCTTCCCGGAGGTTTGGGAGGGATTTCAGCCCCGTGCCACAGTGGTGTCCGATGACGAAGTGCTGGCGCTTGAGGAAGGTGCGCATGATGTGGTGATCCACGCCATGTGCCTGCATTGGGCCAATGACCCGGTCGGCCAGCTGATCCAATGCCGGCGTGCGCTGAAAGAGGACGGGCTGCTGCTGGTCATCCTGCTGGGCGGCCAGACCCTGCACGAGCTGCGGGCCGCCATGGCCGAGGCTGAAACCGTGGTGATGGGCGGGCTGTCGCCCCGCGTCGCACCGATGGGAGAAATCCGCGACCTGGGCGGGCTGCTGCAACGGGCTGGTTTTGCCCTGCCGGTTGCGGATCTGGTGCCGCTGACGGCTGAGTACCGCGACCTCTCCCATTTGATCCACGATCTGCGCGGCATGGGTGAGACCAACGTCCTCGCCCAGCGCCTGAAACGCCCGGCGCCGCGGGGACTGTTTCAGCTGGCCGACCACATCTACCGCGCGCATTTCGCCACTGCCGACGGCCGGCTGCCGGCAACCTTTGAGCTGGTCTGCCTCACCGGCTGGTCGCCGTCGGACAGCCAGCAGAAACCTCTGCGCCCGGGATCAGCGCAAATGCGCCTGGCCGATGCGCTGAAGGTGCCGGAAACCAAACTCGAGCCTTGATAAGTTTGCGCTATAGCTGCGCCAATGTGATCCAATTGGCCTTCTAAGCGTAAAGACAGTAATTTCCCGCCAACTTCCGAATTCTCAGCCCCACAGGACCTGCCCATGCTGGACGCCGCCCGGACCGCCAAATGCCCTGCCCACGCCCCTGCCGATCACCCCAAGATCCCGGCAGAAAAGGTTGGCATCCTGCTGGCCAACCTCGGCACCCCGGATGATTATTCCTACTGGCCGATGCGACGGTACCTAAGCGAGTTCCTGTCGGACAAGCGGGTGATCGACTATCCCTCGTGGAAGTGGCAGCCCCTGTTGCAGCTGATTATTCTCACCAAACGCCCCTTCTCCTCCGGCGCCGCCTACAAGTCGATCTGGAACCACGAAAGGGGCGAAAGCCCGCTTATGACCATAACCAAGGACCAGACCGCCAAGATGGCTGAGGCGATGAAGACGCGGTACGGTGATCAGGTGATGGTCGATTTCTGCATGCGCTACGGCAACCCTTCGACCAAGTCCAAAGTGCGGCAGATGGTTGAGGCCGGATGCCAGAAAATCCTGTTCGTGCCGCTTTACCCGCAATATGCCGGCGCTACCTCCGGCACCGCCAACGACCAGTTCTTCCGCGCCCTTATGGAAGAGACCAGGCAGCCCGCCGCCCGGACGATCGAACCCTATTTCGACCAGCCCGCCTATATCGGCGCGCTGGCCCGCTCGGTTGAGGACGCCTATACAAAAGCGGACAAACGCCCCGATATTCTGGTGGTCTCCTACCACGGGATGCCGAAACGCTACCTGATGCAGGGCGACCCCTACCACTGCCAGTGCCAGAAGACGACGCGCCTGCTGAAGGAGCGGCTGGGCTGGGACGACACCCAAATCACCTCAACCTTCCAGTCAGTGTTCGGACCCGAAGAGTGGTTGAAGCCGTACACTGTGGATCACGTTGCGACACTCGCCAAGGAGGGTAAGAAGAACATCGCGGTGATCGCACCGGCCTTCTCGGCCGACTGCATCGAGACACTGGAAGAGATCAACGAGGAAATCCGCGAGAGCTTTGAGCACGCAGGCGGTGAGAACTTCCTCTATATCCCCTGCCTCAACGATGATGATGACCATATCGCTGCACTGGCCGGGGTTATCGGGCAGAACCTGAAAGGCTGGCTGGACTAAACCGCCGCTCCGGTCCAAATAGGATCCAATATTGGATCGCCGGGCGCACCGGCAAGCCGGGGAGAGATTGGATGACGCTTGCGCATTGGGCCGCTGCCCTCAAACAGCATTGGGGCATCGAGGCGGAACTGAGCCGTCTGGATGGGGAATACGACCTGAATTTCCTGGCCAAGGCGGCTGAAGGCGAGGGGTTTATCCTCAAGGCGATGCGCCCCGGCTGCGAGAACTGGCTGGTCGACATGCAGGTGAAAGCGTTTGAACATATCGCTGCGCGCCAGCCAGATCTGCCCTGCCCGCGCGTGATTTCCTCTGTGGATGGCGAATCACTGCTGACACTGCCGGGCGAGGACGGTCAGGACCGGCTCGTCTGGCTGCTGAACCAGCTTCCGGGGCGCTGTTATGCCAAAGCCGAGCCCAAAAGCGACGCGCTGATCCATGAGGTCGGCCAGGTGCTGGGCGGCTCAGCCAAGGCACTGGCGGATTTCCGGCACGAGGGTCTGGAGCGCGATTTCAAATGGGACTTGATGCGCGCGGGCTGGATCAAGGATCAGCTCTCCTGCGTCACAGCCCCTGCGCGTCGTGCGATCCTTGAAGGAATTTGCACGAACTACACCCGATTAGAGCCTGTTTTGGCGACACTGCCCAAACAGGCGATCCACAATGACGCCAACGATTACAACATCGTGGTGGCGGGGCAACTGGGAGAGCCGCGCCAGGTATCGGGCCTCATCGACCTGGGCGACATGTGCTCCGCACCGCGGATCTGCGACCTGGCGATTGCCGCGGCATATATCGTGCTGGACCATCCGGCGCCGGAGGCCGCGCTTGCAGCATTGGTGGCGGGTTATCACGAGACCTATCCGCTGACACCCGCCGAAGTGGACATGGTCTGGCCGCTGCTGCGTGCCCGGCTGGCTGTGAGCGTGGTGAACTCCACTCTGATGGCTGCGGAGAACCCGGAAGATCCGTATGTGACCATCTCGCAAGCCCCGGCCTGGCGGTTCCTGGAGGGCACCACGCTGCACGGCGGGCTGCTGACAGCCGGGCTGCGCGCGGCTTGCGGCATGCCGGTGGTGGACGGCGCCGACCGGGTAATGGCCTGGCTGGAGCGGGAACGCGGCAGTTTTGCCCCGCTGATGGGGCAGAACCTGGCGGAGGCACCCTTGGGGTCTCTGTCGGTGGAGCACTCCACTTGGCCGCAGAACCCCTTTCACATGCCGTTGGAGGAGGCCGCCAGGGTTGGCGAAGAATTTGAGGACAACGGCCGCATCTGGCTGGGCTGCTATCACGAGCCGCGGCTGATCTACACGGATGCAGCTTTCCGCAAAGGACCATGGAAAGCCAGCAACAGGCGCTCCGTTCATCTGGCAGTGGACGCCTTTGCCCCGGCTGGCACGCCAATGTTTGCCCCCTTGCACGGTGAAGTCTTCGCGGCTGAATACCGGGACGGGCATCTGGACTACGGCGGGGTGATCATCCTGCGCCATCAGACGCCGGAGGGTGATCCGTTCTATACTCTTTATGGCCATCTGGATCCGGAATTCCTCGGCCGCCTGAAGCCCGGTGACGTCGTGGAGAAGGGCGAGGAATTCTGCCGCCTGGGCAACCCCGGCCAAAACGGCGGCTGGGCGCCGCATGTGCATTTCCAGCTGGCGCTGACCACAGAGGGGATCGAGGCCGACTGGCCCGGAGTTGGCGATCCGGACGAAATGTACCTGTGGCGGGCACTTTGCCCGAATCCGGCGTCGCTGCTGAATCTGCCGGATGAAAAGGTGCGCTATCGCCCCACCAGCAAGGAAAAGGTTCTGGCCGGCCGCCGCGCGCATTTTGGCGGCAACCTCAGCCTCACCTACACCGATCCGGTGATGCTGGTGCGCGGCTGGAAGCACCACCTGTTCGACGAATGGGGCCGCCCCTATCTGGACGCCTACAACAACGTGCCGCACGTTGGCCACGCGCACCCGCGCATCCAGGCAGCCGCCGCCGACCAGCTGAAACGGGTGAACTCCAACACCCGCTATCTGCACCCGGCACAAACAGCCTTTGCCGGTAAGATCCTGACCAAGCTGCCCGGTCATTTTGAGGTCTGCTTTTTCGTGAACTCCGGCACTGAGGCGAATGAGCTGGCCCTGCGCCTGGCCCGTGCCCATACCGGCGCCAAGGGCATGGTGACGCCCGATCACGGCTACCACGGCAATACCACCGGGGCGGTCAGCATCTCCGCCTATAAATTCAACAAGCCCGGCGGTGTAGGCCAGGCGGATTGGGTGGAGCTGGTCGAAGTGGCCGACGACTACCGCGGCTCCTTCCGCCGCGGCGATCCGGACCGGGCGCAGAAATTCGCAGATCTGGTGGATCCGGCCATCGAAAACCTGCAGCGCAGGGGGCACGGCCTTGCCGGCTTTATCGCAGAAACTTTTCCCTCGGTCGGCGGTCAGATCATTCCGCCCAAGGGCTACCTGCCTGCGGTTTATGAAAAGATCCGCGCCGCAGGCGGTATCTGCATCGCAGATGAGGTGCAAACCGGCCTCGGCCGCCTTGGCGACTGCTACTTCGGTTTCGAGCACCTGGGTGCGCTGCCCGACATTGTGGTGATGGGCAAACCGATCGGCAATGGCCACCCTCTGGGCGTGCTGGTCACCACCAAGGAAATCGCTGAGAGCTTTGACAATGGGATCGAGTTCTTTTCCACCTTCGGCGGCTCGACCTTGTCGTGCCGGATCGGCAAGGAGGTGCTGGATATCGTTGATGACGAAGGGCTGCAGGACAACGCCCGGGTGATGGGCGGCAGGCTGATAAAGGGTCTGAAAGCACTGGAGCAAAAATACGCCTGCGTTGGCGATGTCCGGGGCATGGGGCTGTTTCTGGGGCTGGAATTGATCAACCCGGACGGTTCGGAAGCTACGGAGCTCTGCTCATACGTCAAAAACCGGATGCGCGATCACCGGATCCTGATTGGCAGCGAAGGCCCCAAGGACAACATCCTGAAAATCCGTCCGCCCCTGACCATCGAATCCGAAGATGTGATGATGATCATCAGTGTTTTGGACAAGATCCTGCATGAGACAGTACAGGGTTAGGTTAGGCTCCGCTTACCCTTCAGCCCACAAAAAAGGCGGTGGAGAACCACCGCCTTTTCTGTAACTGTGTGTCGAATTTAGTTCGATGCAACAGCTGCGCCAACCAGAACCAGCAGCAGCAGCGGCAGCAGGATGCCGCTGGAAGAACCCTGAGCTTCTTCCACGATGACCGGCGGTTCAACAACCGGCTCGGACAGGTTGCCAGCAGTGGCGGTCGAAGCAGCAGCAGTCAGCGCAGCAGCGATAACGAGTTTTTTCATGTTAACCTCCAGAATTTGCGCGGATCAAACATCTGAACCGCGCACCCAAGACTTACCTCGTATTTTTTTCTAACCAGCAAAACTACGGGATTGCAATTGCTTGTTATAGTTAACAGCTTAGCGCCCGCGCGCGTGTCGTCAAATTAGCAACACCTGAGTGCCGACTTTGGCCAGGCTGAACAACTGCGCGATATGCTCATTGTATAGCCCGATGCATCCGTTCGAGGACTTGCGGCCGATCTTGCGCGTATCATGGGTTCCGTGGATCCGATAAAACTTCCAGCTGAGGTACAGCGCATGGGTACCAAGCGGGTTATCCGGGCCCGGCGGGATGTAGGCGGGCCACTCCGGATTGCGCTTGCGCATGTTGGGAGTCGGTGCCCAGCCCGGCCCTTCCACTTTGCGCACGACTTTTGTTCGGCCGCGGCGGGTGAGATCATCAGACAACGGCACGGAAGACGGGAACAGCTTGTAGGTGCTCTCGTCTGGGGACCAGTAATGCAGCGCCCGGCTGTCGATATCGACGAGAATCGCCCCATTTCGCAGGTTGTCGAAATAGGGTTTCCAGGATTTGGCGCGGAAAGCGGAAATATTGCGCTGGACCGGCGGTTCCGGCTCCGGAGGCGGGCGCAGCGGATCGAAGGCCTGCTGAGCCTCATCGCCCTCCTCCTGCGCCAGGGCGGAGGAGGAAATTAGAGCAGCGCCGCCGGCAAGAAATTGCCGCCTGCTGAAGCTGTCAAATGGGATTCGGGGCATTGTTCATTCCAACTTGCGCAATCAGGATCCAGAGTGGCGCCATTTTATGGCCGGAAAGCCGCAGTCGCAAATCAATCCGTCAGGTGGATCTGCATATTTCTGCCGGTCTGTTTGCACCTGTGCCACAGGAAGGATAAATGCATCAGCAACTGACAGAGCGAGAGAGCAAAGATGAATCGCGTTTTTCTGCTGATGGCTGCTGCAATTCTAACCGTGGCGGCGGCCTGTACCCCTGCGACAGAATCCGGTGGATCTTACCGCATCAGGAATGCAGACAAGGTGCAAATCCGGATGCTCGATTCCGTTAACGCACTGCGTCAGGCTGCCGGCGCGCAACCGGTCCAGCTGAACGCCGAACTGACCGCGGCGGCTGCCACACATTCGCGCGATATGTCGGTTCAGAACCGGCCCTGGCATTTCGGCTCCGACGGCTCCTCGCCGCTGGACCGGGTCGCCCGTGCAGGCTACACAGGCAATCTGCTGGGCGAGAACATTTCGGAAACCTATGAAAACGAGCAGCAAACGCTGACCGCTTGGCTGGAACGGCCTGCCACCCGTGCGGTGATCCTCGACCCCAAGGCGGCGAACATGGGCTTTTCCTGGTTTCAGGAACCGAGCGGCAAGATCTGGTGGACAATGGTAATGGGGAGCTGAACCTCAGGGCGCCGGCATTGCCGGCGCAACTGCAGGCGCGGGAGCGCTCGACTGCCCGTTCAAGGCCGCAATGCGATGGCAGTGCCGTCCTGGACCATGGCGTAGATCTCTTCGATCGCTTCGTTTGACACTGCGATACAGCCCGCGGTCCAGTCATCCACCCGCGCCGCCCGCTTGCGCTCCTTAGCGTTGTTCGGCTGCCCGTGGATGAATATCTCCCCGCCAGGCCGTTTGCCCTGCGCGCTTGCGTTCGCCCGGTCCTGGGTGTTCGGATAGGAGATCCCTACCGACAGGTGATAGCGGCTGTTGGGGTTGCGCCGATCGATAACGTAAGTGCCTTCCGGGGTTTTTCCGTCACCTTCGACCTGCTTGTGCCCCAGCGGAGCAAAGCCCAACTCGACCTCATATTCCCGCAGGACTTCGTCATTGTGCAACAGGTACAGCTTGCGCGCCCCTTTGTTGATCACAACCGATGTGACCTTGGGGCCCTCATAAAATTGAAACCTGTTCACCGCGTTGCCCGAGCTGCTGCAGCCTGCCAGTGCAAAGCTCGCAGCCGCACTGATACCAAATGCCCTTCTGTTCATTATTAAGCCTGTTTTTCTTATTTGCCTCTAACCAGCCCATACCGCGAAACCGGCATTAAGAAAAATCACATTTTCCTGTCGGAAGCGGCCAAACCCGAAATCTTCTGCTCAATGGTTTCCAGCCTGCTCAGCACTTCGTCCCGGTAGGCATCGGTGCGCTCACCCTCTTCTTCGCCATGCGCATCCTGCATCGAATTCACAATCAGGCCGACCAGCAGGTTCACGACCGCAAAGGTCGTCACCATGATGAAGGGCACAAAGAAAGCCCAGGCGTGCGGATGCACCTCCATCACGGGGCGCACAATCCCCATCGACCAGCTTTCCAGCGTCATGATCTGGAACAGGGAATAGGCGCTGAGGCCCAGATCGCCGAACCATTCCGGGAATTCCTGGCCGAACAGCTTGGTGGCGATCACCGATCCGATATAAAAAATGATCGCCATCAGCAGGAAAACCGACCCCATCCCCGGAAGCGCGGTGATGAAGCCTTCGACCACCCGGCGCAGCCTCGGTGCAACCGAAATCACTCGCAGCACCCGCAGGATGCGCAGCGCCCGCAGCACCGAAAGCCCCTGGGTTCCTGGCGCCAGTGCGATACCGACGATCACGAAGTCGAAAACGTTCCAGCCGTTCAGAAAAAACCGCAGCCGCCGCACGAAAAGCTTGGCCAGAATCTCCACCACGAAAACCGACAGGCAGGCATAGTCGATAAGATGAATCAGCCCGCCGACCCTGGCCATGACTGAGGGTGCAGTCTCCAACCCCAGCGTGACCGCATTGACCAGGATGACAGCAGTGATAAAGCGGCCGAACCATTCACTGTCCAGTATGGCCGCCAGACGGCGGGTCGGAGGAGTTGCTTGGGTATCTGTCATCTCAGTCTTCCAGGGTGAATTGTGCAACCAGTTCCGTATGGGCCGACCAGCGGAACTGGTCAACAACCTGGACCCAGTCAAGGCAATAGCCCGCCGAGATCAATGCCTTGGCATCCCGGGCAAAGCTCACCGGATTGCAGGACACATAGGCGACCGCCGGGGTGCGCGCCTTGGCCAGCTGCGCAATCTGCGCCTCGGCCCCGGCCCTAGGCGGGTCGATCACCGCCGCCTCAAAGGCGGCGCCGAACGGGTTCAGGTCTTCCGGCAGCAGCGGATTTCGGAACAGGTCGCGGGTGGCGGTGGTAACTTTTTTCAATCCCTTGGCCTTGCGCCAGCCGGCATCCAGCGCGTCTAGCATACTGCGCTCGCCTTCCACCGCATGAACCTCGGCCGCCTGTGCCAATGGCAGCGAGAAAGTTCCGCAGCCGGCAAACAGATCGACAATCCGCTTGGCGCCCCTGGTGATTTCCAGCACGCCTGCCAGCAGGGCCGCCTCGCCCTCGCGGGTGGCCTGCAGGAAAGCGCCCGGCGGCGGGCAGACCCGGGCCGCGCCAAAGGACTGCACCGGCGGCTGCTCCATCGCAACCGGTTCATCCTCCCAGGTCAGCCGGGCAATCCGGTGCTGTTCGGCCAGTTGCGCCAGTTCTATACGCAGTCGCCCGTCCAAAGGCTTGCCATTCCGGACCAGCATATCAAGACCGGCGTCCGACGCGGTGACCGTCACCGCCAGCGGCGCCTTGCGGCTGGCTCCGGCCATGGCCAGCGCCTCCGCCACCGGGAGCGCCGCCAAAAGGGCCGGTTCCAGCAGCTGGCAATCGGGGATTTCTGTAATGACATCCGACGCCTGGCCATGAAACCCGGCCATAGCCCCCTTCTTGGTGCGCCGCACCGCAAGAGTAGCCCGGCGGCGGGACTGGGGCGGCGAAGTGTGAATGGGGCGGAATTCCGTCGCCAGCCCCTGCGCACTCAGCGCATTGCGCACTACATCCGTCTTCCACGCCGCCACAAAGGCATCGCTGGCATGCTGCAACTGGCAGCCGCCACAGGATTTGTAGTGGCGGCAGGGCGGCTGTACCCGGTGTTCCGAAGGTGTCTCGATGCGGACATTGGTCAACCGGCTGCCCTCGGCAATGCCGGAGACGGTCTCCCCCGGCAGGGTGCGCGGGGAAAACAGGGGGCCATCGGCGACGCCATCGCCCTGATGGCCCAGCCGGCTGATCGTTGCTGTGGTTCTGGCTGCGTCAGTCATGGCCGCTCAATAGCGCGGCACGGGGATCAGCAAAAGCAAAATGCGCCGGAACTTTTATTCAGCCGCCGCAGTCTGCTCTTCCTCGGTGCAGATGAAGCCTCCCGACTGGCGCGCCCAGAAGGTGGCGTAGAGCCCGCCCTTGGCCAACAGCTCTTCGTGGCTGCCGCTCTCGGCGATCCGGCCCTTTTCCATCACGATGATCCGGTCCATCTCGCTGAGCGTCGACAGCCGGTGGGCAATCGCCAGCACCGTTTTGCCTTCCATCACCCGGTGCAGCGCTGTCTGGATCGCGGCCTCAACCTCGGAATCCAGCGCCGAGGTGGCCTCATCCAGCACCAGAATGGGCGCGTCCTTGAGGATCGCCCGGGCCAGCGCAATCCGCTGCCGCTGCCCGCCAGAGAGTTTCACCCCGCGCTCGCCCAGGTAAGCGTCATAGCCGACGCGTCCCTGCCCGTCTTGCAGCTCCATGATGAACTCATGCGCCTCGGCCTTCTCCGCCGCAGCGAGCAGGTCTTCTTCAGATGCATCCGGCCGCCCATAGAGGATGTTCTCCCGCGCCGAGCGGTTGAACATCGCCGTTTCCTGGGTGACCATGCCAATCTGGCTGCGCAGCGAGTTCTGGGTGACCGTTGAAATATCCTGGCCATCGATCAGAATCTGGCCATTTTCCCCTTCATAGAGCCTGAGAAGCAGCGAAACGAGTGTCGATTTCCCGGCCCCGGAGGCACCGACAATGCCCAGCTTTTCGCCTGGGTGAATGGTCAGGCTGATGCCCTGCACCCCGCCGACATCACGCCCATAGGCAAACTCCACCTGGCCAAACTCAATCCCGCCTTCGTTCACTTCCAGCGGCTGGGCATCAGATGTGTCTTCCACCCGGTCGCGGACCGACAGGGTCTTCATGCCATTCTCGATCTCGCCAACGTTGGAATAGATCGCCATCAGCGTGAAGCTGACCCAGCCTGTCATCTGGGCAATGCGGATCGAGACCGCGCCGGCGGCCACAATGTCGCCCTCCGTTGCCGTGCCGGACTGCCACAATAGCAGGGTGGCTCCAATCAGCAGCACCGGCAGGATGCCGGCCAGGCACATCAGGCAGAACCGGAAACCGGCAGCCAGATAACCGAAATGAAGCGCCTTTTCGCGGAAGGTGACCATCGCGTCCTGGGCCGTGCGTTCCTCGTGGTCGGCATGGGCAAACAGCTTGACCGTCTTGATGTTGGTAATCGAATCCACGACCTGCCCGGTGACCGTAGCCCGCGCGCCGGCGCGGGCGCCGGACCGTTTACGGATGCGCGGCAGATACCAGCGGATCAATACAAAATAACCGGCCAGCCAGACCAGAAATACCGCGGTGATCCGGGCATCAATTGAGCCGAGCAGAGCCAAGGAGCCTGCCAGAGACGCCAGCGCAAAAGCAACAACGTTGATGACCTCCGTCGTCACCGAAGTCACCGCATTGGCCGTCTGCATCTGTTTCTGGGCAATGCGGCCGGCAAAGTCCTCGTCAAAGAATCGTACCGACTGGCCCAATGTCCAGCGGTTCAGACGCGACAGCACCAACGGGTTTACATTCGGGCCGACGATGATCGAGTTGGACGCCGCGGACAATCCGAACAGCACCGGGCGCACAAACAGGAAGAAACCCAGTGCCAGCGCAATCACCGCAACATTGCCAGCCGCGAAGAACTGCTCCGGGCCGCTGGCAATTGCGGTGTCGATCACCAGGCCCAGGATAAAGGCGGTGCCCGCCTCCATCCCGCCGGCCAGCGCAGAAAACGCCGCCGCCAGCAGCAGCATCGGCCAGGCGCCGGCCAGGCACCAGCGCAGGAAGGCCCCCAGCTGCTGCGGCGGCGGGCCCTCTGCCGGGCGGAAGGCGTCGATCAGGTTGCCAATGTTCATTCTGCTGCCTCGATGTTCAGGAAGCCGCCGGATTGGCGCGCCCAGAGCTGTGCGTAAAGCCCCTGCGCCTGCAATAGCGTTTCATGGGTGCCTTCTTCAACTATACGGCCCTGATCCATCACCAGGATACGGTCCATCTGCGCGATGGTGGACAGCCGATGTGCAATGGCGATCACCGTCTTGCCCTGCATCATGCCGTAAAGCGTTTCCTGAATCGCCGCCTCGACCTCGGAATCGAGCGCAGAGGTGGCCTCGTCCAGCACCAGAATCGGCGCGTCCTTCAGGATCACCCGCGCCAGCGTCACCCGCTGGCGCTGGCCGCCCGACAGTTTCACTCCACGTTCGCCCACATGGGCGTCATAGCCCTTGCGGCCCTGCGGGTCCTCCAAATCGAGAATGAACTCATGCGCCTGCGCCTGCTTGGCGGCAGCAACCATCTGCTCTTCGGTTGCGTCCGGACGGCCATATAGCAGGTTGTCCCGCACCGGCCGGTGCATCAGCGCGCTGTCCTGCTGCACCATGCCGATATGACTGCGCAAGCTGTCCTGCGTGATGCCCCGGATGTCCTGGCCGTCGATCAGGATCTGGCCGCTCTCAGCGTCGTAGAACCGCAACAGCAGCTTCACCAGGGTCGATTTGCCGGCACCAGAGCGTCCGATCAGGCCGATTTTTTCGCCCGGCCGGATGGTCAGGCTGATCCGGTCCAGCCCGCCGGCCTCGCGCCCGTAATGGTGCGAAAGGTTGCGCAGCTCGATTTCCCCCTCGGTGAGCCGCAGCGGTTCCGCATTGGCGGCATCCACCAGGTCGATGGGCTGGGCAATGGTTTCCATGCCTTCCGCCACAACCCCCAGCTGGCGGAAGAAAGAGGTCAGCGCCCACATGATCCAGCCGGTCATCGCATTGAGCCGCAGGGTCAGCGCAGTGGCCGCCGCCACCAGCCCCACAGAGGCGGTCCCTTGCGTCCACAGCATCACCGCCCAGCCGACGACGCCAACGATCAGCAGTCCGTTCAGCGTGACCAGCGCCGCATCCATGATGGTGAAGATGCGCATCTCTGTCTGGAACGTCTTCCGGGTGTTCTCGATCGCATCGCGGGCATAGGTCAGCTCGCGGTCGTGATGGGCAAACATCTTGACCGAGTGGATGTTGGAATAGCTGTCGACCACCCGCCCGGTCACAGTGGAGCGCGCATCAGACGACGCCTGGCTGGCCGGCCCGACCCGTTTAACGGTCCACATCACCAGGACGGCATAGAGGGCAAACCAGATTGCCAGCGGCAGCATCAGCCGCGCATCAGCGACCCACAGCAGCACCGCGGCGCCCGCCAGGTAGGCCAGCGAAAAAGTGATAGCGTCAAAGACCTGGAATATCACCTCCCCCGCGGCGGGCGGGGTCTGCATGATCCGGTTGGCGATCCGGCCGGCAAAATCATTCTCGAACCAGCCCACCGACTGGCGCAGCACGTGTTTATGCGCACGCCAGCGGATCAGCGTGCCGAAGTTCGGCAGGATCGCGTTGTTCAGAAGCACCACGTCCATGAACTGTATCAGCGGCCGCAGCAAGAGGATGAACAGGGCGACCAGGATCAGTTCAGTCCCATGCTCCTTCCAGACTTCGGCGGGCGTATCGGACATCAGATCGACAATCCGGCCCATGTAATAGATCAGCCCGACCTCAATCCCGGCGACCACCACCGACATCAATGCAGTCAGGATAAAGACGGTTTTGAACGGCTTGGAGTAGCCGCGCAGGAACGGCCACAGCCGCGTCGGCGGCGTGTTGGTCTCGGGGTAGGCGCAATAAGGGTCAATGAGGTTTTCAAAAAAACGAAACATGCGGGTGCTCCAGGCGTTCGAGCAATTCAGAAAACAGATGCAGACAGCGGGCCGCCCAAGGCTCCCACGTCACACGGGCAGGGTCTCAGGCGTTAGAGAAACCAGATCCCGTAATACATCAGCATTCCTCCGTCATGTGGTGGCTGCCCTATGGCTACGCAAGATTTTCCGTTTTGTCACCCCCCAAGGTTGTGACGCTGCTGACACCTCCTGTCAGCGGAGGGTGGCCAGCAGTTGAGCGCGGCTGAGAGTGAACCCTGATGCAATCCAATCCGCCTCCAGTTTCTTCAACGTTGCTCCCAGTACCGCCCCCTTGAGATCTGGCAGCAGATCCCGGGCTTTCACCGGGAAAACCGCGCCTGCGCCCACGGCAATATAAGTCTCGAAACCAGGAGAAAGCGGCTGTTCCAGCAGGGCAGCACGCAGCAGCAGCGCATCCATCGCCTGCTCCGCGCCCAGCCTGTAGCCCAGTTCCCCTGGCCCGGCAGTGCCAGCCGCGGCATTGCGGATTACCTCCAGATGAGAGGCCTGCGCCTTGCTCAGCCGCAAGGCCTCCTGCAGGCCGTCGCCGCCCAGCGCGGCAAGGCGGCGGATGCCGGATGCTGCACGGCCGGACTCCAGATGAATCAGGGGCGCCAGAGCCCGGTCGTCAGCACCGGGCAGAATCTGCGCCAGGACGCCAGTCTGACGCATCGCCGCAACCGAAGGCGCAGGATCGGGTGCCGCCAGCAGCTTAAGCAGCTCAGCCCCGACCCGCTCCTTGGACAGCGAGGCCAGCCCGTCCAGATTCGCCGCAATCGCAGCCAGCGCATCCGGATCAAAGCGTTCTGCGTGGTCGCCATACCAGGCGTGAAAGCGGAAATAGCGCAAGGAGCGCAGGTAATCCTCTCGGATCCGGTTTTGAGCAGTGCCGATAAAACGCACTCGGCGTTTGTGCAGATCCGTCATGCCACCCAGCGGGTCGACGACCTCCCCATCGGGGCGCGCATAGATCGCATTCATGGTGAAATCCCGGCGGCGGGCGTCCTCGGCAATATCGGCTGAAAACGCCACCACCGCGCGGCGGCCGTCAGTCGCCACATCCTTGCGGAAAGTGGTGATCTCATGCGGGATGCCGTTTTTGACCAGAGTCACGGTGCCGTGGCCGATCCCGGTCGGCACCGCCTTGATCCCGGCCCGGGCAGCCAGTTCCATCACCTTCTCAGGCTGCGCATCGGTGGCGATGTCCATATCGGACACCGGCTCACCCAGCAGCGCGTTGCGCACGCAGCCGCCGACAAACAAAACCTGCGCGCCCTCTGCCGCAACGGCCTCGCATACTGCCTGAGTTGCCCGGTCCTTCAACCAGGGCTGGTCAATCCGCATTCGTTCTCCATCCGTGCCGCAAAGCCGCGCAGCATCCGCGCAGTGGCACCCCAAATGTAATAGGGCCCATAGGGTACGGTATAATAGCGGCGGCGGCGGCCGCGCCAGCGGCGCGATTCGATAATGTAGTTTTCCGGCTTCAGGACATGCGCCAACGGCACGGAAAAGACCTCCGCCACCTCCCCCGCTTCCGGACGCGCGGTGAAATCCTGCCGGATCAGCGCCACCACCGGCGTCACCAGAAAGCCGGTTACAGTCTCATGCTCTGGCAGGCAGCCGATGATCTGCGGCAGGTCCTGCGGCAGACCGATTTCTTCCCAAGCCTCGCGCAGGGCGGCGGCGCAGGTATCCGCGTCGCCCGCGTCTACCTTGCCGCCGGGGAAGGCGATCTGGCCCGGATGATGCTTAAGCGCCGACGAGCGTTTGGTCAGGATCAGCCGCGGTGTGCCGGACGCGATGGTGATAGGCACCAGCACCCCGGCCGGCCGCAGTTTGCGCCCTTCGGGCAGCTCGGTACCGGGGTTGAGATCAAAATCGGACGAGCCGCCGCCCTGATGTTTCAGCGCGGCGGTAATTCTGTCCGTAAGATACCGTGCAGCCTTACTCACCAGACGGCTTGTCCGCATCAAAACCCACGCTTGCCGGATCCAGGTCATAATGCGCACCGCAGAACTGGCAATCGGCCGTCACCCGGCCATCCTCATTCGTCATGGTGCCTATGTCCTTGGCTGAATAAATCGAAAGGCTTTGGCGAACACGGTCCTCGGAGCAGGTGCAACCGAAACGGACTGCCTGAAAGTCATAAACCCGCGGTTGTTCCTCGTGAAACAACCGGATCAACAGGTCGGTCGGGGATACCGATGGCCCGATTAGCTCCAACGGCTCCACGGTATTCAGGAGAATGGCGGCCCGATTCCAATTTTCCTCCTGGTCGCCGGAGACAAGATCGCTCGCCTTCAGGACCTCTCCCGACCCTTTTCCTTGCGCAGCAAAGGGAGATGCTTTTGGCATGCTCTGAAGCATGATGCCGCCGGCGCGCCAATGCTCTGCCACACCCGGCTCGGAGGACTTGCCAAAGCTGAGCTTGAACATTGTCGGCAGCTGTTCAGACTGGGCAAAATATGCCTCGGCACAGGCGCGCAGCGAGCCGCCTGACAACGGGGTGATGCCCTGGTAGGGCTTGGAGCCATTGCCCTGATCGATCAGGATGGCAAAATACCCCTCGCCAACCTGCTCAAACGGATCGCCATCGGTCAGCCGGTCGCGGTCAAAGCTGGCGTAAGCGCGGATCTGGCCGATCTCGCCTTCCTTTTGCGGCGCGTAGTAATCGGTTGCGATCATCCGCACCGCGCCCTTGGACTGCACCTGCAGCGACAACTTCCAGCGCAGCGAAATGGTCTGGCCGATCAGCGCCGTCAGCAGCGCCATCTCGGCGACCAGCGCCTCAACCACCAATGGATAATTATGCTGTTTCAGAATACCATCCAGAACACCGTCCAGACGTGCCACACGGCCACGCATGTCCGATGCATCGAGCTGGAAGGGCAGGACGGTGTCGTCCCACGCGATTTTCGAACCAAGAGTCATGGGGTTTCCTTACGCGCCGGGGATTGGCATACCGGGGCTATATAGGAAAACTGACACCAGAGTGAAGAGGCCGAGCCGTGATCAGGCGATTTGGCGAGACCCCCAAAAGGGGCCAATACTACCGGAGACGGCCAGGGGCCTACGCGCTGCTGCCGCGGGACGGCAAGCTGCTGATCACCTGCCAGTACGACCCTGGTCCCGACCTGCAACTGCCGGGCGGAGGCATCGACCCCGGCGAATCGCCGATTCCCGCCCTGCACCGCGAGGTGTTTGAGGAAACCGGCTGGAAAATCTCCGCCCCGCGCAAACTGGGTGTATTCCGGCGCTTTGCCTATATGCCGGAATACGATCTTTGGGCCGAAAAGCTGTGTCATATCTATGTTGCCCGCCCGCTGCGCCGGATCGGTCCGCCGTTGGAGGCCGGCCATGAAGCGCTATGGATGGATCCGCAGGAAGCCGCCCTCCGGCTCGGCAATGCCGGCGACCGCCATTTCGCGGCCCGGATGGCAGCACACCTGTAACCTGCGTGTTTGGGCAGCTGCCCGACCAAACTCCGAAAGCACATAATCCCAGCCTAGGCCGGGATATCTTCGGACAGGATGTGGCGGCGGTTCAAGGGCCCTGGTATTCGAACAAGGTGGCCGAGACATCGTCCTCAAGACCGTGTTCCTTGCTCATCACCTGGGTCAGGTGCCAGTAGAGATCATCAAGAAACTCCTTGCCGCTCTGCCCGGCCCCGCATTTCTGAACCAGTTCGAGCAGGCCTTCGGGTTCGAGCATCGAGCCGTCCTCCAGCCGCGCTTCGGTAAATCCATCAGAAAAAAGCAGCAGGCGGTCGCCGCGTTCCATGATGAATTCCTCCTGACTGTAGCTGATATCGGGAACCAGCCCCACCGGCACGCCGCCCTTGCCGATGAACTCCAGTTCACCAGTCTTGCGCAGCAGCAGCGGATGCGGATGGCCGGCCTGCACCATCTTGACGACACCGCTGCGCAGGTCAGCGATGCAGTACGCCATGGTGAAGTATTCCTCGATGCCGGTATCTGCGATCAGCCGTGCATTCAGCAGGCTGGCCACATCCTCCGGCTGGCGCAGGGCATAGAAGCGATTGAACCGCTTCTCCATCCCGACATTCTGGTCGAAGTAATTCGAGGACAGGTAGCCACCCAATCGCGCCGTCATCATCGCAGAGGTGATTCCGTGGCCGGAAACGTCAATGGAATAGAAGCCGATCCGGTTAACACCCGGGCAGAACATCCCCACCAAATCGCCTCCGATATGGCCGCAGGGTTTCAGCAGCAGGCTGACGGTTGAAGAACCAAAGCTTTTGGAAAGTTCCGGCACCAGAGATTCCTGGATCTTTCGCGCCTGGATCAGATCCTTGTCGATCGCGTCATACACCCGCTGCAGCTCTCCCAGGGTTTCGGACACGATGCGGTTTTTTTCGGACAGTTCCCTCTGCATCCTGAGGATCCGCTCGCCCGCGGAGATGCGTGCGCGCAACTCGTCCGAGCTGACCGGTTTGGTCAGAAAGTCATCGGCGCCGGCGTCAAGCCCCTCGGCTACCTCGTTCTTTTCGCTCTTGGAGGTCAGTAGAATGAAATAGGCGTAGTCCTCGCTGGAGCGGGCGCGGAAGGCACGGCAGAAATCCAGCCCGTTCATGCCCGGCATCATCCAGTCGCTGAGGATCAAGTCCGGCGTTTCCCCCCGGCAGATCTCCATCGCCGCCTCGCCGCTCTCGGCCTCAACAACCTCAAAACCCCATTTTTTGAGTGAAGCCACAAGGATGCGTCTTTGCAGGCGGCTGTCATCAACAACCAGCACACGGCGTATTGATCCGGCCACTGTCTGGTCCTCGTCGTCAATCGAACGTTCTGGCAGCACCGAGGGCACCTCACAAATGGCAAAATCTGTTGAACTTGTGATACTATCGGTCCAGAAATTTAACAGGCGGTGAAACCTAAAATTTGAGCTTCCTCCTTTATTTCACTATATTTTTACTGCATTCAACTTAAGAAATTGCACAAGGCGACTGACCGTAAGGACGAGACACATGATTGACTGGCCGCGTGTTACCGAGCTGCGGGAAGAAGTTGGGGCCGAGGATTTCGGGGAAGTTGTTGAAATCTTTCTCGAAGAGGTTGAGGAGGTTATCGGCAAGCTGCATGACGGCGACCGGAGCCAGCTCGAACAGGATCTGCATTTTCTGAAGGGCAGCGCCCTCAACCTGGGGTTTGAGGACTTTTCCGCCTTGTGCCTGGACGGCGAGCGGAAGTCCGCACAAGGTCAGGCTCAGGGCGTCGACGTTGCCTCTATCATTGCAAAATTCCAGGATTCGAAGTCCGCTTTTCTGGCCGGCCTGTCGGAAAAATTCTGATCCCCGCCTTGGGCCTCAGATCACGAATTGCGCCAATGTCTCGTCTTGGGTGATATCCGTGAAAGTCATCCCGGCGGCATCCAGCCGCGCAAACAGCTGCTCAAAGTTCTCCGGCCGCTTGGTTTCGATCCCGATCAGCACCGATCCGAAATTGCGTGCCGACTTTTTCATGTATTCAAAACGGGCAATGTCGTCTTCCGGGCCTAAGATACCCAGGAACTCTTTCAGCGCGCCGGGCCGCTGCGGCAGCCGCAGGATGAAGTATTTCTTCACGCCGGAGTAGCGCTGCGCCCGTTCCTTGACCTCAGGCAGGCGTTCAAAATCGAAATTCCCGCCGGAGGTCACACAGACCACGGTCTTGCCGCGGATCCAGGAGCGCACATCCTGCAGCGCCTCAACCGACAGCGCGCCGGCCGGCTCCAGCACGATACCCTCGACGTTCAGCATCTCGATGATGGTGGCGCAGATCCGGTCTTCGGCAATGGCCAGCACATCCGGCAGCGGCACATCCTTCAGGATATCATACGGCAGATCGCCGATCCGCCCCACTGCAGCGCCATCGACAAAAGTGTCGACCCTATCCAGCGGCACCGGCTTGCCCGCCACCAGCGCCGCCCGCAGGCAGGCGCCGCCGTCAGGCTCCACAAACAGGCTGTGCACCTGGTCACCGAACCAGGAGGAGACTCCCGCCGACATGCCGCCGCCGCCAACGGGCAGCAGCACATGATCCGGCACCTTGCCCAGCTGCGCCTCGATCTCCACCGCGATTGAGGCCTGTCCCTCGATCACATCGGCATCATCGAAAGGAGACAGGAAATGCCCGCCTTCCTTGGCGCACCACTCCTGCGCAGCAGCCAGGCAGATGTCAAAGTAGTCGCCCACCAGATGGATCTCGATATTGCCGCCGCCAAACATCCGCGTCTTCTGGATCTTCTGCTGCGGCGTGGTGACCGGCATGAAGATCACCCCACGCTTGCCCAAGTGGCGGCACATGAAGGCAACGCCCTGCGCATGGTTGCCGGCCGAGGCGCAGACAAACAGCTCCTGATCCGGCTGCTTGCGCATCGCATTCAACGCGCCGCGGATCTTGTAGGAGCGGACCGGGCTCAGATCCTCGCGCTTGAGGTAGATATCGGCGCCGAAACGCTCGGACAGGTGCACATTGCGCTGCAGCGGCGTTGCAGGGAACACATCGCGCATCGCCTTTTCAGCGGCGCGGGCCTGGGTCTTGAAATCGCTCATGGCACATTCAGTGGCGCAACCCCGCCCCCAAGGCAAGGGGCGGCTGCACCGCATACATAAGAATACCGGATGTCAGACCGGGCGGCCCTCGACGTAGTGGCCATAGAATGTGGTTAAGACACTGACATTGACGAGAGTCATCACCAGCATGGTGAGCCCGGCAAAGGCAAACCCAAGCGGTGCAAAGACGGCTATCGACAGCCCAGTTACAATTTGCAGCGCAAACTGCATGGCACCCAGCAGGACCATAACCAGAATAATCGTTCCTCCTGAGCCGGTTGTCGCTTGCCAAGCTTCTTTAATCTTGAGTGGTTTTCCAATAGCCGCCGCCGGTAAAATCGGGGAAAACCGGTACATCGCGATGAGGAGAAAGATGATATAGCCAAAGGCAAAAAGCATCGACAGTCCGCTCCCTGTCTCTCCCGCTGCCATAGCTAAAGCAAAGAAGACCGCAAACATTGGAATCATGAGCAGGACCGCAAGCAGACCCATGAGCAAGCCGTGCCCTAGATAGGAGAGTATCCGACCACCCCGGAAACGGGGAAACCAGCCTTCTGGATACTCTTCCAGCAAAATGAACCTGTGCCAGGACACGAAAACCCAAAGCTCGACCACGAGCAGGATTAATGTCGCCAGAAAGAATGACGTCCCGAGTGTTCCAGACAGCATGGCCTCCCGCACCGCATCCTCGTCAGCCAGGACAGCAATCGACATGCCGGCCGAGCTGAGAACCGCATAAATCAGCCCGAACCCGACCAACACCGGTACCAGGGCAATCCGCACCGCCCATCTAATGTTCCGCGTCACCATTCCCACTGAATGGACGAAAATACTCCAGCCTTTCATACGGGCCTTCTCCAAAAGATTGTTCCGTTTTGACGCACACGTTATGCGTGCCCAGCTGATTAGGAAACCCCGGAAAACCTTGCCCTTCCGGGCAAAACCCGCTACGCCGCAGGCGTTCTGACCTGAGAGGGAATTCCATGTCCGCGCCCAAGAAAGTTGTGCTCGCCTATTCCGGCGGCCTCGACACCTCGATCATCCTGAAATGGCTGCAGACCGAATACGGCTGCGAAGTTGTCACCTTCACCGCCGATCTCGGCCAGGGTGAGGAGCTGGACCCGGCCCGCAAGAAAGCGGAAATGCTGGGCATCAAGCCGGAAAACATCTTCATCGAGGATGTGCGCGAGGAATTTGTCCGCGACTTCGTCTTCCCGATGTTCCGCGCCAATGCGGTCTATGAGGGGCTCTATCTGCTGGGCACCTCGATTGCCCGCCCGCTGATCTCCAAGCGTCTTGTCGAGATTGCCGAAGCCACCGGCGCCGATGCGGTTGCCCATGGCGCCACCGGCAAGGGCAATGACCAGGTGCGGTTCGAACTGGCGGCCTATGCGCTCAACCCCGACATCAAAGTGATCGCGCCCTGGCGCGAATGGGACCTATCCTCGCGCACCAGGCTGCTGGAATTCGCCGAGGCGCATCAGATCCCGGTCGCCAAGGACAAACGCGGCGAAGCCCCCTTCTCGGTCGACGCCAACCTCTTGCACACCTCCTCCGAAGGCAAGGTGCTGGAAGACCCGGCGCAGGAAGCGCCCGATTACGTCTACCAGCGCACCGTGCATCCCGAAGAGGCGCCGAACACTCCCGAATACATCGAAATCGGCTTCGAAAAGGGCGACGCGGTCAGTATCAACGGCGAGGCGATGAGCCCGGCAACCATCCTGACCGAACTCAACGAATACGGCCGTAAGCACGGCATCGGCCGCCTCGACCTGGTCGAGGGCCGCTTCGTCGGCATGAAGTCCCGCGGCATCTACGAGACCCCGGGCGGCACCATCCTGCTGGAAGCCCACCGCGGCATCGAGTCGATCACCATGGACCGCGGCGCGATGCACCTGAAAGACCAGCTGATGCCGCAGTATGCCGAGCTGATCTACAACGGCTTCTGGTACAGCCCCGAGCGCGAAATGCTGCAGGCCGCCATCGACAAGAGCCAGGAGTTTGTCTCCGGCACCGTGCGCGTGAAGCTTTACAAGGGCCTGGCCTCCACCGTGGGCCGCTGGTCGGACAACTCGCTCTACTCCGAGGCGCATGTGACCTTTGAAGAAGACGCCGGCGCCTACGACCAGAAGGACGCCGCAGGCTTCATCCAGCTGAACGCCCTGCGCCTCAAGCTGCTGGCCGCCCGCGGGCGCCGGATCAAGAAGTGAGCGATCACGAAGGCATGGACGGCGAATTCGAGGACGATTTCGCGGAAGAGCTGGATATGTTCGTCGAGGCTCAGGACACCGTCTGGGCGGCGGTCCTGAGCGAACTCTCGGCAGGACAGAAGACGAGCCACTGGATGTGGTTCGTCTTTCCCCAGCTGGCCGAGCTCGGACGCTCCCACATGGCGCAGCTTTACGGGATCGAGGACCTGGCGGAGGCCACCGCCTTTCTGAACCACGAAAAACTGCGCGCCCGCCTGATCGAGGTCAGCCAGCTTATGCTGTCCCACAAGGACAAAGCGCCCGAGCAAATCCTCGGCGGCGTCGACGCCAAGAAATTGCGCTCTTCGATGACGCTGTTTGCTGCTGTACCCAGCGCGCCGGTGGAGTTTCAGCAGGTGCTTGACGCCTTCTACGATGGCCATGCCTGCCCGCTCACCCAGAACGCGCTTGCCGGCGGGTAATCCGCCCGCTTCTCCCCAGGTAAACATTGCCCGCACCGCCCTGCCTGCCTAACGCTCACGTCAGGCAAGGGAGGAAAACATGGCGCTTCAAGATATCGCAGAAGGCATCCGCGAAGGATTGGCTGGTAAAAGCTTCGACGGCTCACTGAAATTCGATTGCGGCGGCGACGGCGTCATCGTGCTCGCCCAAGGCGATGCCACGACACTGGACCGCGACACCGATTGCACTCTTCGCCTGTCCGCGGACAACCTGCAAAAATTGCTCGCCGGCAAGCTGAATCCGATGACCGCCGTGATGATGGGCAAAATCAAGGTTTCCGGCGATATGGGGGTCGCCATGAAGCTGAGCAAGCTGATCGGCTGAACATCTTCTTCTGGCTGGAAATATCCTGGGGGGTGATCGCTGCAGGCGCGAGGGGGCAAAGTCCCCTCTTTCTATCAGATCTTCACGGCTTTCATCTGCTCATAACAGGGCATCGCCGCTTTCAAAACCGGCTGCAGCTCCTCCGGAACCTCCGGCAACGGGCCCTCGGCGCCGGCAAATCCGGTGGAATTCCAGACCGCGCCATACCAATGCGACGCCCACACGCCGTCATCCTTGTGGCCGCCCTTGGGCCAGTTCAGCATCTTTGGCGAATAGGGCAGCCCGATCGCCTCGCACAGCTGCTCGAGCTTGGCCGCCGGGTCGGCGCGGATATCGTGGCTGTCCACCACCACCGGCGCCTGCCCCCAGCCGCGCACCAGTTCAAACAGCTCTGCCTGCTGGCGGAAGCCGATATCCTCCAGCGTAGGGTTCTCCCGTTTCGCTGCGTAGGAGGCGATCACCCGCGCCGGATGGCGGATCAGAAAGACATTGGCCGCCTCGCGCATCCAGTCCCGCGGCACGCCGGGGATCATGTGCTGGGTCATGTGCTTCTGGTAGTAGTACGGCTTGGCCCCCGGCACCGGCCCCTGCAGCGCTTGGGCTACCGTTTCGGGATCCTGCGGCTGGCTGTCCAGAATTTCACTCCGCATCGGGTGGTCGAGACCGGTCATCGCCAGATAGGCAGCATAGAACGGCTCATCGACCACCGCGCAATCGCCGCGGTTGCCAAAGGCATACATCATCGCCGTCGACAGGTTCCGCGGGCCTGACCACATGGCAATCCGCATCACGCGCACTCCTTTTCAATCAGTTGCTTGTAAAGGCCCCGGAGGCGCTCTGTCACGGGACCCATCTGTCCACTGCCGATCTGCCGCCCGTCGATTTCCCCTACCGGGGTCTGTGCGCCGAAAGTGCCGGTGAGAAAGGCTTCCTCCGCTCCGTAGGTGTCCACCAGAGAATAATTCCGCTCATATACCGGGATCCCGTTTTCACGGCACAGATCGATCACCTTCTGACGGGTGATTCCGTTCATGCAATAATCCCCGGTCGAGGTCCAAACCTCGCCCTTGCGCACAATGAAGAAATTGCAGGCGTTGGTGGTGTTCACAAAGCCATTCACGTCCAGCATCAATGCCTCATCCGCACCGGCTTTCTCCGCCGCGATACAGGCGAGGATGCAGTTCAGTTTGGAATGCGAGTTCAGCTTGGGATCCTGGGTCATCGGCAAACCGCGGATATGTGGGACGGTGGCCAGCTTGATCGGGCGCGGCAGATCGGGCCGCGAGTGCTCCATGATGATGGTCATGGTCGGACCCTGCCGGGATAGCGAGGGGTGCTGGAACGGACGGGTCTTTACGCCCCGCGTGACCATCAGACGGGCATGGGCGTCCGTCGTCATGCCATTTGCTTTCTGTGTCTCTAACACTGCGTTTTTGACACTTTTCCGGTCCAGAGCGATGTCCAGATCAATGGCCTTGGCGGCCTCGAACAGCCGGTCCAGGTGCTCGTCAATGAATGCCCAGCTGCCATTGTAGAGACGCAGCCCCTCCCAGACACCATCGCCCAGCATGAAACCGCTGTCATAAACGCTCACCTTGGCCTCGGCCTTGGGAACAATTTCACCGTTCAAATAGATCATGATCTCCTCGTTGCGCTGATCTTCTTCGGCTTGGTGAGTGCTCATCTTTTTGGTCATGGAAACCTCCTGCTGGCAGCACGTTAGTAATATTGGATCCAATTTCCAAGCAATAACGTGATGTCACCTGTCCGTGAAAGCCTGCGCTGCCGGCTTGAGCGAGGCGGATACTGCCGGCAGGGTGGCATCAAAGCAGGATGGAGGCGGAGATGCGTGTTCTGGAGAGACTGAAACCCTTGACCCTGATGGGGCTGATTGCCATGGGCATTGTGGCGCAAACCAATCCGCTGCAGGCTCAGCCCACCAAAGTGCTGACCGTGGCCGGCGGCTGCTTCTGGTGCGTGGAAAGCGATTTTGAGGGCGTGCCGGGGGTGATTGAAGCCGTTTCCGGCTACACCGGCGGCACTATCGAGAACCCGACCTACAAGGACGTGACGCGCGGCGGCAGCGGTCATTACGAGGCGGTGCAAATCATTTTCGACCCGGCAAAAGTGTCCCGGGAGCGGCTGCTGGAAATGTTCTTCCGTTCGGTTGATCCGACTGACGGGGGCGGCCAGTTCTGCGACCGCGGCGAAAGTTACCGGACAGCAGTTTTTGTCTCAAACAAGGCCGAAGAAGCACTGGCCAGCAGGGTCAAAGCCGCGGCGCAGAAGGTTCTGAGGCAAGAGATCGTGACGCCGGTTTTGCCGGCGAAGACCTTTTATGAGGCCGAAGACTATCACCAGGACTACTACAAGGGGGAGAGTCTGGTGTTCACCCGATTCGGGCCCAAGCGGCAGGCGGAAGCCTATAAACGCTACCGCCAGGCTTGCGGACGGGACGCAAGGGTGGCGCAGCTATGGGGCGACGCAGCGCCGTTTGCCAGCGGACATTGAAACGGGGCGCTGCCCCCCTTGGCCTTCCGGCCAATTCCCCCGGAGTATTTTCAACCAGAAAGAAGCAGGCCGTTCCGGTTCAGAAGCGGGCGGTCTGGACTTCCTGCAGGTCCGGAATCACATCCGCGGTGCCGCGGCGGGTGACCATCAGCGCTGCGGCTCGGCTGGCCTGGGTCATCGCCTCTGCCATTGGCAGCCCGCGGTCCAGAGCTGACAGGACGTAACCTGTGAAGGTGTCGCCGGCTCCGGTTGTGTCAACCGCGGCGACCGGCAAGGCCGGTATTTCCAGAACGGCCCCGGTCTCCCCGTCGATATGGCGCGCGCCTTTGGCGCCAAGAGTGACGATCACATCCTTGACGCCGATTTCACCGGGGGTGTCGCCGGTGGCCTGCTGAAGCTGCTGGGCCTCGACCTCATTCAGGATCAGGAAGTCCAGATACGGCAGCACAGCCTGCACCGCTTCAGCATCGAACGGAGCTGCGGCATAACACACCCGCAGGCCCAGTTGGCGGCCCAGCTGCGCCGCCTCGGCCTGCAAGCTGGTTTCGTTCTGCATCACCAGAATGTCGCCGGCGTCTGCTTGCGTAAGCGCTTGGTCCAGCCGATCCCTGTCGAGCACGCGGTTGGCGCCGGGAAACAGGATGATCTGGTTTTCACCGCCAGGCTCCACAGCGATGATGGCATGGCCGGTGGGCGTCTCGACCTGGGCAATGTGGCCGGTGCCCGCGCCATAGGCCTGCAGCCGCGCGACCGCCCAAGCCCCATCGGGCCCCACCGCGCCGATATGATGCACCTTGCTGCCGGCGCGGGTGGCGGCGACGGACATGTTGGCGCCCTTGCCGCCGAGAAACCGGTCGAGGCGCAGGGCGGCCAGGGTCTCCCCGGCCGCCGGCAGATGCGGCATGGCATAAACCATGTCCGCGTTGATCGAGCCGAGATTCCAGATCGCCATATCAGATCACCCGATGTTGCAGGCCGCCAGCACCGCCATGTTCAGAATGTCATTGGTGGTCGAAGTGGTCGAGCAGATCTGGACCGGCTTGTCGATGCCCGACAGGATCGGACCGACCACGGTGGCGCCGCCCATCTCCTGCATCAGCTTGACCGAGATCGACGCCGAGTGGCGGGCCGGCACGATCAGGATGTTGGCCGGGCCGGTCAGACGCTGGAAAGGGTAGTACCGCTGCGCGCGCTCGTTCAGCGCCACGTCGACGGTCATTTCACCCTCGTATTCGAAGTCGACGCCGCGCTTGTCCAGCACGGTGGGGGCGACATGCATCTTTTCGGCCCGTTCCGACACCGGGTAGCCGAAGGTCGAGAAGCTGACAAATGCCACCCGCGGCTCAAGCCCCATGTGGCGGGCGACACCGGCAGCCCGCTCGGCGATGTTGGCGAGATGGTTCTCGTCCGGCCATTCGTGCACCAGTGTGTCGCCGATCAGCACGATCCGGCCCTTGTGCAGCAGTGCGGTCACACCGGCAACGCCATGATCGGCGTCGGCATCAAAGACATGGTTGATCCGTTCCAGAACATGCGCGGACTTGCGGGTTGCCCCGGTGACCAGGCCGTCACCATGCCCGTGTGCCAGCATCAGACTGGAGAACACGTGGCGGTCACGACCGACCAGACGGTGAATGTCCTTGTGGTCAAAACCCTTGCGCTGCAGGCGGTTGTACAGGAAATCCTTGTACAAGTCGAAATGCGGTGTATTGGCGGCGTTCACCACTTCCAGCTCGCGCACGGCGTCGCCAAGGCCGGCCTTTTCCAGCTTGGCGCGTACATCTTCCTGACGGCCCACAACCAGCGCCTTGCCGAAGCCGGAACGCTGATACATCACCGCGGCGCGTAGCGCGCGGGGGTCGTCGCCCTCGGCAAAGATCATCCGCGACTGGGCGGAGCGGGCCCGGGCGTTCAGGCCGCGCAGGATCGACGCGGTGGGGTCCATGCGGGACTTCAAGCCGACCTCATAGGCGTCCATGTCGACGATCGGACGGCGGGCCGCACCTGTGTCCATGCCTGCCCGGGCCACTGCCGGCGGGATCCGGTGGATCAGGCGCGGGTCAAACGGGGTCGGGATGATGTAGTCGCGCCCGAAGGACAGAGACTTGCCATAGGCCAGCGCCACCTCGTCCGGCACATCCTCGCGCGCAAGTGCGGCCAGGGCATGGGCACAGGCAATTTTCATTTCGTCATTGATGGCGCGGGCGTGGATATCCAACGCGCCGCGGAACAGGTAGGGGAAGCCCAGAACGTTGTTGACCTGGTTCGGGTAGTCCGACCGGCCGGTGGCGACGATGGCATCCACCCGCACTTCATGCGCCTCCTCCGGGGTGATCTCCGGATCCGGATTGGCCATCGCAAAGATCACCGGGTTATCGGCCATCGAGGCGACCATTTCCTGGGTCACTGCCCCTTTGACCGAGACACCGAGGAACACGTCCGCCCCGCGCATCGCCTCCTCCAGGGTGCGCAGATCGGTCTGGATCGCATGGGCCGATTTCCACTGGTTCATGCCCTCGGTGCGGCCCTGGAAGATCACCCCCTTGGTGTCGCAGGCAATGCAGTTTTCATGCCGTGCGCCCATGGCTTTCAGCAGCTCGATACAGGCGATGCCGGCAGCACCGGCACCGTTCAGGACGATCTTCACGTCCTCGATCTTCTTGCCCGACAGATGCAGCGCGTTGATCAGGCCGGCCGCGCAAATCACCGCGGTTCCGTGCTGATCGTCATGGAAGACAGGGATATCCATTTCTTCCTTGAGCTTCTGCTCAATGATGAAACATTCTGGCGCCTTGATGTCTTCCAGGTTGATGCCGCCAAAGGTCGGCCCCATCAGCTTGACCGCCTCGATGAACTTGTCCGGGTCTTCGGTGTCCAGCTCGATATCGATCGAGTTCACATCTGCGAACCGTTTGAAGAGAACCGACTTGCCCTCCATCACCGGCTTGGAGCCCAGTGCGCCCAGGTTGCCCAGGCCCAGCACGGCGGTGCCGTTGGAAATCACCGCCACCAGGTTGCCCTTGTTGGTATAATCATAGGCGGTTTCCGGGTTTTCCGCGATCGCTTCGCAGGGCACCGCAACACCCGGAGAGTACGCCAGCGACAGGTCCCGCTGCGTGGTCATCGGGACGGTGGCATTGATCTCCCATTTGCCCGGAGACGGCTCCAGGTGAAACGCCAGGGCTTCTTCATCGGTGATCTTGTTCTTGGGCATTAAATCAGTGTCCTCTCCTCGTCGCGGACCGTCTTAGCCCAGCCCACCGCGCCCCTCAATCCGGGGTTTCAAGAATCTGTATAGCCAGAATTAAGATAAATGCGGCTAAAAGGCGATGGATACCGTCAGGTTTTCGCCTTAAAGCAGACCACTGGATGCTGTATTTTCTTAATAGGTTTTAACCCGCACCTGCATGCAGGTGGCGCTGCGGCTCGACTCCAAAAGCCAGGGAAGCACACGTCAGAAGGACAACTGTCCGCCCGTACTCCGGGCATTCGGATCAAGAAAGGAACCTTGCGGAATGATAAGCTTCCACAATAATTCCGGTGCACTTGTTGCCTTGCAGACATTGGGTGGCGTCAATAGCCAGCTGAACACCGTCCAAGACAGCATCTCCACCGGCCAGGACGTCAATACAGCCCAGGACAACGCCGCCCTCTGGGCGATTTCCGAGCTGATGAATTCGGATATCTCAGGATTGAGGTCGGTCTCCGATTCCCTCTCGATGGGCGAAGCCACCGTGGCGGTGGCCTCCGCCGGGGCGGAACAAATCACCGAAACCCTGACCGAGATGCGGTCGCTCGCAGTGATGGCCAGCAGCGGCATGGGTGACTTCAGCAAATTCGAAGCGGCCATGGCGCAGAAGACCGAGCAGATCAATTCGATCATCTCCGCCTCCGGCTTCAACGGAGTGAACCTGCTGAAAACGGATGTCGACGGTGCCGGCGGAACCTCGCTGACCGTTCCCTCCGGGCTGTCGGGCACAGGCAGCCTGTCGACTCTGAGTGTTGATGGCGTGGACTTCGAAGGCAGCCCGCAATTCGACCTTGGCAACCGCACCGCGATCACCGACGGCGCCAGCGCGCTGACGGCCCTAGGAGAGATCGAAGGCTTTCTGTCCTACGCGATCGACAGTTCGGCCGCATTGGGCGCCAGCGCCAATCAGCTTGCTGATCAGGGGAGTTTTGTCAGCAAGATGTCGGATTCGATTACCCAAGGCGTCAGTTCCACGATCGACACCAGTATGGAGGAAGCAGCGACCAAGCTGCTGGCCCTGCAAGCGCAGCAGCAGCTGAGCACGCTGTCGCTTTCCATTGTCAATACGATGCCTGACACCCTGCGCAACCTCTACTGACAGCAGGCTGCCGCCGGCGCACCCGGTGGCAGCCACATCCGGGTTTTCCTCGGACCGCCCCCATTGTAGATGTCTGACAACGACGACCCGGGGGACCTTTCATGACCGTAACGCCCATGATGGCGCAATATCTGGAGATCAAGGCATCGCATCCGGACGCGCTGCTGTTCTACCGGATGGGCGACTTCTACGAGATGTTCTTTGAGGACGCCGTGAACGCGGCGGAAGCGCTGGACATCGCCCTGACCAAACGCGGCAAGCACAATGGTGACGACATCCCGATGTGCGGCGTCCCGGTCCATGCCGCCGAGGGCTACTTGCTGACGCTGATCCGCAAGGGCTTCCGCGTGGCCGTGGGGGAGCAGCTGGAAAGCCCGGCTGAGGCCAAGAAACGCGGCTCCAAATCGGTGGTAAAGCGCGATGTCGTGCGGCTGGTGACACCCGGCACCCTGACCGAGGATTCCCTGCTGGAGGCGCGGCGCCACAACTTCCTGGTCGCCTATTCCGAACTCAGGGACGCGGCCGCCCTGGCCTGGGCCGATATCTCCACCGGGGCGTTCCACGTGATGCCGGTTGCGCGGGTCCGCCTGTCACCGGAACTCGCGCGTCTGGCCCCGTCCGAGCTGATTGTCGCCGATGGCCCAGCCTATGACGCTGCCCGCCCGCTGGCCGATGAATACAAAATCCCGCTAACGCCGCTTGGCAAGGCCAGCTTTGACAGCACCGCAGCCGAGAAACGTATCTGCAGCCTGTTCAATGTCAGCGCGCTGGACGGCTTCGGCAGCTTTACCCGCGCCGAGGTCTCAGCTATGGGCGCGCTGATCGACTATCTGGAGATCACCCAGAAGGGCAAACTGCCGCTGCTGCAGCCGCCCCAGCAGGAAGCGCAGGACCGGGTGGTTCAGATCGATGCCGCCACCCGCCGCAATCTGGAACTGACGCGTTCGCTATCCGGCGGCCGAGCCGGCTCGCTGCTGTCGGTGGTCGACCGGACCGTTACCCCCGGCGGCGCCCGCCTGCTGGAACAAAGGCTCTCCAGCCCGTCGCGCAGTCTGGACACCATTCAACGGCGCCTTGCCGCCCTGGACTTCGCGGTGGAGCACACTCAGACCGCCGAAGACCTGCGCGCCGCTTTGCGCAAGACACCGGACCTGGACCGGGCTCTCTCCCGCCTGGCCCTGGAACGCGGCGGGCCGCGCGACCTGGCGGCCATCCGCAATGGCCTGTCCCAGGCAGAGGTGATCGCGGAGCTCTGCGCAGGCAAGGACCTGCCCGCGCTGATCGCCGGTGCGATCTCGGATCTGCAGGGCTTTGACGATCTGCTCTCTCTTCTGGACGCCGCGCTTGTCGCCGAACCGCCCCTGCTGGCACGGGACGGCGGTTTCATCGCAGCCGGTTATGACCTGGACCTGGACGAAGCGCGCACCCTTCGCGACGAAGGCCGTTCGGTCATCGCCTCCATGCAGAAGAAGTACGCGGAACATACCGGCGTCGCGTCTCTGAAGATCAAGCACAACAACGTGCTGGGCTATTTCATCGAAACCACCGCAACCCACGCGGACAAGATGATGTCGCCGCCGCTGAATGAAACCTATATCCACCGCCAGACCACCGCCAACCAGGTGCGTTTCACCACAGTCGAGCTGAGCGAGATCGAAACCCGCATCCTGAACGCCGGAAACCTGGCGCTTGAGATTGAAAAGCGGCTCTATGCGAGGCTTTCCAGCGCCATTATGGACGCAGCCGCCCGTCTCAGCACCGCAGCGCGCGGGCTGGCTGAGCTGGACCTTCTGACCGGGTTGGCCGACCTCGCCCGGGGGGAAAACTGGACCCGGCCCAGGGTCGACAACAGTCGCGCCTTCCACGTGGAAGGCGGCCGCCATCCGGTTGTGGAACAGGCCCTGCGCCAGCAGGCCGGCGAGACTTTTGTGGCCAATGACTGCGACCTCACTGCCCAGGACGGCGCCGCCGTCTGGCTGCTGACGGGTCCCAACATGGCCGGTAAATCGACCTTTCTGCGCCAGAACGCACTGATTGCCCTGCTGGCGCAGATGGGCAGTTACGTCCCGGCAGAAAACACCCATATCGGTCTGGTCAGCCAGCTGTTCAGCCGTGTCGGTGCCTCCGACGATCTGGCCCGCGGCCGCTCCACCTTCATGGTGGAAATGGTCGAAACCGCCGCCATCCTCAACCAGGCAGACGACCGCGCCCTCGTTATCCTCGATGAAATCGGCCGCGGCACCGCCACATATGACGGCCTCTCCATCGCCTGGGCCACGCTGGAACACTTGCACGAAGTGAACCGCTCCCGCGCACTGTTTGCCACCCATTACCACGAGCTGACCCAACTCGCCGCCAAGCTGGAAGGTGTCGACAATGCCACTGTCGCGGTCAAGGAATGGGAGGGCGAAGTGATCTTTCTGCATGAAGTGCGCAAAGGCGCTGCCGACCGTTCCTATGGTGTGCAGGTGGCACAGCTCGCAGGTCTCCCCGCCACGGTCGTCGCACGGGCCCGCAACGTGCTTGACATGCTGGAACAAGGCAGCCGCGAAGGCGGATCGAAAATCCGGATCGACGACCTGCCTCTCTTTGCCGCTGCCCCGCCGCCGCAGTCCTCCCCCCCTTCCGGACGTTCCCCTGCCGAAGAAATGCTTGCAAGCATCCACCCCGACGACCTCTCTCCACGGGAAGCGCTGGAGGTGCTCTACAAGTTGAAAGAAGCGGCAGTCTGAAACCAGAAACAGCGGCCCCGAAACGGAACCGCTGTTTCATCTTTCCGAAAATTCTCCCGCCGAAGGCACAGGCCCGTCAGGGCCTGTTCACAATCAGCTTGCCGGTGTCGAAGACACACCGACCTGCGCCGCCCGCAGCAGCCGGTCGTGCAGCATGAAGCCTTCAGCGGAAACCTGGATGATGTCGCCTGCCTTGGTTCCCGGCACCGGCGCCTCGAACATCGCCTCATGCACCTGCGGATCAAACTTGTCGCCGACCTCGGGCGAAACAATCCGGACGCCGTGCTTTTCAAACACGCCCAGCAGCGAACGCATGGTCAATTCCACGCCCTCGATCAGCGCCGCGGACACCTCGCGCTGCTCATCAGTTGCGGCCTCAATCGCGCGTTTCATGTTGTCATAGACCGGCAGCATGTCGCGGGCCAGTTTCGAGCCGCCATACTGCTCTGCTTCCCGCCGCGCCTTGTCACCGCGCTTGCGGGCGTTTTCGGCATCCGCCAGCGCCCGCATGAAGCGGTCCTTCAGCTCATCCCGTTCCGCCCGGAGGGCATCGATTTCCAGCGAGGCATCGTCGAATTCCTCGGTCTGCGCCGCCAGCTCTTCAGCCTCCGCGGCGGCGATGTCATCCAGAAAGTCTTCGTCCTTGAGCTCTGCCATGTTTCACCTCTAACTCCGGTCCGACAACAGTTTGCCGACCAGTTGCGCCGTGTAGTCCACAATCGGCACAATCCGTCCGTAATTCAGGCGCGTCGGGCCAATCACACCCACCGCGCCGATGATCTTTCGATCCGCGTTCATATAGGGAGACACCACCAAAGAGGAACCCGAAAGTGAGAAAAGTTTGTTCTCCGAACCAATAAAAATGCGCACGCCCTCGCCTTCCTCGGTCAGTTCCAGAAATTCGGCGATATCGCGCTTGCGCTCCAGGTCATCAAACAGGGTCCGTATCCTCTCCAGCTCCTCCGCCACACCAGTTTCTGCCAGTAGATTCGCCCGGCCGCGCACAATCAGCCGGGCCTGCTCGCTGCCGTCATCTTCCCAAACCGCCAGCCCGCTTTCAATCATTGCGTGTGCGAGACTGTCGATTTCCTGCCGCCGCGCCGAGATCTCCTTTTGGATCTGCCGCTGCACTTCACTCAGAGTTCTGCCCTCGATCAGCGCATTGAGGAAATTGGCCGCCTCCCGCATCGAGCTGGGCGTCTGCCCCGGCGGCGGGGTGAACAGGCGATTCTCCACATGCCCGTCCGAGAACACCAGAACCACCAGCGCCCGATCATGCGCCAGCGAGACAAACTCGATATGGCGGATTTCGGCCTCATGCTTGGGGGTCAGCACCAGCGAGGCCCCCTGTGTCACCCCCGACAGCGCAGCCCCGACCCGGTCCAGCATTCCGCCCACGTCGCCGGCATTTTTGCCCAGCGTCGCATCAATCTTCTCACGGTCCTTCATGTTGAGGTCGCCAACCTCAAGCAAACCATCGACGAACATTCGCAGCCCCATCTGGGTCGGCACCCGCCCCGCACTCACATGCGGGCTGTCCAGAAGGCCGAGATATTCCAAGTCCTGCATGACATTGCGCACGGTTGCCGCGCTCACCTTCTCGCTCAGCGAGCGGGTCAGCGTCCGGCTGCCCACCGGATCGCCGCTCTCCAGGTAGTTTTCCACCACCGCCCGAAACACTTCCCGGGAGCGGTCGTTCATGTCCTGCAGAATGTTGATCGCATCGCTCATGGGTCTTCCAGCATTTTCTGGGGATTCAACATATGAACCCGGCATCAGGATGTCATTAAAGAGCACAGCGGCAAAAGGTCAATCGGGCTTGCATAGCCCTGCGCCCGGGGGATATCCCCAAGCCAACAGAAAAAGGATCTGCCATGCGACCCTCAGGAAGAGAACTGAATGAAATGCGCCCTGTCTCAATCGAGACCGGATTCACCAAACACGCCGAGGGCTCCTGCCTGATCAAAGCGGGCGACACCCACGTTCTATGCACCGCCACTATCGAGGACCGGGTGCCGCCCTTCATCAAGGGCACCGGCTTGGGCTGGGTCACCGCTGAATATGGCATGCTGCCGCGTGCCACCAACACCCGGATGCGCCGCGAAGCCGCTTCTGGCAAACAGGGTGGCCGCACCGTCGAAATCCAGCGCCTGATCGGCCGCGCCCTGCGGGCAGGCGTCGACCGTGTGGCTCTAGGCGAGCGCCAGATCACCGTCGACTGTGACGTGCTGCAGGCGGACGGCGGCACCCGCTGCGCCTCGATCACCGGCGGCTGGGTGGCGCTGCGCCTGGCGGTCAACAAGCTGATGAAAGCCGGCGACGTGCAAATCGACCCGCTTCTGGATCCGGTCTCAGCGGTGTCCTGCGGTATCTACGCCGGCCAGCCGGTGCTGGACCTGGACTACCCCGAAGACTCCGAGGCCGGCGTTGACGGCAACTTCATCATGACCGGCTCCGGCAAGCTGATCGAAGTGCAGATGTCCGCCGAAGGTTCCGTCTTCTCCCGCGTTCAGATGGAGCAGCTGATGGACCTGGCCGCCAAGGGCACCGCCGAACTTGCTGAAATGCAGAAGGCCGCCTGCAAATGACCCGAAAACTGGAAGGCGGCAAGCTGCTTGTCGCCACCCACAACCAGGGCAAGCTGAACGAGATCGCCGAGATCCTCGCCCCCTATGGTGTGACTGTGATCGGGGCCGGCGAGATGGATCTGCCGGAACCGGAGGAGACCGAAGACACCTTTGTCGGCAATGCCCGGATCAAGGCCCATGCCGCGGCCAAGGCAACCGGCCTCCCTGCCCTGTCCGATGATTCCGGCATCACCATCGACGCCCTGAACGGTGCCCCCGGCGTCTATACTGCTGACTGGGCGGAATCGCCGGAAGGCCGCAATTTTGTAATGGCTATGAACCGGGCAAACGATGAGCTGAACGCGGTCGGCGCGCACGCCCCCCGTACCGCCCAGTTCCGCTGCACCCTGGTCATTGCCTGGCCGGATGGTCATGACGAGGTATTCGAAGGCGTGATGCCGGGCCAGCTGGTCTGGCCGATCCGCGGCGAAAACGGCTTTGGCTATGACCCGATGTTCCAGCCGGACGGCTACAGCATCACCTGCGCCGAAATGGACCCGGCGGAAAAAAACAAGATCAGCCACCGCGGCCAGGCCGTTGCCCACTTTGTCCAAGGCTGTTTCGGTGGATGACTGGCGCAATGGGGGCTTTGGCCTTTACGTGCATTGGCCCTATTGCCAGGCCAAGTGCCCCTATTGCGACTTCAACAGTCATGTCTCCGCAAAAATAGACCAGAAACTATGGGTTCGGGCCTATCTGGCTGAGCTGGACAGACTCTCGGAACAACTTCCGGGACGATTGCTGAACACGGTTTTCTTTGGCGGCGGCACCCCCTCTCTGATGCAGCCCGAAACCGTGGCCGCGATTATCGGCCGTGCACGTGAAATTTGGCCCTTTGCCAATGACATGGAGATCTCACTTGAGGCGAACCCCGGATCTGTCGATGCCGGCCGCTTTGCGGGATACCGTGACGCAGGGGTCAACAGGGTCTCCATGGGCATTCAGGCTCTGAACGATGAGGACCTGCGGCGGCTTGGCCGCATCCACAGTGTCTCAGAGGCCAAGGCCGCCTTTGACATCGCCCGAAGCTGTTTTGACCGGGTCAGCTTTGACCTGATCTATGCCCGTCAGGGGCAGACACTGGACGCCTGGAAAACAGAGCTGCACCAGGCCCTTTCCATGGCGATTGACCACCTGTCCCTTTACCAGCTTACAATCGAAGACGGCACCGCATTCGGTGACCGCTATGCCCGTGGCAAACTGCGCGGACTGCCGGAAGACGACACTGCAGCGGACATGTATCTGGCCACCCAGGAGATTTGCGCTGGCTTCGGCATGAATGGGTATGAAATTTCCAACCACGCCAGGCCCGGGTCTGAATCCCGCCACAACCTGATTTACTGGCGTTATGGCGACTACGCCGGGATCGGCCCCGGAGCCCATGGCCGCCTGACCTTGGGCGGTACTCGGTATGCCACCGAAACCCACTTGGCACCCGGAGCATGGCTGGAAGCGGTTAACAAAGGCAACGGAGAATCCCTGCGAGAGTCCCTCTCCCCCGTAGATGCTGCGGCAGAATACCTGATGATGGGGATGCGCCTTTCCGAAGGACTGGATATGGGGCGCTATACCCAGCTTTCGGGCCAGAAACTGCCAGAGAGGCGGCTCGAAGACCTTGTACAGTTGGGCATGGTCACTATCTCTGACCAGAGGCTTCGCGCGACGGATCAAGGCCGCGCAGTATTGAATGCGGTGCTCCGCGAACTGTTGACGGATTGATGCTATGCGTTTTCTTTATGCCGGCTTAGGACTGCTCTGTGTCGCCTTGGCCGTCATTGGGATAGTCCTGCCTCTCCTGCCCACTGTTCCTTTCCTGCTCCTCGCTGCGTTCTTCTTTGCCAATTCCTCGGAGCGGCTGCATGCCTGGATCGTTGATCACAATATTTTCGGCCCGATGATCATGGATTGGCGGGACAGGGGCGCTATTCGGCCAGGCGCAAAAAGGGCGGCAACCTTTTCGATTGCCGCCGTATTTGCAGTATCTTTGTTGCTTGGCGCCCCCAATACCGTATTGGGCATTCAGGCAGTGGTTCTTTCAGCCGTGCTTATCTTTATCTGGAGCAGGCCTAGCGGCTAAGCAGATTGCACAGCGCATCCAGCTGATCCAGGTTTTCATAGCTGATCGTTACCGAACCAGCCTCCCCGCCCGCCTTGTGGTCGATGGACACTTTCATCTTCAGCATCGCCGACAGGTCGCCTTCCAGCGCCCGGGTGTCCGAATCTTTCTCCGGCGCTTTCCGAGGCTTCTTCGCTGTCGTGCTTTGAACACCCGCGGCGTCCTTCTTGACCAAAGCTTCCGTTGCCCGGACTGACAGCCCGCCTTTGACAATCTTCACTGCCAGGTCGGAAGCGTTGTCCGAAGTAATAAGCGCCCGCGCGTGGCCGGCCGACAACTTGCGTTCATGCACCAGGATCTGCACATCCTCCGGCAGATGCAGCAAACGGACCAGATTGGCAATGTGGCTGCGGCTCTTACCAAGTGCCTCTGCCATCTTTTCCTGTGTATGGCCGAACTTTTCCATCAGCTGCTTGTAGCTCTGCGCCTCTTCCATTGCGTTCAGATCCGAACGCTGGATGTTTTCGATGATGGCAACTTCCATCATCTCAAGGTCAGAGTAATCCCGGATCAGAACCGGAACTTCATGCAGCTGCGCCGCCTGGGACGCCCGCCAGCGGCGTTCGCCAGCCACGATCTCGTATTTCCCGCCAGACCGCGGCCGCACGATCAAAGGCTGCAGAACGCCCTTTTCCTTGATGGATGCGGTCAGATCGTCCAGATCTTCCTGCAGGAACTGCCGGCGCGGCTGGTTCGGGTTGGCAACAACATTTTCGATCGGCACCAGAATTTCCGCATTCCGCGGTGCCTCAGCCTGCGTGCTCACCGGCGCAGGGTTCACATCTGCCATCAACGCTGACAATCCCCGGCCCAGCCCGCGTGGTTTTGTTCTTTTGTCTGCCATGGTTGCCTCCGGTAAGTGTTCTGCATTTACGCCGCTATCTTGTGATGTTTATTCAGGATTTCTTCCGCCAGAGCGCGGTAGGCCTGTGCGCCCAGGGAGTTTGTATCGTAGTTCAGAACGGGCTGCGCATATGACGGCGCCTCGCTAACCCGCACATTGCGCGGAATCTTGGTTTGGAACACCAGATCTCCCAGATTCTCCCGGGCGTCCTGCTCAACCTGCTGCGACAGATTATTCCGGCGGTCGTACATCGTCAGGACAATTCCCTCGATCCGCAAATTTGGATTCGCAGACTGCCGGACTTCTCGGATCGTCAGCATCAGCTGGGTGACCCCTTCCAATGCAAAAAACTCGCTTTGCAAAGGAACCAGAACTGAATGCGCTGCCACCATCGCGTTGACCGTCAGAAGGTTCAAAGACGGCGGGCAGTCGATCAGAACATAATCCCAGTCATAATCGTCCATTGCGGTCTGACGGAGTGCATCATGCAGCAGAAAACTGCGCTTTTCATTGGTGAACAACTCAATATCCGCAGAGCTTAGGTCCACCGTCGCCGGGATGATGCACAGATCTTCGATCTCTGTCCGCCGGATGACATCGGTCAGAGAAGCATCCTCTACGAGAAGATCATAAGTGGTCAGATCCCGGTCCGAAGGCTCAATCCCCAAACCAGTGGAAGCATTTCCCTGCGGGTCCAGATCCACAACCAAAACCCGCAGCCCGCATTCCACCAGAGCGGCCGCCAGGTTTATGGCTGTCGTTGTCTTTCCCACCCCGCCTTTTTGATTTGCCACCGCGATAATACGAGGCCCCTCCGGGCGGGAATAATCAGACACGTGCCACTCCCCAAATTTTCAGGATTACTGCTTCTGGTTCTGTCAAACTTTTAACCGGTTCCGCGTTGAACTGCCATCGCTGCCGCGCGTTATCCACTTCTTTTTTCCATCTTTCCCCTTTCGGGAAAAGGGCAACTCCGTCCCGGTCCAAGTGCCGCTCGGAAAACTCCAACAGCATCGGCAGATCGGCCAGAGCGCGGGCAGACAGAACCCCTGCCTGTTGCGGTTCAGCCTTCTCAATCCGCTGCGTCAAGACATTCACGGCCACTCCGCATTCGCGCGCGGATGTTCTCAGAAACGCAGACTTGCGCTGATCGCTCTCGATCAACGTCATTCTCATCCCTGGCGCTTCTTCCGCCGCAATTATCGCAACGATCAACCCGGGAAATCCGCCACCGCTACCAATGTCCACCCAATGGCTTGGAGCATCCGTGCAGCGGAATATCTGAATCGAATCAGCGATATGCCGTGCCCACAGGTGCTCCAAACTGGCTTTGGACACCAAATTGATCTTCGGGTTCCATTTCCGGATCACTTTCTCAAAGACTTCTAGGCGCAGCATTGTTTCACGTGAAACATCGAGCGCTCCAAAAATTTTCTCGAGATTCATGCCGATTTTTCCTGCCTGGCCGCATCCCGTCTCAATCGTGCGAGGAGCAAAGCCAATGCCGCAGGCGTCATCCCGTCAATACGCGCCGCCTTGGCCAGAGTTTCCGGACGCGCGCGGATCAGTTTCTGCTGCAGTTCTTTTGACAGCCCTTCAATCCCGTCGTAGCGGAACTCCCGGGGAATCACATACCCCTCATCCTTCTTCAATGCCGAGACCTCACGCTCTTGCCGTGAGATGTAATTCGCGTACAGGGCATCGCGTTCCACTTGCCGGCGGATCTCTCCTGTGACATCGCTCAACTCCGGAACCAGGGGCAGAAGATCTTCAAAAACCACGTCGGGGAAGGCGAGGATATCCAGGCCTGTCCTCCGGTTTCCGTCCTGATTGACGCGAATTCCCGCTTCCAAGACCTGCTTTGGAGTAAAGCTTTCCGCCTCCAACACACCTCGGGCTGCAGCCAGTTGCTCACTTTTTCTCAGAAACGCGTTCCGGCGGTCTTCGCCGGCGCAACCAAGGCCAATAGCCAAAGGCGTAAGACGCTGATCCGCATTGTCAGCGCGCAAAGACAGGCGGAACTCAGCACGGGAGGTGAACATGCGGTAGGGTTCGGTAACACCATTTGTTGTAAGGTCATCAACCATGACACCGATATAGCTGTTTGAGCGGCTAAAGGTGACTGGCTCCTCCCCCCGGGACCTCCGGGCGGCGTTTAGGCCGGCCACCAGACCCTGAGCAGCGGCTTCCTCGTATCCCGTTGTCCCATTGATCTGACCGGCAAGGTACAACCCAGGCACATCTTTGAGGGACAACTCACGAGTCAGCGCCCTCGGGTCAACATAATCGTATTCAATCGCGTATCCGGGTTGCAGGATGACGGCCTGCTCCAGCCCCTCGATCGAACGGACATAGGCCTCCTGCACGTCCTCGGGCAGACTGGTGGAAATGCCGTTCGGATAGACTGTATGATCCGAGATGCCCTCCGGCTCCAAGAAGATCTGGTGCGACTCCTTATCTGCGAAGCGGACAATCTTATCCTCAATAGACGGGCAGTACCGGGGCCCCACCCCCTCGATATGACCGCCATACATGGCCGAACGTTCGAGGTTCTGTTGAATGATTTCATGCGTCCGGGCGTTGGTATGGGTGATTCCACAGGAGACTTGCCTGGCGCTCAGGGACTTAGTCAGGAAGGAGAAGAAGACGGGGTCCGCATCGCCGGGCTGTGCATCCAGGATGTCCCAGTTGATTGTTCTTCCGTCCAATCGTGGCGGAGTTCCGGTTTTCAATCGGCCCAGTGGCAGCTCGAAACTGTCGAGGCGTTCAGCGAGTTTAACCGATGGGTTGTCTCCCATCCGGCCGCCGGGCTTCGAAACATCGCCGATGTGAATAACCCCGCGCAGGAAAGTTCCCGAGGTCAGAACAACAGATTGACTAGAAATTCCGCTGCCATCAGCCAGGATCACACCTGAGACGGTGTCAGCATTCATGATGAAGTCGACAACTTCACCTTCAATTACGTCCAGGTTGGGTTGCGCGTTCGTCAGCCTCAGCATCTCTCTGCGGTAGATAGACCGGTCGGACTGCGCCCGCGGCCCTTGCACTGCGGGCCCCTTGCGTCGGTTCAAAAGCCGGAATTGAATGCCGGCCAGGTCAGCCACACGCCCCATGACTCCGTCAAGCGCGTCAATTTCCCTGACAAGGTGCCCCTTCCCCAATCCGCCAATGGCTGGATTGCAGGACATTACACCGATCCCCTTATGGTCCAACGTCACGAGAGCTGTCCTGACCCCCATGCGGGCGGCAGCATGGGCCGCCTCGGTGCCGGCATGGCCGCCGCCAACAACTATCACGTCATATGCTGAATGTTTCACGTGAAACACTCCTTCATTTTCCCAGGCAGAAACTCGAGAAAATCTCATCCAGGAGATTTTCAACCCCAATCCGACCAACCAGCATTTCCAGCGCCCGAATGGCTGAGCGCATTTCCTCGGCTGCTATATCATAGAATTCCGGGCCGCGCCGCAGGATATCCTGCGCATCCGTCAGGTTGGCAAGCGCCAGCAACATTGCATCTCGGTGCCGCGCCCGGGTCGCAATACTGGCCTGGCCTGAACGGTTTTTCAGAACCGATGAGACATGATCGACAAGCCTGTCGACCCCCTGCCCCGAGCGTCCGGAAACAGCACCCTCGTCGTCGGACCGCAAGTCAGCCTTGGGACGCAGCCGAATATCGCCAACGCGCATTTCCACATCGAGGATTTCGTCATCCTCCGCCAGAAAGACACGCAAGTCCGCGTCCTCTGCCCGTTTCCGAGCAAGCGCGATTCCGATGCCCTCGACGTGATCCTCAGTGTCGCGCAGGCCGGCAGTGTCGAGCAAAGTGACCGGCAATCCGGAAAGATCCATACGCACTTCGATAATATCCCGGGTGGTGCCGGCGTACTCCGAGGTGATGGCTGCCTCCCGCCCGGCCAACGCGTTCAGAAGCGTGGACTTGCCAACATTCGGTGCTCCTACAATTGCCACTTCAAACCCGCTGCGGATCCGTTCGGCAATCCTCACGCCAACGGATTCTTTTTCGAGGCCGGCCTGAACATCTGCCAAAAGCGCAGTGACTTCGGGTGTGACGTCTACCGGAACCTCTTCATCTGCAAAATCGATGGTTACTTCGATCAAGGAAGCCGCACGGATCAGTTTGGCTCGCCACCCCTCGGCCAGCTCCCCCAACGCGCCGGCAAGAATGGCCTGCGCCTGTTTGCGCTGTGCTTCGGTTTCGGCATCAATCAGATCGGCAAGCCCTTCGACCTGCGCCAGATCGAGGTTGCCGTTTTCCAGCGCCCTGCGGGTGAACTCGCCGGGTTCGGCCATCCGCAATCCATCGGTTCGGCCCAGCGAATCCAGCACTGCAGCCACCACCGCAGTACTACCATGTGTCTGAAATTCAACGGTATTTTCACCGGTAAAACTGTTGGGAGACGTAAATGTCAGGACCAGGGCTTCGTCCAGGCGTTCACCTGCCTCATTCTTGAGAATTCGCAGGCTTGTGCCCCGTGCCGGCAGTTCATTGCCGCAAAGCTGCGCGCCGGCCTCAAGCGCCAAGGGGCCAGAGACGCGGATCACCGCGACCCCTGCCTTCCCCTGGGCGGAGGCCAGCGCAAAGATCGTGTCCATCGGGTGGCCCTTCTCTCTTGCCGGCCCGGATCAGGTATTCATCGAGTCGAAAAACTCAGTGTTCGACTTGGTCTGCTTCAGCTTGGATAGCAGGAACTCAATTGCGTCCGTAGTCCCCATCGGGTTCAGGATCCGGCGCAGAACAAAAGTTTTGGCCAGGTCGACCTTGTCGACCAGCAGGTCTTCCTTGCGGGTGCCGGACTTGAGGATGTCGATGGCCGGGAAGACGCGCTTGTCGGCAATCTTGCGGTCCAGCACGATTTCCGAGTTACCGGTGCCCTTGAATTCTTCGAAGATCACTTCGTCCATGCGGCTGCCGGTGTCGATCAGCGCGGTTGCGATGATGGTGAGCGAACCACCCTCTTCGATGTTCCGCGCGGCACCAAAGAAACGCTTGGGGCGCTGCAGGGCGTTGGCGTCGACACCACCAGTCAGAACCTTGCCGGAAGACGGCACAACGGTGTTAAAGGCCCTACCAAGTCTTGTGATAGAATCGAGAAGAATCACAACATCTCGCTTATGTTCTACCAGGCGCTTGGCTTTCTCAATCACCATCTCGGACACCGCAACGTGGCGCGTTGCCGGCTCGTCAAAGGTCGAGGACACGACCTCGCCCTTCACCGAGCGCTGCATGTCGGTTACCTCTTCCGGGCGTTCGTCGATCAGCAGAACGATCAGATAGCATTCGGGGTGGTTCTTCTCAATCGAGTGGGCGATGTTTTGCAGAATCACAGTCTTGCCGGTCCGCGGCGGTGCCACGATCAGCGAACGCTGGCCCTTGCCGATGGGGGCCACCAGGTCGATCACCCGGGCGGAGCGGTCTTTGATGGTAGGATCCTCGACCTCCATCTTCAGACGCTCATCCGGGTAGAGCGGCGTGAGGTTGTCAAAGGCGATTTTGTGGCGCGCCTTTTCCGGCTCTTCGAAGTTGATCATGGTGACATTGGTCAGCGCAAAATAACGTTCGGTTTCCAGCGGCGCTTTGATCTGGCCTTCCACCGTGTCACCGGTGCGCAGGGAGTACTGGCGGATCATGTCCGGGGAGACATAGATGTCGTCCGGACCCGGCAGATAATTGGCTTCAGGCGACCGCAGAAAGCCGAAACCGTCCTGAAGCACTTCCAGCACCCCGTCACCGCCAATGTCCCAGCTTTCATCTGCACGTTCGCGCAGGATCTGGAACATCATCTCGCCCTTGCGCATGGTCGAGGCGTTTTCGATCTCCAGCTCCTCGGCCATTGCCAGCAGCGCTTTGGGGCTTTTCGCCTTGAGATCGGACAGATTCAGGGATTGCACGGTCATATGGATACGGCCTCTACTCCCCGCTCACCCGGGGGTCGGTCACACGACAAGTTTGGAAAACACGGTTGCCCGGACGGGCCCGTTGAGAGCCATACATAAGGACTCGTTCCTGGTGAGTCAAACGCCGGCTGCGAACATTCGGGCACTGCTGGGCCTGTTTCTGCACCTCTGCGTCAGAATTTGAAGATCACGGACACAACAATCACCGCCATCAGCACCGTGGGCACTTCGTTCATCAGTCTGAACTGCCGCCCCGTCAGTCTGTTCCGCCCTTCTTTGAAGTCGCGGTGGCGGAACAAAAGCCAATGATGGAACCAGGTCATGGCTATTACCGACACCCCTTTGGTCCAAGGCCAGAGATAGGTCCAATCGACAATCCCAGGCGTCAGCACAATGAACAGCCCCGCCGCCCAGGACACGTACATGGCGGGACGCATGATGACCCTGAGAAGCTTTTCTTCCATCTGCAGGAAGATTGGCACGGTGTCCTGCACATTCACAGCTTGCTCCACGTGATACACGAACAGACGCGGGAGATAGAAGAGACCTGCCATCCAGCTGAGTACAGCCATGATATGCAGAGACTTGGCATATGGGTAGAGCGTGAACATCACGTGGCTCAGGTCCATGGGCAGTTCTCTCCGATCTGGTCTGATCACCCTAATAAATAAAGAAGTATTAGAAGGATGATGTTTTTGTAGTGTGCATGGATTCCGGTGGATAAGTGAATCCTCCTCCGCTTATCCCCAGCAAGGATAAGATTCCAGCGTGGACGGGACAGGAGGAGAGGAATTTCCGCCGGCGCCAAGAAAATAAGGCGCATTAGGGATGTCTTAACTTTCCCGTGCTTGGGGATAACAGCGGGATGATCCGGGGAGAGCCGGCATATCCACGAAAACAAAGTTATCCTGACTCACAAAGGACGACTCAGCGGGCTGAATCCTGAGATTTGCGTCAACCCCTGGAGTCTTTACTTAACCGCCGAAAACCATACAAAACGTTCTGAAACCGTCTGCTTCTTTCCCACGGGGTTTTCCACATGACTGCCCACATTGTGCTGGCTTCTGGTTCTGAAATCCGGGCGCATCTGCTGCGTCAAGCGGGGGTCGATTTCGATATTGACGTACCCCGTCTGGACGAGGAGGCGATCAAGGCCGCGCTGCTGGCCGAAGAGGCGCCGCCGCGGGACATCGCCGATGCGCTTGCAGAGGCCAAGGCGCGCAAAATCAGCGGAAAGCATCCTGGAAAACTTGTTCTTGGATGCGATCAAGTTCTTGATTTTGATGGTAAAATTCTTTCAAAATCGGTGAATGCCGAGGTTGCGTTGACTCAGTTGAAGGAGATGCGGGGCAAGCGTCATATGCTGCTGTCAGCGGCTGTCATCTATCGCGATGGTGAGCCCGTCTGGCGCCATGTTGGACAGGTCCGGCTGGTCATGCGCAGATGCACGGACGCGTATCTGGAAGACTATGTTGCCCGGAACTGGGACAGCATCCGCCACGCGGTGGGGGCTTACAAGCTGGAGGAGGAAGGCGTGCGGCTGTTTGCCAGCATCGACGGCAGTTACTTTAATGTCTTGGGATTGCCGTTGATGGAGCTTATCAGTTACCTGGGTCTGCAAGGGGTAATCGAGCAATGACAGAAGCAAAAATCCCGCTCGCCGGCGTGATCGGCTGCCCGGTTGCGCATTCCAAATCCCCGCAGCTGCACCGGCACTGGCTGAACACCCACGGCATTGCCGGCCATTACGTGCCGATGCACGTGAAGCCGGAGGATCTGGCCGACACCATCCGGATGATGCCGAAAATGGGGTTTGTTGGCGCCAATGTCACCATTCCGCATAAGGAAGCAGTGATGGGGATCGCCGACAAGGTCACCGACCGGGCCAAGCTGATCGGCGCGGCAAACACTCTGATCTTTCGCAGCGACGGCACTATCCTGGCCGATAATACCGATGGTTACGGCTTTATCACCAATCTGCACCAGGGCGCGCCGGAGTGGGATCCGCAGTCCGGCCCTGCTGTTGTGCTGGGGGCTGGCGGTGCTTGCCGCGCGGTGGTTGCCTCTCTGATGGAGGCCGGCGTGCCTGAGATCCTGCTGTCCAACCGCACCCGGGAGCGGGCGGATCAGCTGCACAATGAATTTGGAAGCCGCATCCGCGTGGTGGAGTGGGTTCAAGCCGGCAATGTCATTGAGGAAGGCGCGCTGATCGTGAATACCACCTCGCTCGGCATGATTGGCAAACCGCGTCTGCGGGTGCCGCTGGACGGGCTGCAATCCAATGCAGTGGTGACGGACCTGATCTATGCGCCATTGAAAACCGGCCTGCTGCAAGCAGCGGAGAACGCCGGCTGCACCGTGGTTGACGGGCTGGGCATGCTGCTGCACCAGGCAGTGCCGGGGTTCGAGCGCTGGTTCGGACATCGTCCCGAGGTTGATGCGGCTACAAGGGCAGCGGCGCTGAGATGAGTTTCAGTCTCGGCCTCACCGGCTCCATCGGCATGGGCAAGAGCACAACGGCAAGGCTGTTTGCCGATCAGGGTTGTGCGGTTTGGGATGCGGATGCGGCCGTTCACCGGCTCTATGGCAAAGGCGGCACAGCTGTTGCACCCATGCAGGCCGCCTTTCCCGATGCCATTGATGATGGCGAGGTCAGCCGCGCCGCGCTGAAACGGATCATTGGCGCAGACCCGGAGGCGCTGAAACGGATCGAAGCCATCGTGCATCCCCTGGTCGCGAAGGACCGGGCAAAATTCCGGGCTGACGCGCAAAGCGATATCCTGGTCTTTGACATTCCGCTGCTGTTCGAAACCGGCAGCAACGCGGAAATGGATGCAGTTGCTTGCGTGACCGTGGATGCGCAGACCCAGCAGGAACGGGTGCTTGGCCGCGGGACAATGATGGTTGAGCAATTCCGCCATATCCTGCAGAAACAGATGCCGATCGAGGAGAAGATGGCCCGCGCCGACTATGTGATCGAGACTGATACGCTCGAACATGCCGCGGCGCAGGTGGCTGAGATCCTCGCAGAAATCAGGAGCAAACTGAGCCATGCGTGAAATCGTTCTTGATACCGAAACCACCGGGTTCGATCCTTTCTCCGGCGACCGGATCGTGGAGATTGGCGCGGTGGAGCTCTACAACCACATGCCGACCGGCAAGACGTTCCACGAGTACATCAACCCGGAACGCTCGATGCCGGCAGAGGCGTTTTCGGTGCATGGCATTGGCCCCGACCTGCTGGAGCCGCCGCAGAAACCGCAACCGGGTGCGGTGACGCTGCGGGACAAGCCGGTTTTTGCCAAGATCGGACGGAAATTCCTGGATTTCGTGCAGGACTCCAAGCTGGTCATTCACAATGCCAGCTTCGATATGAAGTTCTTGAACGCGGAACTGGATTGGATGGGGCTGCCCAAGCTGCCGATGGATCAGGCGCTCGATACGCTGGCGATGGCGCGCAAGCGGTTTCCGGGGTCGCCGGCGACGCTGGATGCGTTGTGCCGCCGCTTCAATATCGACAACACCAACCGGACCCTGCACGGGGCGCTGCTCGACTCCGAGATTCTGGCGGACGTATATCTGGAACTGATCGGCGGGCGGCAGCCGGATTTCGGCCTGTCAACGCAATCCTCGTCCAGCGCAACGCAGATGGAGGACGACTGGCGCCCTGCCCCGCGGCAGACGCCGCTGCCCGCGCGGATCACGGCTGAGGAGCAGGCCGCACATGAGGCTTTTGTGGCCAAGCTGGGCGATGAGGCACTGTGGAAAGCGTCCTGACTTCAGGCCATGCTGCAAAAAGAAAAACGCCGCTGAAACCCAGCGGCGTTTTCTGTTTCGAAGGCCCGAGACCTTACTGCGTGGGCGCTGCTGCTACCGCTTCTTGCTGACGGCGGGCCAGTTCGTTGCGGTAGATGGCCACAAAATCGATGTTGTCCAGGTTCAGCGGCGGGAAGCCGCCGTCGCGGGTCACGTCCGACACGATGCGGCGCAGGAACGGGAAGGTCATCCGCGGGCATTCGATCAGCAGGAACGGATGCAGCTGATCTTCCGGCACACCGGCGATGTTGAACACGCCAACATACTCCAGCTCCAGCACAAACAGGACGTTGCCGCTTTCCTTGTTCTTGGACTCGACGGTCAGCTTGGTGACAACTTCATACTGGTTCTCGGTTGAGCGTTTTTTCGCATCCAGGTTCACCTGCACACTGACATCGGGTTGAACCTCGCCGCCGGTGCCTTTTTGCGCCATCACGTTTTCGAACGACATGTCGCGGATGAACTGGCCCAGAATGTTCATCTGGACCTGCGGCTGCTGCTGGGCGTCGCCGTTTTCGGCCATCGGAGTACTCCTGAAAATATGCTTTTGACCGTGCTTAGCAGCTTGGCGGGGCTTGCTCAACGGGGGCCGTCAACCCAGCCTGACGGGCCGATGGGGCGCTGACCAGGGGTCACGTCTTTGCAATCGCCGTCGATGATGTCATCAGGCTGGCCCGAGGTTCCGGGATAGTGGCGGCCATGCATGCTGCCCGGTCCCATCTGGAACTGCGCCACTGTGACACGGGCGCGCAGGTAGCGGTAAACTGCCAGCCTCACTGGCGGCATCAGCAGGGCAAAACCGAAAGCATCGGTAAAGAAACCCGGGGTCAGCAGCAGCGCGCCGGCAAACAGGATCATGGCGCCATGGGCCAAAGGCTCCGCCGGATCAGACAATTGCTGGAACGAGGATCTCAGCTGCCCCATCGCCATGCGTCCTTGGGTTTTAACCAGCCAGGTGCCCAGCACCGCGGTCAATACCACGATGGCCAGGGTCGGCCACAGGCCGATGGCACCGCCGACTTGAATAAACAAAGCGATTTCAATGATGGGAACCATCAGAAAGGCCAGGAAGAGATACATGCGGGTTTCCTTGCGATCATACACCCGGGCGGTAGACTTGCCCCCGCCCGTCACCTACATAAGGTCTGACCGCTTTGGTTTCAAACAAAGCACGAACGCCTAGCATGAGGTATCCATGGAGTCGCCTGTGATTCAGCTTTTGGTTCTGGCCGGTATCGCTGTGTTTCTGATCCTGCGCTTGAAAAGCGTTCTAGGAACACGCGAAGGTTTTGAAAAGCCGCCGCTGCCGCAATCGGAAGCGCGGAGCCGCCGTCCTGATCTGGAAGTTATCGAAGGCGGTCCGGACCGGGACATCACCGACTATGTGGCCGAAGGAAGCGCCCAGGCCCATGCCTTGGCCGCGATGAAGCGGATTGAGCCGTCCTTTCAGGTGCAGGAATTCGTTCAGGGCGCACGCAGCGCCTACGAGATGATCCTGATGGGATTTGAGCATGGCAACCTGGATGACATCCAGCCGTTTCTGGCCGAGGATGTTTTCGAGAGCTTCGTTGAAGCCGTCGCGCAGCGCGAGGACCAGGGCTACAAGATCGAGGCTGACTTCATCGGCGTGCGCGAAACGACTGTGGCGGATGCCACGTTTGACACGCAGTCAGGCCGCGCCGAGATCACCATGCGCTTTGTCGGCGAGATGACGTCCGTAGTGCGCGACCGCGGCGGCGACATTGTCGAGGGTGACGCCAAAGCGGTGAAGCGGCAGAAGGACACCTGGGTGTTTGCCCGCAACATGGGCAGCGACGATCCGAACTGGCAGCTGGTCGCGACGGACGCATGATTGCGGCGCTTCGGGGGGCACTTGGGGCGGCTGCAATTGCAGGTGCCGCGATGACCGCCTCCGGGGCGCACTCTGAGACCGTGTCCAGCATCCTGGACTTTGCCCAGCTGGATGGCTGGGCGGAGGACGACCATGCCCAGGCGCTGAAGGTCTTTCTGGGAACCTGCAAGGACCTTAAAGATCCCGACTGGGCTGCTCTGTGCAAGGCGGCGCAGTCGCAGACGCCGGAAGGTGCAAAAAAGTTTTTTGAACTGTTTTTCCGTCCGGTTCTTATTGAGGACGGCAACCCGGCGCTGTTCACAGGCTATTTCGAGCCGGAGCTGAACGGTTCCCGCTATGCCACAGGCCGCTTCCGCTATCCGGTCTACAAGATGCCGCCCGAGGCCCGCCGCACCGATTTGTGGCTGCCGCGCAGAGACATTCTGAGCAGCGGCGTGATGGATGCCCGCGGGCTGGAGATTGCCTGGGTGGATGACCCGGTGGAGCTGTTCTTTCTGCAGATCCAGGGGTCCGGCCGGATCCGCTTGCCGGATGGCTCGACCATTCGGGTCGGCTATGGCGGGGCCAACGGCCACCCTTACAAATCCATCGGCAAGGAACTGGTGCGCCGCGGCGTCTACAACGCGCATCAGGTGAGTGCCCAGGTGATCAAGTCCTGGGTGCGGCGCAATCCCGCAGACGGCAAGGAATTGCTGTTTCACAACCCGTCTTATGTGTTTTTCCGCGAAGTGCGCAAAGTAGCTGCCTCAAAGGGGCCGCTGGGCGCGATGAACCGTTCGGTCACGCCGATGCGCACCATTGCCGCTGACCCCGTCTATACCCCGCTGGGGGCGCCGGTCTGGGTGGAAAAGGACGGGGTTTTGCCCCTGCGCCGTTTGATGGTGGCGCAGGACACCGGCTCGGCCATCAAGGGCGCGCAGCGGGCCGATATCTTTGTCGGCACAGGCGATGAGGCCGGCGAAACTGCAGGAACGATGAAAGACCCGGGACGGATGGTGGTGCTGCTGCCGATCCAGAGGGCCTACGCGATGCTGCCGGAAGACCTTTGAATGACACGGCGGAAATTGACAGAAGACGAGATCGACCTCTGGCAAAAGGTCGTGAAACAGACTGAACGTTTGTCTCCGGGAGCGCATTCCACACCGCCCTACCCGCCAAAGCCAAAACCGAAACCGACCAACCAGCTCGAACCGCGGCTGGATCCGTTCGAGGTCGGCAGCCGGGCGAGGTCCAAGCCGGAAAAACACGATCTGAAGCCTTCGATTGCCAGCAGCCTGGCTAGCGATCCGCTTCAGATGGACAAAAAATCCTTCCGCCGGATGAAAGGCGGCAAACTGCGGCCGGAAGGCAAGTTGGACCTGCACGGCATGCGTATTGACACAGCACACCCCGCACTGACCAGATTCATCCTCTCTGCCCAGGCCGCTGGAAAACGTCTGGTTCTGGTGGTGACCGGAAAAGGCAAGGAACGGGACGAGCCGGGCCCAATGCCGGTTCCGCGCGGGGTGCTGCGCCACAAGGTGCCGCAATGGCTGTCGCTGCCTCCACTGTCGCAGGCTGTAATGCAGGTCACACCTGCTCATTTCAGCCATGGCGGCGAAGGTGCCTATTACGTCTACCTCAGGCGCCGCCGCTGACTTACCTGTTGTCCGCAGGATGAATTTCCAGCGCAACTTTGACCGTATTGTCTCGAATAACGATCTGCCCTGGCAGGATCTTCTGCCGCACGTCCCTTCCACGTCCGAATGTGTCTGCTGTTTGCCGCGCACCATTCAGCAGGGCAATCAGCGCCGGCGACGAAGCCGCCACAAAATGCTGTGATTCCGCTTCATCGGCAAACGCCGTGGTGTCGATCACTTCAACCGGCAGGCCGCGAACTGCTTCGATGTTGTCCAGATTGCCCAGCCTTTCACGCCCGTTCAGCCCGCGCAGCCGTTGGGACAGTGTCAGGATATTGTCTTTGCGAGAGACAAAGATGAGGAACGGCTGCGGCACTTGGGTAAAGCGCCGCATCTGGGATTTGAACACATCAACGTCCAGATCCGGTGACATCAGAATGACACCGCCCAAATTTCCTGCGGTCCAGCCCGGGGTTTTGATCTCGATCTGGCGCAGAGCTTCCATGGTCAGCAGTCCGCCCATGGAATGGGCAACCACCACAATCCGCCTGGCCCCCGATGACCGCAAGTTGCGCAGCAGCAGCTCCAGCCCGTCACGGGCAAACAGCACGCTGTCAGCATCATAGGCATAGCCAAGCGGCCTGCCCTTGCTGGGCCAGGAGTAAATTAGAGTGGCCCCTGGAATATCAATGTCGTGGGTCAGCTGTGCGGCTCGGAACGCCGTTTCCGCTTGGGTGGAGTTGAAGCCATGCACAAAAACCGTGACATCGCGCTCCTTAGGCGGGAATTTGGCAAGCTCCTGCCGCAGCCGGGCCGAGAATGCCGCTTCGGTCCCGAACTTCTTGCGCCCGGCCATGGTGAATTCCTTGGACGGATCCGGGTTCCTGTAGCCGAATTTCAGTGAACCGGGTTTATGGTCCGGCGGGATCGAGACGGTAAGTTCCAGAAGGCTGACGCCCTCGGTGCGATCCGACCCGAATGTGCCATCGGGCAGCGGATCACGGTTTGTGGCAGCAAAGATAGTCTTAGCTGTGCCCAATTCCAGAGCTTCTGGAACGGTCGGTGTGAAGGACCTGTCTGTGCAGGCGGCCAGAAGTACCAGCATCACACCGTAGATCAGGCGCAGCCCTTGCATATTGTCCACCTCGCCCATTTGGCGGCAGGCTACTGCACCTGCCGCCAATGTCCAGAGACTGCTAACAGTGCCGGCGGTTTACAGCACGTAGCGGCTGACATCAGCGGAGCGGCCAAGCTCGCCCAGATTCTTTTTCACAAATGCTGCATCCACCGTCACCGCTTCGCCTGAACGGTCCGGCGCGGTGAACGACAGTTCCTCGAACACCCGCTCCATCACCGTGTACAGGCGCCGTGCGCCGATGTTTTCCACGCTCTGGTTTACTTCGGCCGCGATTTTGGCCAACGCGGCGATGCCGTCTTCTGTGAAAGTAACCGCGACGTCTTCCGTGCCCATCAATGCCGTGTACTGGAGGGTCAGCGCGTTGTCGGTCTCGGTCAGGATGCGCACAAAATCCGCTTCGGTCAGCGCCCGGAGGCTCACGCGGATCGGCAGACGGCCCTGCAATTCCGGCAGCAGATCCGAGGGTTTGGCGATATGGAAGGCGCCGGAGGCGATGAACAGGATGTGGTCGGTCTTGACCGGGCCATGCTTGGTGCTGACGGTGGTGCCTTCGATCAGCGGCAACAGGTCGCGCTGCACCCCCTCGCGGCTGACGTCACCGCCGCGGGTTTCCTGGCGCGCGCAGACCTTGTCGATTTCGTCCAAGAAGACGATGCCGTTCTGCTCCACAGATTCCAGCGCGGTGCGGGCAACCGTTTCATCATCCAGCAGCTTGTCGGCTTCCTCGCCGATCAGCACTTCGTAGCTTTCCGAGACGGTCATCTTCTTGCGGGTGGTGCGCCCGCCCATGGCTTTGCCGAACAGATCACCGAGGTTCAGCGTCCCCATGTTGCCGCCGGGCTGGCCGGGAATTTCGAACATGCCCATCGGGTTGGAGGTATCGGCCACATCCAGCTCGATCACGGTATTATCCAGCTCACCCGATTTCAGTTTCTTGCGGAACATTTCGCGGGTGGCTTCCCGGGCGTCGCTGCCGGCAATGGCCTCCACGACCCGGTCCTCTGCGGCCTTGTGGGCATTGGCCTTCACATCTTCGCGCATGAAATCGCGGGTCTGGGCAATCGCGCTGTCAACCAGATCGCGGATGATCTGTTCCACATCGCGGCCGACATAGCCGACTTCGGTGAATTTGGTTGCTTCCACCTTGATGAAGGGTGCCCGCGCCAGTTTGGCCAGGCGGCGGGAGATTTCCGTCTTGCCGACGCCGGTAGGGCCGATCATCAGGATGTTTTTCGGATATACCTCGTCACGCAGATCGTCGGCCAGCTGCTTGCGCCGCCAGCGGCTGCGCAGAGCAACGGCCACGGCACGTTTGGCTTCTTTCTGGCCGATGATGAAACGGTCCAGCTCAGAAACGATTTCGCGAGGGGTCAGATCAGTCATGGGTTTTTCCGTTTCAGTGTGAAGGCGGCAGCCGGTCAAGCGGCAGCACGCCAGACAAAAGTGACAGCAGCACGGCGCGGATACGGCTCCAGAAGGCTCCCAGAGCCACTAGAAACACGCCGAGCGCCAGAACCGTAATGGCCGTGCCCTCTCCATTGAAGACTGTGCCTGCAAGCGTAACGCTGTAGCCGATGGCGGCAATCAGGAACGAACGCCTGTCAATGATGATTGCGGTGACCGCAAAGAGCAGCAGGACACCCATCAGCAGCATGTTGGCTTCAGGGGTGCCCGCGTTTAGAAGGCTAAGTGCAATTGTATTTACCAGTGCCGGCGCCGCAACGACGTGCAGCCAGAATCCTTGGGCTGACCGCCTGGTGACCCGGTGGGGATCACTGAGGTCAAAGCCCATGGCTGCAGCAAATACGGCAAATCCCACGGCCAGGGTAATCCAGGCAAACGGCCCGCTGGCGGACAGCAGAAACAGGTCGCTCATGCCGGCGGGCGTTCCTGCCTGAATTGCACCCGACAACAGGGCAAGAACAAACACACCCAAAGCGATCAGCGCCATCGCAAAGGGAACGCGAAAGCGAAACCAGAATACGGCGACAGCGGCTGTCGCCAGGGCAAAGGGAACTGGAAGGCTTGAAAAGTCGCTTTGCGCTATCATGAAGGGCTGGGAATACTCCGCCGAAAACCCGGCTCCGGCGTTGGCGGCCCAAAGCAGGGAAAGCGCGATGGCAGGCGCAACCATCCGGCGGCGGCGAATGAAGTATTCAGACAGGATCCAGAGGACGGCAGCGGCGGCAAGGGCGGAAATGACAGCCTTGTCCTGATAGCCGCCTATTGTTCCAGCAAGATCAATCGCCGAAAAAGCCATCCAGCCGGAGGCAAGGATCAAAAGCCCGATCACAATGAAAATTTCATTGAATCCTTTGAACAATTCAAAGGGCTCGTCACCTGCGGCAAGGTTCTCCCTTGCGCCTTTCCGGCTGTGGGCCAGAGCCAGAAGCGAGGCAGCTTGTGCCTCGGACAGCAACCCGGACCCAACGGCAGCGCGAAGATCATTTTGGTCAATCTCAGTCACTTCAGCGTTCCTGACCAATACTCTCAACAGTCAGATTGCCATTGGTATAGACGCAGATGTCGGCGGCGATAGCCATCGCATCACGTGCCACTTCCTCAGCGGATTTGCTGCTGCCCATCATGCCGCGGGCGGCAGCCAGGGCAAAATTTCCGCCGGATCCGATGGCGGCGACATCATGTTCCGGTTCCAGCACGTCGCCGGCGCCGGTGATCACAAACATGTCCGCACCGTCGGTGACGATCAGCATCGCCTCCAGCTTCTGCAGGTATTTGTCGGTGCGCCAATCCTTGGCCAATTCCACGCTGGCCCGGGCCAGCTGGCCGGGCGTTGCTTCCAGCTTGGCTTCCAGCCGCTCCAGCAGGGTGAATGCATCCGCGGTCGAGCCGGCAAATCCGGCCACCACGTCAAAGCCGCCGGGCGACAGGCGGCGCACCTTGCGGGCGGTGCCCTTGATCACTGTCTGCCCCAGCGACACCTGGCCGTCGCCGGCGATGACCACCTGGCCATCCTTCTTCACACCGATGATGGTGGTGCCGTGCCAGCCGGGGAATTGATCGTCTGCCATTTATGCCTCCGTGTGGTTGCCCCTTATATGGAACCATCCCCCCGCAGGCACAAGTCAGCGCGCGGGAAACAAGGAACAGCCGGCGGCTGCGGGGCTGTCTGCCGCTATGCAGCAATTGCAGATCGGGGCTGATGAACCGGCAATTGTGGGACTCAGCCGCACATCCTACATGAGGCTCACAACCGGCACAGGGTCGGCTGTTTCTCAGAAGGATATGCGCACATGACGACCGCAAACATCTACGCGCCGCTCGGAGCAGTCACCGTTCTCCGCGTGGTCGACGCATTGATCAGCGTGAAAAACACCGTGGTGGAATGGAACGAGACCCGTGAAACCCGCAAGGCTCTGTCGCAGCTGACCGACGCTCAGCTGGAAGATATCGGCCTGGACCGCTCTGACATCGCCAAGCTCTGACACCCCGATGATCCAGAGTCCTGAATGAGCCGCCCTGCTACGGGCGGCTTTATTCATTTCGGAGTGCTGGTTTTGTATTTGCCGGCCTGATCCGGCAGCCAGGCTTCGATCGCAGCGGTGGCAACCACATGGCGGGTGCCGGCCCCGGCGTCCTCCACATCCAGCCCGCCTTTGACCGCGCACACGCTGGCCCGGCCCCGGGGCAGATCCTGTGCCACAAGACCGCAGTCCACCGCCTCAGGCTGCTGCACACCGATGGTCACCTCCACCCGAATGTCGCCGTGGCTGATCCCCAGTTTTGAAAACAGGGTGATTGAGGAATGATGCAAGGCGTCCTGCACTGCACGGCGGGCGGCCTTGGTATAGTCCTGGCCATAAAGGTCGTTGCCGGTGCCCATTTCCAGAATGATGCGTTTTTCACTCATTCCGCGGCCTCCATGTCAAACGACACAATCACCGCCGCATTGGCGATCACCGTGCGACCGCCATGGGGTTTTTCAATGTCGAGCCCGCCTTCCACAATCCGGATGCTGGGCCGGCCGTAGGGGAAGATCTCCAACAGCGCGTCCTGGTCTACCGCTTCCGGTTTCCGGACCCCGATCTCAGCGTCGATGATCATGTCTTCTTTCGAGAAATCAAACAGTTCCGCCATACTGACGGAGTTGTGCCACAGCGCATCCCTGATCGCGCGGCGGGCGGCTTCGGTGTAGTCTTCGCGCCTGAGCGATGTGCCCATGCCGAATTCCACCAATACCCGTGTCTTGGCCATGTCGCCTCCTCTACCCGTTCCCGGGCGGAGCGTTGCAGGCAAAGGGTGCAAAGGAAAGAGCCAGTTTGAGGCCGGCTGTCGCCCCAGACAGTAGAGACAAAAAAGCTGCCCCCGCGGGGACAGCCCTCTGAAATCCGAAATGGGATCAGGCTCAGATCGATTCTTCGATCCAGCTCTGCAGCGCGGCTTTGGGAGCGGCGCCGGCACGGTTCGAGATCACCTGACCGTCCTTGAAGATGAACAGCGCCGGGATGCCGCGCACGCCCATGGCGGCAGCAGAATTCGGATTGCTGTCAACGTCGACCTTGGCAATCTTCACCTTGCCGCCGAATTCTGCGGCAAGCTCTTCCAGAGCCGGGCCGATCTGCTTACAGGGACCGCACCACTCAGCCCAGAAATCCACCACAACGGGGATATCGGAGTTCTTGACTTCGGCGTCAAAAGTGGCGTCGGTGACGGCTACGGTGGACATATGCATGTCTCCATGAGTGTGTGGCAACTGGAGTCGGAACCTAGGTACGGCTTAACCGATCGTCAAGGTTCCAGGCGCCGCATCAGGGCGCCTGTCACAAGATCGTGCGGCAACTGCATCAGGACCGCGTTCCGGGTCCAGAGCAGCGCGGTTTCAATGGTGCGGCCCGGGTAGATCTGGGCCAGCGCATGGGCATAGGCGCCCATCTGCCGCAGCAGCCCCTCGGGGCACTGCTCCGGTGTTGCCGGCACGGTGGCGTTGGATTTGAAATCCACCGCCAGGACCTTGTCCGGCGTGACGATCAGCCGGTCGATGATGCCATGCAGGCGGGTGCCGTGCAGGTCTGCAGTGATGGGCACCTCCGCCAGCGTATCCGGGCGGAACACATTGGAAAGGAGGGCATTTTTCAGAACGGCTGAAGCCTCTGCCAGCAGCTCCGCGCTGTCGTCGGCTTTCTGCAGCAGGTTCTGCGCCAGCTGCGGCCAGTCCGCTTCCGGCCGGCCGGGCAGGTGCTCCAGCAGCAGGTGCAGACGGCTGCCGCGGGCCTTGGCGGTGTCCTCATCCATTCCCTGGTCGCCGGGCAGAGCCTTGGCCCCGCCCAGGTCAGAGGGGCTGAGTGCCGGCGCCGGCGCTGTGTAAGGACCGGCCGGGCGGGTGAAGACGCTGGGCAGAGTATGTTTTTCAACGTCAGGAATGGCGGGCTCGACCAATGGCAATCCGTCCCAGTCGCCATGCTGCAGGCGCAGGCCGGTGCCACCTTCGGTGATCAGTTCCACTGCGCCGCCGTCTTGCATGGCGCGTTCCGTCATGCGGTACCAGCTGTCGCCTTGTTCACCCACTTCGCCGGCAGCGGCGACGATCAGCCACTTTTCCGCCCTGGTCAGTGCCACATACAACAGCCGCAGCCGTTCATTCTGCAATTTTTCCTGGGCGGCCTCACGGGCCGCCAGCATGGCAGCAGGCATCTGCTCCTTGGGAAGTTTCCAGACCGGCGTGCCATTGGCCAGCATGATTTCGGCGTCCCGCGGTGGCTGCCGTTTGGCAGTGTCCGGCAGGATCACGATCGGCGCCTCCAGACCCTTGGAGCCATGCACCGACATCACCCGGATCATATTGCCGGCCGCACCCATCTGGCGTTTGATTTCCAGATCGTCGGTCTGCATCCAGACCAAAAAGCCGGTGAGGCTGGGCACATCGGTTCGCTCATAGGCTAGCGCCTGTGACAGCAATGCGTTGATACCGTCCTCAGCCTCCGGGCCCAGCCGGCCTAGCAGTTTCTGGCGGCCGCAGTGACGGGTCAGAATACGTTCGATCAGATCATAGGGACGCAGGAAATCCGCATTGGCACGCAGATCGTCCAGCACCGTCATGGTTTCAGGAAATTCCTCTGCCCGCTCGCGCAAAGCCGGCCAGAGATACATCGCCTCACGCCGGTGGGCGAGATCAAACAGCGCTTGCTCGCTCCAGCCGAACAGCGGCGATTTCAGAGCCTCTGCCAGCGACAGAGAATCCTCCGGCAGCGCCAGGAACCGCAGCACCGCGGCGATATCCTTCACCGCCAGTTCCGCGCCTACCTTGAGCCGGTCGGCGCCGGCAATGGGCAATTCGGCCTTTTTGCAGGCGCGGATGATTTCCGAAAACAGGTCGGAGCGGCGCTGCACCAGGATCAGGAAATCGCCGGCCTGCACCGGGCGGCGCTGGAAGGTGCCGCGCTCGGGGCCGTCCTCGGGAATGGTGACGCCGGAGTTGATCATCTGTTTGATCGAGTGCGCGATGCGCTCCGCCAGGATCACCGCGTGATGGCGGCTGCTGGGGCGGTCGACCGGGCTGGTCCAGTCAGGATCCTCGTCATCCTCGACCTTGCCGACCACCGGCCACAGGTCCACCCGGCCCGGCAGATCGGATTTGAAGGCCCGGTGCAGTGCGTCCTTTCGGAAACCGGCGCGCGGGCTGTCGCGGAACACCAGATCGACCAGCTTCAGGATCGCGGCGGAAGAGCGGAAGGAGAAATCGAGCGAGGCATCCTGCAGCCCTGCCCCGGTTTCCGCCAACCGGTGGCCGAACTCCTGCTGCATCCGGTCAAAGGCGTCGGGATCGGCGCCCTGGAAGGAATAGATCGACTGTTTCTTGTCACCGACCACAAAGATCGTGCGCTCCACGTCCGAGCGCGCGCCCTCGCCGGCGGTGAATTCCTGCGCCAGCTTTTCGATCACGTCCCATTGCACTGGGCTGGTGTCCTGCGCCTCGTCCACCAGAATGTGGTCGATGCCGCCGTCCAAGCGGTACAACACCCAGGCGGCAACGCCCGGGTCGTTCAGCAATTGCCGCGCCTTCAGGATCAGGTCGTCAAAGTCGAGCCAGCCGCGCAGCTGCTTGCGGCGCTCGTATTCCGGCAGGAAGGCAGCGGCAAAGCGGTGCAGATCGTGGCTCTTGCGCGCGGCGGCGAGGGCCAAGCGCTTGGCCCGCGCATCCTCCACCCGCCGCATCAGCGGTTCCAGCTGATCCATTAGCGGCAGATGGGCTTCGCGCAGTTTCTTGGTCGGGAACTTGTCTATCTTGGCCGTGAACGGTTCCTTGGCGCCGGCCCCGGTCAGAAAGACGCTTTCAAGCGTGCTCAGATCGGCGAGCCCGGGCTTGCTGATGCCCGCGAGTTTTGCCGCCGCCTTCTGGTCCGTGGTGCCGCCCTGCCCCAGCATTTCCCGGGTCCGCTGCAGCAGCTCTTCCTCGCCGCCCAGAAGTACCAGCGCCTCCAGCGCGGTCTCGTCAAAACCTCCGGGCAGCTCGAACAGCTCCAGCAGCCCGTTCCAATTCAGCGGCTGGCCGAAATCGGCGCGGCGCTGGCAGATGGCAGCAGTGAGCGTCTCGAAATCGCTGTCACTGACATGGCGCGCCAGGACATCGACCAGCGGCGTTTCCGGGCCTTGGGCAAAATCCTCCATGATCTCTGCCCGCAGCAGCTGGCCCGCGCGGTCGTCCATCTCGGAAAACTGCGGGCTGACGCGGGCCTCCAGCGGGAAGCGGCGCAGCAGCGAGGCGCAGAAGGAATGGATGGTCTGGATTTTCAGCCCGCCCGGCGTCTCGATTGCGCGGGCAAACAGGGTGCGGGCCTGGGCCAGATCTTCGGCAGCGGTGTTGACCTCCCCCAGCTCGGTCAGCGCCGCGATCAGCGCCGGATCGTCCAGCATCGCCCATTCCCCCAGCCGTTTGAACAGCCGGTTCTGCATCTCGCTGGCGGCGGCCTTGGTGTAGGTGAGGCAGAGGATATGCTGCGGCTGCACACCCTGCAGCAGCAGCCGCGCCACCCGGTCGGTCAGCACCTTGGTCTTGCCGGAACCCGCATTGGCCGCCAGCCAGGTGGAGGCATCGGGCCGGGCGGCGCGGAACTGCGCCTCAGAGGCGGCGTCGCGGATGGTCATGTCAGATCCTCCGGCTGCGGTTCGGCGCTGCGGTCCCATTCGCCATAGCGTGCGAGGTGGTCGTAATCGCCGGCGATGTCATCCCGGTGCACCATGCGGCGGCTCGAATATCCTTGATCAGGCTCGAAATAGGCCCCGATTAATGTGCGCAGTTCATCCCAGATCTTGCAGGGCGGCTCGTCTTCCAGCGGCGCGCGCACTTCGCTCAATTTGCTGCCCAATCCTATGAACAGCGCGCGGGCAACCTCCGCCGGGCCAAATTCCTCAAAGGCACCTTCTTCGGCCATTGCGGCTTCGATCAGCAGCTGTTTTTCGAATTTCTTCTGCTGCGCCTCGCTGGGCGGGGTGCCGGTCTTGTAGTCGTAGAGGTGCAGAAAACCGCGGTCGTCCATGTCGATCCGGTCGGCGCGGCAGGCGATGGTGAAATCCAGCGGATCCAGCCGGGCACTGCCCTTGGCTTCGAACGCCACAGGTTTTGCGCGGGCCTGGCGCTCTTGCTCGGCGAGCACGAAATCGCTGGCAATCTTGCGGATGCGGCTGTGCCACAGAATGCGGGCGACGGGCCACGGTACATGGGTTTCCAGCAATTCGCGGGTCTTCTCGACCAGGTGGCTGGCGGTCAGCACGCCCGGGTTGGCCTGGGTTTCCTTGATGAAATGCTCAAACACCTCATGCACCACGATGCCGCGCAGCAGGGCATCCGGCTCCTGCACCAGAGGGTTAAGCGGTTTCAGCCGCAGCACATGTTTGGCGTAGATCGCATAGGGGTCGCGGATCAGCCGCGGGATTTCGGTGATGGTGAGACGGCGCGGGCGGGCTGCCACCGGCGGGCAGGGGGACGGGCGGGGATACTGCGGGATCGGCGTGGGTTCTTCCAGCGCCTCCGCCCAGCCGAGCCACTGGCGGCCTTTGGTCCGCATCATGTCCAGCGCATCACGGCCGCCTTGCTGCGGCAGCCCGGACAGCAGGTTGGTCAGCCGGTTCAGCCAGCGCGAGGGCACGGTGTCGGCTTCTTCCGAGCGTTCGGCGCGGGTCAGCCAGACCTCGGGCGCGGCGATTGCCTGCTGGAAGTCATGCGCCGACAGGCCGATGCGGCGTTCGGGCAGCAAAAGGCCCGCCTGGTTGCGCAACTGGCGGTTCAGCCAGGGATCGGGGCTGGCGGCTTCGGGCCAGCTGCCTTCGTTGAGGCCGCCGAGTATCACGAGATCGGCGCCCTGCACACGCGCCTCCAGCGTGCCCCAGATCATGATCGAACCATAAGGCGCATCGCGGTCGCGGACCTCGCCCTGGCTCAGCAGCGCGCCCAGCAGGTCGGCAAAATCGCGGGCGGACATCTCGCCGCCATAGGGGGCCTCAGCCTCCAGGTTTTCGATGCAGGCAAGCGCGGCCTGGCCGGCTTTTTTGTCCCACAGCGTGCCGGGACCCTCGGCCTGGCTGCCGGCAGCTATGCTTTCGGCCAGTGTGCGCAGACGCTGGATCCAGCCTGTCAGGGGCAGGGTGCCGGCAGTCTCCTGGCCGGTAAAACAGTTGCTCAGCCAGCCTGTCCAGCCAGGCGTCAGCCCACGTCCGTGTTCAAAAGCAGCAAAGGCAGCGGCATCGGGGAAGGGCGGGCCGTTGCGGCGCAAGGACAGCTCCAGCTCCCGAGTCTGGCGCAGATGGTTGCCGCGGTCCGCGCCGTCATGGGTGAGCGGGTGTTTCAGCAAGGTCAGCAGGCTGTCGCAGGCCAGCGGTTTGCAGAACAACCCCGCCACATGGCGCAGGAACCGGCCCGGCGGTGACAGCTGCAGCGGCTGGCCGGCAGAGTCATCGGGCAGAATGTCCCAGCGGTCCAGCGCCGCGGCGATCTGGCGGGTCAGCATCCGGTCCGGGGTGATCAGCGCCGCGGTCTGACCGTCCTCCGCTGCCTGCCGCAGACGCAACGCAATGGCCAGCGCCTCGGAACGAGGGCTGGGGGCCTCGACCAGAGTGACGTTTCCGGTGGCCTTGTCCAAGCCGGTCAGCTGCGGACCCTCGCTCATCCAGGCGTCGGTCACCGGGGCAGGGCGCAGGGCCAGCGACACCAGACGGTTGCGCTCGGGCGAGGCTGGCGGGGCAAGTGTCCAGGGCTGCACGTCGCCCGGGGCAAGCTCCAGATCCTTCATCAGCCTGTGGAACCGGTATTGCGGGTGATCCTCGGACATCATCGGATCATCCAGCCCGCTCCAGACGCGGTCCGGTTGGTCAAAGTCGAACCCGGGCAGCACCACTGCACCCTGCGGCAGCCGCGCGATTGCCTGCATCAGCATCAGCGTTGTACCGCGCGAACCGGTGGAGCCTGCCAGGATCACCGGATGCTGCGGCGGGGTGTGCTGCCATTGTCCGATCAGGTTCAGCACCACCTGGCGCTGCCGTGCCTGAGCGTCCATCGCGCCCTCGTGCAGGCCGGCGAACTCGTCCGCAATGCCGATAAAGGCCTGTGCGCGTGCCCAATGGCCGGACATGTCAGAAACATCCAGATCGCGGATCACATCGGTGCTGACGCCTTCGCCCTGCATTTCATCGATCAGCGCGGCGAGGCTGTCGGACAGGTCATAGAGAGAGGCGCGGGAGGCCAGGTCAGGCTGTGCGTCCAGCAGCTTCGCAATCAGCTGCGACAGCTCCAGCCGGCGCCGCAAAGGGGGCAGGGCGGGCGGCAGGCCGTCCATCGCGGCGCGCTGGTCCAGATCGGCCAGCAGCAGCATCCGCGGCAGCAGCATGGCAGGGCCCGCATCAAACAGGCTGCGTACCCGGCGCGCCATACGGGAGGTGTTGACGATCAGTTCAGTCCGCGCCAGTGCCTCCGGCGGCAGATCCTGGCTGCGGCTGCGCAGGCCTTCGACCAGAGCACACGGAAAATCGACGCCGCAGGGCACGGCAAACAGGCGCGGTTTGGCGGATGGTTCAAACATCATCTGCGGCAATCAGGTCCTCGGCCATTATGATCCCTTCAGGATGGCCCACATCGCACCAGCGGCCGGGATATTCCAGCGCAAACAGGCGGTCGGCCGCCGCCATTTGGTTCCAGAGCACGTTCAGTGAGAAAACCCGGTCCTCCACCTGATGCAGCGTGTCCGTTTTCAGGATCTGCACCCCGCCATAGACCAGTTGGCCGCCGCGGCTGATCCGGCCTTCGGCATCTGCCGAGAAATCGCCGTCACCAGCACGGCCCACGGCACGCGCCAGCGGCACGCAGACCAGGAGTGCGTCCATGCGCTCCGGATCCCAAGCCTCCCGGGCCAGTTGCAGCGGGTTCGGTCCTTTCCAGATGGCATCGGTGTTCATGGTGAAGACCGGGCCGTCCCCGAGTAGCGGCAGGGCATGGCGCAACCCGCCGCCGGTGTCGAGAATGTCTGGAGTCTCAAAGCTGAGGCGCACGTTTTCAGGCTCCAAGAAGGCCTTCAGCGGCTCAGGCCTGTAATGCAGATTTGCGGCGATCCGGACCGGTTGGATCGCCCGGGCGAGCTCCAGCGCATGGGCGATCAGCGGTTGGCCAGCTACCTTGATCATCGGTTTCGGTGTGTCGCGGGTCAGCTCACGCATCCGGGTGCCAAAGCCTGCGGCAAACAGCATGACGGCGTCGGGAGAGTGCCGCATCAGGGTCTCAACCTGTCCAGGTTTTCAGGCGTTGGCGCCGGCAGGCAGTCCTGCAGGAGCCCCGCCACCGGAGCCAGAGCCGGGTGGTCCAGCCCGCGGACGAAATGGTCCCACACCCGCGGGATCAGGTCGACGTAATGGGGCTTGCCGTATTCCTGGCTGAGCCGGGCAAAGACGCCGAGGATGCGCAGGTTCCGCTGCACCCCGAGCACGGCATAGGCGGTGCGGAAGCCCGACTCGTCCACGCCGGCGGCCGTGATGTAGCGGCTCATCATATGCATCTCGATTCCGGCCGGCACGTCGCGGCGGGCATCCTGCAGAAGCGAGACCAGATCATAAGCCCGGTGGCCTGAGCGGGCGTCCTGAAAATCCAGCAGGCCAACGCGGGCCACCCCGGTGCGGTCCGGCAGCCACAGCAGGTTTTCAGCGTGATAGTCCCGCTGCACCAGCACGGCATCGCACTTGACGGTTTCACGCAGGATATCTTCAAACAGGTCCTCGAAGCGGGACTGCAAGTCCGCGTCATGGCCGCCAAGAATGCCGTCGCGGTACTTCGACAGCACCAGCCCTGCCATTTCGGACATCATCCGCGGCCCGTAAGGTTCCAGATCTGGCATCGGCGCCCGGTGCAAGGCCACAAGAACATCGGTTGCTGCCTCGTAAAGGGGCTTCTCAAGGGCCGGCTCGCGCAGGACCACGCGGGCAAATAGATCATCGCCCAAGTCTTCGAGCAGCAGGAAACCGTGTTCGACGTCCTGTGCCAGGATTGCCGGAGCGCTGAGGCCTTGGGCGCGCAGGTATTCGGCAATGCGGACGAAGGGACGGGCATCCTCGCCCTTTTCCGGCGGCGCGTCCATCAGAACAGCCGTTCCGCCGCGCGGCCCCGCAAGCCGTTCGTAGCGGCGGTTGGAGGCATCGCCGGCCAGCGGGCCGCGCTGCCACTCTGCATACGGGGTGGCGGAGAGGAAAGCCCCGCACAGGGTTTCGCGGTCTGTCATGCCCAGAGGCGCTCCATCAGGGGCTGCCATTTCGGATCGCTCCAGCGGAGCGTCAGATGGCGGCGGTCTTCGTGTTCCGGGTCCAGTGCCAGCGTCAGGTGCAGGGCGTGCGCAGGTGTCAGCTCGGCCAGCCGGCCGGGCCATTCGACCAGGCATATTGCGGTCTCGAATGCCTCGGTCAGTCCCAGTTCCTCCAGTTCCTCCAATGCGGATAACCGGTAGAGATCGGTGTGCCAAAGTTCTCCCGCAGGCACGTCGTACGTCTGTACCAGCGTGAAAGTCGGCGACGGCACGTCTTCCGGGACCTCCATCAGAGTTTGGATCAGATGCCGGGCGAAATGGGTCTTGCCTGCGCCGATAACCCCGTCCAGCAGCAGGCAATCGCCGGGGCGCAAGGCCTCGGCGATCCGTGCGGCCAGCAGGGCCGTGTCATCCGGTGAGTTCAGCGTGCAAGCCGCGGTATCCGTGGTCATGCCGGTACAATGGCGCCGCCAGAAGGCTGCTGCAAGCCGGTTTCCCGGCTCAGCCCTGGCTGATGGCAGGGAAGCGCTCCTCGCCTGCCGGCAGCGCCGCGGTTTCCGGGGTGCGGAAGCTGATCATAGTGGCACCATTCTGAATGGCGGAAACCCTGCAGAGCAGCGGTTTGCCATCACGCAGATGCACACGGGACCACCAGGGATCGCGGGTTTCGCAGCCGGCAACAAAGTCGCGGATCTCGCCCCAGACCGGAGTCGGCGCGCAGGTGTCCTGCCAGATCCGGCTGGCATCCATGATCGACACTTTGGCAAAGCTGGCTTCCGGGTCCATCTGCCAGAGGCTGCGGTATGCACTGTTGGAAAAGCTCAGGCTGCCGTCGTTGGCAAAGACAGCAATGGCTTCCTCCATCTGGTCGAGGATCGACTGGCCCACTTCCAGCTCGGAGCGGAACTGGCGGGTGAGTGTGACCTCGGCGGTGATGTCCTCGAACAGGAAGGCAATGGCGCCGTCCGGGTGCGGCCTTCCCGACACCTTGTAGACGGAACCCGATGGCAGCGACCAGGTTTCCTGGTACCGCCCCTCGGCGGCTGCCTCCAGCAGGTCAGCCATCTGGTGGCGCCAGCTGGAGTAGCTTTTGGGTTCCGGCATCATCCGCTGGTCGCGCAGCCGGTCAAAGAAGGTGAGCAGGTTCGGCCGCGAGCTGAGAAAATTTGCGGGCAGGGCGGTCAGGTCGATCAGAACCGGGTTGAACAGCACCAGTTGGCGGTTGCGGTCAAAGATAGCGAGACCGATCGACAGCTGGGCAAAGGTTTTGGCTAGAGTCTGCACGAAGTTGCGCTGGGCAACCTCGGCGTCGACCACGGCGTTCACGTCGACCGCATGGCACAGCCAGCCGGCCTCGGTTTCGGTGGTCGAGACGTTGTACCAAAGTTTCTTGCTGCTTTCCGGCAACGGGATGTAAATTCGTTCCGGCTTGCCGCTGGTCATCGGATCATGGAGATCGGTGAACAATGGGTCGGAAAAATCGGCATTGCGGCCGCGGATCTTCTGGCGCAGGTCGTCATAGGCGAGATTGGACCAAGTGACGTTGCCTTCTTCCGACTGCAGCCACACGGGGTAGGGCGCCTGATGCACTGCGGCACGCAGGGTGGTTAGCTCCTGATCGAGAGATTTGTTCTGTTCTTCCAATGTGCTGCGGCGCAGCTGCACACGGGTGACCCCGTCGATCCATTCGCAATGCGCTTCGCGGCTTTCAGCAGACGCGGTACCCGAGAGCACCAACGGGCCGACATCCTTGAGGAATCCCGGCGATTGCGGCAGGCCCGGGTAGCTGCGGGCGAGCTGGTCGCGCAGCATGCCCCAGTCAAAGTTTTCCGCCTGATCGCCGATGAATCTGCGCGCGCCCGAGGACCAGCCGATCAGGCTGTTGTCATCGAAAAGGAAAACCGCATCGGTGCGTCCGTCGCCGGCCAGCAGGTCGTGCTCCATGCCGTGGCGGCGCGGATTGGGCGACAGCCACCAGACCGCAGCCGCCGCTGTTGCAGCGCACAGTGCCGCCAGTACAAACCATTCGATCGAAGCGAAGTCCTGCATGTTGTCCTGTCCAGTTCAGCTCTCGTTTACCCGCATGGTTCCCTAATAATGGTTAAATGAAGTTTAATTGGTTGCCCAAAAGTGAATAGTTAAATTTCTAAAGGTAAATTTTTTCCGATGACAGGCCCCCCGTCCGCCATGGCGTCGATCTTATTGCGCGGCCAGGCGACCTCGACAATGGCGCCGTGCCGTTCGCGGTAGGGGCTGAGGGTCTGGAACGGGTCCGCCCCATTGGCGAATCTCAGTTGTGCCCCGGTGCGCTGCAGAAGGGTTTTAGCTATGAATAGGCCCAGGCCCATGCCTTCATATTCGGGCCGCTGCTTAAGCTCGCTTTCCCCCCGGCGGCGGCGCACAAAGGGATCGCCGATGCGGCCCAGCAGGTGCGGCGGGAATCCTTGCCCGTCATCGCAGATCCGCAGGACAATCCGGTCGTCGTTCCAGGCAGCATCAATCCAAACGGTGGACTGGGAAAAATCGACCGCATTCTGCACCAGATTGCGCAGGCCATGAATTATTTCCGGCTTGCGCATGACAGTCGGCTGCTGGAAATCACCGCCCTCCAGCGGCTCTTCGTGGTAGATGACGGTTTTGCCGCGGTTCATATGCGGTTCCGCGGCCTCGGTTATCAGCGAGGAAAACGGTGCCTGCCGCAGGTGCAGGTCGTCTTTGCCGGCCCGGCCCATGCCGCGGAGGATATCGCGGCAGCGGTCGGCCTGTTCGCGGATCAGCGCGGCGTCCTCGCGCAGGTCGGGGCGGTCGTCCAGCTCTTCGATCAGCTCGGCGCTGGCGAGCTTGATGGTGGCGAGCGGCGTGCCCAGTTCATGCGCGGCGGCGGCTACCACACCGCCCAGGTCGGTCAGCTTCTGCTCGCGTGACAGGGCCAGCTGGGTGGCGCTCAGCGCATCCGACATCGACCGCATCTCGTTGCTGACACGGAAGGAATAGGCGCCGATGAACAGGATGGCGATGACGATGGCGATCCAGTTGCCGAAGATGAACACATCGGGGATGCGCAGGACAAAGCCCTGTTCGGTGCGCAGCGGCAGGTGAAACTCCGCCATCAACGTGACCAGGATGATGGCAGTGGCGCCGATGATCAGAGTGGACCGCAGCCCCATCACCGCGGCGGAAATCGTCACCGGCCCCAGCACCAGCAGCGCAAAGGGGTTGTTCAGACCGCCGGTCAGGTACACGAGGAATGCCAGCTGCAGCAGGTCGAACAGCACCATCAGGAAGTTTTCGAACTCGGTCAGGCGCTTGTTTTCCGGGAAGGCGAAGATGGCGATCAGGTTGCCCGCGGCCGAGATGCCGATGGCCAGGTAGCACAAGCCAAGCTCCAGTTGCAGGTTGAACCGGTACTGCGCCACCGCAATGGCGGTGACCTGTCCGGCAATCGCTACCCAGCGCAGCAGGATCAGCGTCCGCAGCCGGATCCAGTGGCTTTGGCCGTGGCCGCTCATCAGCCTGAAGATGCGATCGCTCATTTGGTCCGGTGCTCCCGCAGATGTGACGCCGTGCGCCAGTTGCATCGGCTGTATTTCTTGATAGGTCTGGCACCGCAAACGATCAACAACCCTTCCCTCACGAAAAGTGTGATCTCATGACCCGCGTTTATGCTCTTTTTGCTGCTGCTTTTGTTGCTGCCCTGGTGGGCGGCGCCTGGTTTCTGACGCAGGGAGGCAATGGGGGTGACAAATTCGCACAGTGCCGCAGCAGCCAGATCGCCGGCGGTACCGATACCATTGGCGGGCCGTTCGAGCTGGTCAACGCCAGGGGCGAGACCGTCACCGACAAAGATGTGATCACCGAGCCGTCAATTGTCTATTTCGGTTACACCTTCTGCCCCGACGTCTGCCCGATGGATTCAGCCCGCAACGCCGATGCCGTCGATGTGCTGGCCGAGCGCGGCATCAGTGTGACTCCGGTGTTCATTTCCATCGACCCGGACCGCGATACCCCTGAAGCTGTTGGTGATTTTGCGGAAAACCTGCACGAAAAGATGATTGGCCTGACGGGTTCCCTGGAGCAGGTAAAGGCGGCCAGCAAGGCCTACAAAACCTACTTCAAGAAGAATGAGGGTGATGAGGATTACTATCTGGTCGACCATTCCACCTTTTCCTACCTGGTGCTGCCCGAAGAGGGGTTCGTGGAGTTCTTCCGGCGCGATGAAACGGCAGAGCAGATGGCTGACAAGACCGCCTGCTTTGTCGGGAAAATCTGAAGCAGGATAGCTGTTTGACCTTTCCCCTTGCCCGGACATATTCTTGCGTGAACTGAAAAACTTCGCGGAGGACCGGGCATGGCCGAAACTGCTCTGCAGGACATTGGACCCGACAAGACGCTGCTGCTGGTCGATGACGACGAGCCGTTTCTGCGGCGTTTGGCCAAGGCAATGGAGAAACGCGGCTTCGAGGTGGAGACTGCTGGCTCCGTTGCCGCAGGCAGCGCTATCGCCACCGCCCGCCCGCCGGCCTATGCGGTGGTTGATTTGCGGCTGGAAGACGGCAACGGCCTGGATGTGGTCGAGGTGCTGCGCGAGAAACGGCCCGACAGCCGGGTTGTGGTGCTGACCGGCTATGGCGCCATCGCCACCGCGGTCGCCGCGGTCAAAATCGGCGCAACCGACTACCTGTCCAAGCCCGCCGATGCCACCGACATCATGAATGCGCTGCTGGCCAGCGGCGATGAGCTGCCGCCGCCGCCGGAAAACCCGATGAGCGCCGACCGGGTGCGCTGGGAGCATATCCAGCGGATTTATGAGCTGTGCGACCGCAATGTCTCGGAGACCGCACGGCGGCTGAACATGCACCGCCGCACGCTGCAGAGGATCCTGGCCAAGCGCAGCCCCCGCTGACCGTCAGAGCTGTGCCATCAGATCCGCGTGGCGACCGAGAAATGCCATCCGGGTTTCGACTGGCGGACGCAGCACGATGTCCAGGCCGTCCACGATCTCCGGTTTCGGGCGGCCGAAAAAGCGGCCCGCTTCCTGCTGTGAAAACCCGGCGATCTGCACAGCCTCCATCCAGGCGCTGACCTTGTCGGCGCGCTTGATCTGCGCCTTCACTGTCTTGGGCAGGGCTGCGGGCAGCCCGAACCGCAGATGGATGGCTGCGGTCAGCCGCTGGTCCAGCTCGCCATAGCCCGGACCCACTGCGGCTTTCACTGGCGAAATCATGTCGCCGATCACATACTCCGGCGCATCATGCAGCAGTGCCGCCAGCCGCCATTTGACCGGAGCGTTGGGGTGCATCCGGCCATAGATGTCCTCCACCAGCAGCGAATGCTCAGCCACCGAATAGGCAAAATCGCCCATCGTCTGGCCGTTCCAGCGCGCCACAAAGGCCAGCCCGTGGGCAATATCCTGGATCTCTATATCCACCGGTGTCGGATCCAGCAGATCCAGGCGGCGGCCGGAGAGCATACGCTGCCAGGCGCGGGCGGGTTTGGCGGGCATGTGCGTGTCCTGTCACTGTAATCTCCTTTCTGACTACCTGCTGAAGCAGGGCCGGGCAATGCCTGCTGCTGTGGCACGAACACGGATGGAAACGGGGTGTTTACGCCCCGCGGGTTTGAAAAAGATGCCGCCTGCACCAATATTATATGTATCCAAGGGGCACCGCCCCCACCCTGCGGCAAACCCCTTTTCGTGATGTGACACGCAACAGAAAGGAGTTTGTCATGTTCAAGCGTCTACTTGGTCTTTCCCTGTTGTTCGGCATGGCTGCAACAGCGCCGCCTGTCTGGGCAGCCAGCTGCGGCGACCGTGAGATCATGACCCAGAAGCTGGAAAGCGGATACTCCGAACGGCTGACCGCCGGCGGATTGCAGAAAAGCCGGCCCGAAGCCACTGTGATCGAGGTCTGGTCGTCGGATGAAACTGGAACCTTTACCGTTTTGGTTACACATGCAAACGGGATCAGCTGCGTTGTTGCAACCGGTTCCTCCTTTTTCCACATTACGGACAAAGCGCCGGATCCAGGCACGCCAAGCTGACTTTGGCAGCCTGACAGGCTTCCCCCTACAGCCTGACCGACAATAAAAAGCCAGGGCCTGAGGCTCCGGCTGCGGGTATCTTCGTTGAATATCAACAATTGCAGTGTTACGCCCTGCTGCAAGTGTACTCGTAACCGGAATGGAGCAGACTATGGCCGGGGATTATATCGTCAAGGACATCGCGCTGGCAGGCTTTGGCCGCAAGGAGCTGGACATTGCCGAAACCGAAATGCCGGGACTGATGGCCCTGCGCGAGGAATACGGCGAAAGCAAACCGCTGAAAGGCGCGCGCATCGTCGGCTCGCTGCACATGACCATCCAGACGGCGGTGCTGATCGAAACGCTGGTGGCGCTGGGCGCGGATGTGCGCTGGGCGTCCTGCAACATTTTCTCGACACAGGACCACGCCGCCGCAGCAATTGCCGAAGCCGGCATTCCGGTTTTTGCCATCAAGGGCCAGTCTCTGGAAGAGCATTGGGATTACCTCGACAAGTCCTTCATGTTCCCGGAAGGCGCCAACCTGATCCTCGACGACGGCGGCGACGCCACGCTTTATGTGCTGCTGGGTGCGCGGGCTGAAGCCGGCGAGGACATCATCCCGGTGCCGCAGTCCGAGGAAGAGGCCGTCATCAAGGCGCAGATCGCCAAGCGCATGGAAGCCTCGCCCGGCTGGTTCACCAAGACCCGCGACGCGATCCTCGGCGTTTCCGAGGAAACCACCACCGGTGTTCACCGTCTGTATGACCTGCAGAAAAACGGCCAGCTGCCGTTCCCGGCGATCAACGTCAACGACTCGGTCACCAAATCCAAGTTCGACAATAAATACGGCTGCAAGGAATCGCTGGTCGACGGCATCCGCCGCGCCACCGACACCATGATGGCCGGCAAGGTTGCCGTGGTCTGCGGCTATGGCGACGTGGGCAAAGGCTCTGCCGCCTCCCTGCGCGGTGCAGGCGCCCGGGTGAAAGTCACCGAAGCCGACCCGATCTGCGCGTTGCAGGCCGCGATGGACGGTTTTGAAGTGGTGCTTCTCGAGGACGTCGTGTCCTCTGCCGATATCTTCATCACCACCACCGGCAACAAGGACGTGATCCGCATCGAGCACATGCGCGAGATGAAGGACATGGCGATTGTCGGCAACATCGGCCACTTCGACAACGAGATCCAGGTCGCGGCGCTGAAGAACCACAAGTGGACCAACATCAAGGACCAGGTGGATATGATCGAGATGCCCTCGGGCAGCCGCATCATCCTGCTGTCCGAAGGCCGCCTGCTGAACCTCGGCAACGCCACCGGCCACCCGTCTTTCGTGATGTCCGCCTCCTTCACCAACCAGGTTCTGGCCCAGATCGAGCTGTGGACCCGCGGCGACCACTACAACAATGACGTCTACATTCTGCCCAAGCATCTGGACGAGAAAGTCGCCCGGCTGCACCTGGGCCGCATCGGCGTCAAACTGACCGAACTGAGCGCCGAGCAGGCCGCCTATATCGGCGTCAAGCCGGAAGGCCCGTTCAAGCCGGAGCACTACCGCTACTAAGCTGGTGTGTCAGGAAAAGTCAGCGCCGCTGGAGCGGTCCGGCGGCGCTTCTTCTTTGCGGTCAGCCTGTCGGCCCTAGCTGGGCATGTGGCCGCCGCGGCCTTCGGGCGTGAGGTCGAACAAGTTCCACATCGGCCACAGGGCATCGATATGGCGCGGTTGCCATGGGCTGGGCTCAAAGAACATTTCAGACCCCCAGAAATGCCGGATGCCATCCTCGGACTTTGCGAAGACGTGCAGCATCGGCAGCTGCGCGCCGCCGTCGTCCTCTGCCAGATAGTCCCGCTGGTAGCTGGTGGCCTCTGCGGAATAGAGCGGCAAGTCCTGCCAACCTTTTTCCGCCTGCAGCATGGCCAGCCGCTTCGGCGAAGATTGTGCGACAACCGCAAAACCCATACGCGCCTCCACGTGGGAGATCTGCCCGCGCATGCCGTCCAGAAAGGCGGAACACATCGGGCAGGCCTTTTTGGCGCTTGGCCCGTACATAAGTGAGTAGATAGCCAGCGTGTTGCGGCTGCCAAACAGGTCCTGAATGGACATTGCAGTACCGCTGGTGCTGCGGAATATGTAATTCTCCGCAATCTTGCCGCCGGAAGGAAGGGCACGGCGCAGTCTGGCAACTTCTTCGGTCTGCGCCCGCAGTGCGAGTTCAGCCTCCAGCAAATTTTTGCGGGCGGCTCGGTAGGCGGCGCTTTCGTTGGGGAGGCTAACAGACATGACGTGCCCTTCCTGGCTGGCAAGCAATATAATTAACTATATTGTTAAATATAGGCGCTGCCTGTCAAGAGGCGCGCTGCTGCCAGAAGGGTCCCTTAAGAATCGCCGAGCCCTGGAGGCGGTTCCGATTTAACTCGCATTGTCCGGGTTATTGCTTTGCGGAATCGGGCACAGAGCGCCTATACCTAAGACACCGGCCAGGACGGCCAGGAACCAGATTTTCATACGCGTGTGGTGGATTGTGGAGCACGCGGGGTGGAAGGGAAGGTCCTGATTGTCCTCAGGTCCTTCCCTTTTTCATTTCAGACCCCTGACATTTTAAACCTGTCACCTCAAAACAGGGTCAGCACCAGGCCGGCGGCTGCGCAGGCCAAAGTAGCATAGCCGCCGTCGATCAGCGTCAGCTTAACGGGACGCATCCCATACATGTTGTTGAGTGCAATCCAGGGGCTGATGAAGAACAGCCCGATGCCGGCGCCGCCAATCAGCCCGGCGCCCAGGGTGTCGATGCCGGACAGGGTGAACACGTGGCGCATCATGCCCGCCACGATCAGCTGCAGAACAAAGGCCAAGGCAAAGATCACCGGGCTCTGGCCGCCCTTCGGTCTGCCGGTCTCGTCACACTCGACACCGGACGCCTCGACCCAAGGTTTGGCCAGGGCGCCATAGTAGCCGGCACCCAAGGCAAATGCCGCCGCTGCCGCCGCAATCACATTCAGAAATTCCATGATGCTCCTCTCAATGGTGTCAGCCACTTGAGGAGCAGATTGGCAGATCAGCCGGGATCTGTCTCCCCCAGCGCGCAGACGGCGGCCCACTCGGCCTCGCTCACCGGCTGCACCGACAGGCGGGAATTCTTGACCAGAACCATCTCCTCCAGACGCGGATCGGATTTGATCTGATCAAGACTCACAGGCTTGCTAAAAGGGCGCACCGCCTTGATGTCGACGCATTCCCAGCGGTCGTCAACGGTTGTGCTGTCGGGATGGGCCTCGGCGCAGACCTCGACAATGCCGACCACTGCTTTTTCCTTCTGCGAGTGATAAAAAAAGCCGCGGTCGCCAATTTTCATTTCGCGCATGAAGTTGCGCGCCTGGTAGTTGCGCACGCCGTCCCATTCCTCACCCGCGCTGCCTTTGGAGACCTGGTCATCCCAGCTCCAGGTGGAGGGTTCGGACTTGAACAGCCAGTAGCGCATCAGCCGATGACCTTTTTCCAGGTGATCAATTCGACAGCTTCAAAGAGGCCCGCCTTGCTGTAAGGGTCGTTTGCCGCCCAAGCCTCGCCGGCTGCCATGTCTTCGACGTCAAGGATAACCAGAGATCCCGCCATATTGCCATCCTGATCCAGCAGCGGGCCTGCCTGCGCCACGGCTCCGGTGTCGTTGATATAGGCCAGATGGGCGTCACGGTTGTCCAGGCGGGTCTGCAAATGGCCGGGTTTGTCGCGGGCGATCAATGCGATGAGCATTTTATTCCTCTTTTAATGGTCTTTTAAGCAAATGTGCCGCAGCTTCGCTGATCGTCAAGCGCTGATCGAGCAAATTGGTTACCGTCTGGGTGACCGGCATGTCCAATTGCATCCTGTCTGCCTTTTCCGCCACGGCCCGCGCTGTGGCAGCGCCCTCCACCGTAATACTGGAATCAAAGGGCTCTCCCCGTCCGATGGACAGGCCCAGCCGGTAGTTGCGGGACAGGTCGGAGCTGCAGGTCAGGGCCAGATCGCCAAATCCTGATAGCCCGGCAAGTGTTTCGGGTTTGGCGCCGCAGGCCAGCGCCATACGCTGCATCTCCGCGTAGCCGCGTGTCATCAGGGCTGCACGGGCGCTGTCGCCCAGCCCGGCGCCGATCACCGCGCCGCAGGCAATGGCCATCACGTTTTTCAAAGCGCCGCCCAGCTCCGCACCGATGATATCAGTGGTGCGGTATAGCCGCAGGTTGGCTGTTGTCAGCTGTTCCTGCAATATCTTTCCCTGGTCTGCTTCGCTGCAGGCAAGGGTCAGCGCGGTCGGCAGACCACGGGCGATATCCGCCGCAAAGCTCGGTCCGGTCAGCAATGCCGCAGAGGCGTCAGGAAGGACATTCCGGATGACCGCTATCGGGCCAAGTCCGGTGTGCAACTCGATTCCCTTGCAGCAGGCAACCAGCGTTTTTCTGGTCAAGTGATCCTTGTGCTCTTCCAAGGAACTGCGCAGCATTTGCATTGGAACCGCCAGCAGCAGAATGTCAGACCGGCAGGCTGCCGCAATATCAGCAGTAATGGAGATGGCTTCAGGCAGCGCAACGCCAGGCAGGCGGGTTCCGTTGCGGCGGCTGTCCTGCATCGCTTGCGCCTTCATCGCATTGCGTGCCCACAGAGTCACCTGGCTGTTGCCGGCCAGAGATATCGCCAATGCGGTGCCAAAGGCTCCGGATCCCAATACCGAAACACTCATGCTTTGGCTCCTTTGCGGCCGGATCCAATCAAGGCCGGACTGCTCTGATCCAGCGGCCAGCGGGGGCGGGCGGCCAGGTCCATCCTGTCGCGCGCGCCGGCCTTGAACCGCTCCAGCCCGGCATAAGCGATCATTGCCGCATTGTCGGTGCACAAACGCAGTGGCGGTGCGGTGAAGGCGGCGCCTGCCTCCGCGCAAACAGCCTCCAACGCTGCGCGAATGGCACTGTTTGCCGCAACGCCGCCGGCGGCGGCAACGGTTGGCTGCTCAGGTTGCTCTTCCAAATACAAGCGGATCGCACGGCGGGTTTTTTCAGCCAGCGTGTCGACAACCGCGGCCTGAAAACCGGCACACAGGTCCGCCCGGTCTTGGCGGGTCAGTCCGCCTTTCTCTGCGGTGATTTGATCCCGCATCCGCATCAGCGCGGTTTTCAGGCCCGAAAAGGACAGGTTGCAGTCCGGACGGTCAAGCAAAGGCCGCGGAAAGCGGAAGCGCTTTGGATCGCCGGTTTCCGCTTCCGCCTGCACCGACGGGCCGCCCGGCTGCGGCAGACCCAGCAGGCGGGCAGTTTTGTCAAAGGCCTCGCCCGGCGCATCGTCGATGGTGCCTCCCAGGCGGGTGAAATCCTCAGGTCCGCGGACCAGCAGGTACTGGCAGTGCCCGCCGGAGACCAGCAGCATCAGATAGGGATAGGCAGTCCCGTCGGTCAGCCGCGGGGTCAGCGCATGGCCAGCCAGGTGGTTCACGCCGACCAGCGGCAGCCCGGTGGCCGCGGCAATGCCCTTGGCGCACATGACACCGGACATCACCCCGCCGATCAGCCCTGGGCCGGCGGTCACCGCTACCGCATCGATATCCTTCAGCGTCAGCCCGGCCTCTGACAGGGCATCGCGGACGCAGATGTCCAGTTTCTCGGCGTGGGCGCGGGCGGCGATCTCCGGCACCACGCCGCCAAAGGCGCTGTGCAGTTCGGTCTGGCCGAAGACGACCGAGGACAGAACTTCGGGCGTGGCACCGTCAGCCTGCCGCACAACCGCGGCGGCGGTGTCGTCGCAGCTGCTTTCCAGCCCCAGAATGGTCAGGGTCTTTGTCATGGTCTTACCGTTGCATCGAATTGCCGCCGGGGCTACCACCTAAGCGGCCTGCAAACAATCCCGGGAGCCACGCGATGGTGCCTTTGCTGATGACACGACCGCTGGCGGCGGCGGAGCGGTTTGTCGCCGGTCTCCCCGGGCCGGAGCGGGCCGGGCTGCGGGTGATCTTTGCGCCATTGATGGAAATCCGGCCTGCACAGGCGCCGATTGCCATGAACGGTGTAACAGGCGTGATCTTCACCTCCGCCAACGGGGTGGCGGCCGCTTCACGTGAAACCGAAACGCGCCTGCCGGCCTATTGCGTCGGGGAGCGCACCGCTCGGGCTGCGGCTGAGGCGGGTTGGAAGGCGGCCTGCCTGGGGCATTGCGCAGACGATCTGGTTGCAGCGCTGCTCAGCCAGCCTCGGGCAGGGCCGTTGCTGCATTTGCGCGGAGCCCATGCCCGTGTCGCAATAGCCGCGCGGCTCGCAAATGGAGGTATCCCTTGCCGTGAGCAAATCGTGTATGATCAGGTGCTTCTGCCGCTTCCAGCGGAAGCACAGGCGGTGCTTTCAGCGCAATCTGACGTGATCGTGCCGCTTTTCTCGCCCAGAACTGCGCGTCATTTTGCCAATTTGTGCGGAGATGCCTCGCATTTGCATCTGATTGCTTTAAGCCAGGCCGTTGCGGAACCGCTGAAAATATTGAATTTCAAAGTGTTGCGCGTAAGTAAGGTGCCGGATGCACTGGCCATGACGGAGGCAGTCCTTGATGCCGCAGCGCAGCTGTCCCGGCTTGAGGGCAAGGGGCGCGCAGAGTAGTGTCCGGCGTGTTCGCAGGAATAAATTTTAGGAATCGAGGGGGAGGCCGGCGTGGCTGACAAGAAAACTCCGGAAGACGTGATCGAGTCTGGCCCCGGTGAAACTCAGCCGGCAGAGGATGCCGCGGAAACCCTTGAAGGGGATCTGACCGGCGGTAGCACTGCCGAGGCGGTTGACTCATCTGAGGAAACTGATCCCTTGATTTCCGAGACCGAGACCGAGACCGAGACCGAGACCGAGACCGAGACCGAGACCGAGACCGGGGAGATGCCCACCGGATGGGATGCCGCAGCGGAAGACAGATTCTCCAGTGAACCGGCAGCACCTGCTGCCGCAGCGGAACCGCGCGAAATCGAACGTGTGGTTGAGAAACGGGGCGGATTCGGTTCCGCATTCCTAGGCGGCGTGGTGGCGGCGGCTGTTGGTTTTGCGGCCGGTCAGGGCGGCTGGCTCGACAGCATCCTGCCGCCGTCGCTGCAGGGAAACGGCACTAAGCTGACCGATCTGGAATCCAATCAGTCAAACCTGCAGGCAGAGCTTGCGGAATTGAAGCTGCAGGTTGACGCCAACAAGGCCCCGGACCTTGCGCCGCTCTCCAGCCGCGTTGAGGCTCTGGCCGCAGACATCGAACCTCTGAAAGCTGCCCGGGCCTTGCAAACTCCTGATGAGGCATTGCGTGCGGATCTGGGGGCTTTGGCTGCTCGGGTGACTGCGCTGGAAAGCCGGCCGCTGGAAGGCGCGACGCCGGAGGCCGTGGCGGCCTTCGAAGAAGAACTGGGCAAGCTGCAGGAAAGTCTTGCAGCACAGCGCTCCGAGGTGGAACAGATGCTGGCGGATGCTCAGGCGATGGATGCGGCGAGCGCCGAGGCCGCCCGGATTGCCAGTGCTCAGACTCAGCTGGCTCAGCTGCGCTCAGCCCTTGACAGCGGCAACAGCTACGCGGCGAGCGTGCAGGAACTCGGAAGTCTGGGTGTTGAGGTTCCGGCGGCCCTGTCCGGTCCGGCAGACAGCGGGGTTGCCACAATCTCTGCCCTGCGCGACGGTTTTGCCCCGGCGGCGCGTGAGGCTTTGTCCGCGGCTCGTGAAAAAGCAAAGGCGGGCGGCGGGCTGCTTGATTATGTGAACCGCCATCTGGGGGCCCGCTCGGTCACCCCGCGCGAAGGCGATGATCCGGATGCCATTCTGTCCCGCGCCGATGCGGCAGTGGCGGCCGGCAAGGTGCAGGACGCGCTGGAGCAGTTGTCCGCCTTGCCGGAGGCCGCGCGTGAGCCTCTGTCCAGCTGGGAAGCTGCTGCCCGCGCGCGGGTGGCCGCCGTGGCCGCGGCCGTTGACCTGGCCCAAAGCCTGCAAGCCAAATAAGGAAGCCGATATGCTCTGGTCGTTGTTGAAAGTCCTCGTTTTCCTTGCCGTTGTCGCACTTCTGACTTTTGGCGGGTATTTGCTGAAGGACATGGCAGGCGGAATGCAGGTCACCGTTGCCGGCACCGAGTACACATTGAGCCTGCTGCAGTCGGTGATTGCGCTGGGTGTATTGGTTGTTTCCCTCTGGCTGTTCCTGAAGCTGCTCTCGCTGCTGGTTGCGACCTTGCGCTTCCTGAACGGCGATGAAACCGCTTTGTCGCGTTTCTGGGACAAGGGTCGTGAGCGCAAAGGGTATCAGGCACTGTCCGATGGGTTGATGGCGCTGGCGTCGGGCGAGGGGCGTTTGGCTCTGACCAAAGCGGCGCGGGCGGAGAAATACCTGCAAAAGCCCGAGTTGACGGACCTTCTGGTGGCCCAGGCGGCGGAGATGAGTGGCGACACTCACAAGGCTGCCGAGGCCTATAAGCGCCTGCTGTCGAACCAGCCGACCCGCTTTGTCGGGGTGCGCGGGATCATGAAGCAGAAGCTGTCCGAAGGCGACACCGACACCGCCCGGCAGCTGGCGGAAAAAGCGCTGGCGCTACGCCCCAGGAATGAGGAAGTGCAGGACACTCTGCTGCGTCTGCAAGCACAGGCCGAGGATTGGGCTGGCGCGCGCAAGACACTGTCGACCAAGCTGAAAACCGGCACCTTGCCGCGCGATGTGTTCAAACGGCGTGATGCGGTGCTGGCATTGTCGGCCTCCAGAGTGATCCTGGATGAGACCGCTGCGGTCGAGCAGCAAGAGCAGGCGATCGAGGCCAACCGCCTGTCTCCGGATCTGGTGCCCGCCGCAGCAATGGCAGCCCGCGCCTATATCGCCAAAGGCAAGAAACGTCCGGCAGTCCGGCTGCTGAAAAAGACCTGGGAAAGCCAGCCGCATCCCGACCTGGCCCATGCCTTTGCCGAGGTTGAACCGGAGGAAAGCGCCGCGGAGCGCGTCAAGCGGTTTGACCAGCTGGCCCGGCTCAAGCCGGTGAATGACGAAACCCGGCTGGTGATGGCCGAACTGAACATCGTGGCGGAAGACTTCCCAGAGGCCCGCCGCTGGCTGAGCGATTTGGCAGAACGGGCTCCGGATGCGCGGGCGCTAACCCTGATGGCCGCGATCGAACGCGGCGAAGGCGGCAGCAGCAAAGTGGTGCAGGGCTGGCTGACCAAGGCGCTGAGCGCGCCGCGCGGCCCGCAATGGGTGTGTGATAGCTGCAACCACATTCACGCGGAATGGGCGCCGGTCTGCGAACACTGTTCCAGTTTCGACACCCTGACCTGGAAGCGCCCGGAAACACCGGAATTGGCAAGCCTGGCAGCCGCCCATATGCTGCCGCTGATCACTGGCGCGCTGGAAGACAGTGCATCGGAAACGGTTGCAGAGGCGGAGGTTTTGGATACGGATCAGGAAGCAGTGTCACAGCCGCAGGATCCGGTCAAAGAGCCGAACTGATTTAAGCCTGCGAGCATCAAAGGGCGGCAGCGCGGTCCTGCCGTTCTGCCTGCCGTGAAAACGGGTTGGAACCGGCAATACGGAACCGGCCTGTTCCGGTTTGGAGGAGATAATCGGGGGATGGTGCCCAGGAGAGGACTCGAACCTCCACGTCCATACGGACACTAGCACCTGAAGCTAGCGCGTCTACCAATTCCGCCACCTGGGCAGGTGTCGTGAGGAGGGCGTATAAGTCGGTTCGCGAGAGGCGTCAAATGGAAATCGGCCGCATTTCCGGCGGCGCGCAGATGGCGTTTTCCGGGTTGGCCTAGCGCGGCGTCAGAAAGCTCATCTTGCCCGCGACATTAGTCAGGAACCGGGTCCAGGCCTGTTCCGTCTCCGCACTCCAGTCCGGCCTGAGTGTTTCCGACAGGGCACCGGTGAAGCTGCCGATGAAGCCGTTGAAATGGGTATCCGACGCCTCCAGATTGCGGTGCATTGCGCCTTGCTGCTCGGGGATCGCGTCCAGCCTTGCGGAATCGCCCAGTGCCTCGGCAATATGCGCCAGAGAGGCCAGACGTTTTTCCTCCTGCTGGGTCGTATCCCAGGAAAACAGCGGCCGGATTTCCGGGCAGGCGGCAAAAAACTTGGCGTAGAACGCGGCCGCAAAGGCATCGAGATCCATCCGCTCGCTTTCGAAGCTCCGCCGGATCCGGGATTTGTCCTGCGCGCTGACCATTGGAACCGGCCTCCTGAACAAGCGCCGAAACAGGTGTTTCGGGTGCATCAATTTGCCTTAGTTGGGCGGGGCTGAAGGCAGGGTTAACCAAGCCAGCGGATTTCACGCAAACGCTTAACGGACCTTGCGGATTCAGCGGTCATTGTGGCTGTAATCCCACGTTTTGCGCCTTGTTTGGCGCCCCTTGCGGCGCTACAGCATAGAGGCAGCTAAGTTCAGGAGCCAAAAGATGTCCAAACTGGTCACGATCTATGGCGGATCCGGATTCGTGGGCCGCTACATTGCGCGCCGCATGGCCAAGGAAGGCTGGCGGGTGCGGGTGGCGGTGCGCCGGCCCAATGAAGCCATGCATGTGAAGCCCTACGGCGTTCCGGGCCAGGTGGAGCCGGTGTTCTGCAATGTCCGCGACGACATGTCGGTGGCCGCGGTGATGCAGGGCGCGGATGCGGTGGTGAACTGCGTCGGTGTGCTGAACGAGCTGGGCAAGAACACATTCGGCGCCGTGCACGCAGAAGGCGCGGGCCGCATCGCCCGCATCGCATCGCAGGAGGGCGTTTCCAGCCTGGTGCATATCTCGGCGATTGGCGCCGATGCGGATGCGGCCAGCGACTATTCCCGCACCAAGGCCGCGGGCGAAGCGGCCGTTCTACAGCATTTCCCGGGCGCTGTGATCCTGCGACCGTCGGTGATCTTCGGGGCCGAAGACGGGTTCTTCAACCGCTTTGCCGGCATGACCCGTCTGTCACCTGTGCTGCCGATTGCCGGCTGTGCCACCGGCTTCCAGCCGGTATTTGTGGACGATGTGGCCAAGGCTGCGGTCAAGGGCGCGCTGGGCGATGCCGAAAGCGGCATCTATGAGCTGGGAGGTCCTGAAGTCAAAAGCTTCCGGGCGCTGATGGAGCAGATGCTGGAGGTGATCCACCGCCGCCGCCTGGTCCTGTCGCTGCCGCGTCCTGCTGCCTGGCTGGTGGCCTTCGGGTTCGACATGCTGCAGGCGGCCAGCTTCCAGCTGATCGAAAACAAGGTGCTGACCCGCGACCAGCTGCGAAGCCTGAAGACGGACAATGTGGTCCATGAAGGCGCCAAGGGGTTTGGCGATCTGGGCATCAGCCCGGTCAGCCTGGAGGCGGTGCTGCCGGACTATCTGTGGAAATTCCGCCCCTCCGGCCAGTATGACGAGATGACCAACTCAGCCCGAAATCTGCGCAACGGTGCCTGATCGGCTGATCGGTTCAAGGAATGGAAAGCGCGGGGATTTCCCCGCGCTTTTTTGTATCCGGCTCAGCTGCCGTAGGCGATGGCGAGCAGGATAACCCCCAGGATCACCCGGTAGATCACATAAGGTGTGAAGCTGACCGAGCGCAGCAGCCGCATCATCAGGCTAAGCGCGGCCAGGGCTGACAGCATCGCCAGAACCGCTGCAATTCCTGCGTCCCGCATCAGGGCCGTGTCCGCCTCCAGCGCCACCTCGGTGCCCAAGAGCACCCCTGATGCGATGATGGTTGGGACCGACATCAGCATGGCAATGCGGGCACCGTCTTCGCGGGTGTAGCCAAGCTGGCGCGCGCCGGTGATGGTGATGCCGGAGCGCGAGGTGCCGGGGATCAGCGCCAGCATCTGCCACAGCCCCATGATCAGCGCATCGCGCAGGCCCCAGTCGCCGGCCTGCTTCACCTCGGCACCTTTCTGGTCGGCCCAGTACAGCACCAGCCCGAACCCCAGCATGGTCCAGCCGATAACCGTCATCGACCGCAGCGCATCGCTGAGCCCGGTGAAATGCAGCACCGCGCCGAACAGGACCGTGGGAACAGTGGCGACGATCAGCCCCATGGCGAGCTTGGAACCGGGCGTGTCGCTGCGGCCCGTCAGGGCTCGGGGCAGGCCGATCAGGCCCTGGCGGACATCGGCCCAGAAATAGATCATCACGGCGGCCAGGGTTCCCACATGCACGGCGACATCAATCACCTGGCCTTGGTCCTCCAGCCCGGTCAGCCCAGGCAGCAGAATCAGGTGGCCAGAGGAGGAAACGGGCAGAAATTCAGTGATGCCCTGGATCAGCGCAACCAGGATCAGTTGGAAAAGCGGCATCCTGAAATCATCCTTCGCTGGCCGCGGACGGGCCGTAAACTGTCGTGACTCTGTATAAATCCCGGCTCCGGATTGGAAAGTCCATATTAAGGTCCGGTACGGACCTAAAATACCTGTACATTTCCGCTGAAGACGGTATCAGAAATAAAGCGCTGACAAAATAGGTCAGTATAGTTGACATAAAGCGTGCCTGTACCTGAAAAGGTACCCGCGCAGCCAGACAAACGATGGAGTCCAGCCCGTGGCCAAGCAACCGATGCTGAAATTTGTGCAGATCGAACGCGACATGCCTCAAAAGCGTGACGCGAGCGTACGCAAGGAAGACTTCAACGAGATTTACGCGGAGTATGCGGCCGCCAAGGCAGAGGAGCAGGCCAGCCGCTGCAGCCAGTGCGGCGTGCCCTATTGCCAGAGCCACTGTCCGCTGCACAACAATATCCCCGACTGGCTGCGCCTGACCGCCACCGGCCGCCTGGAAGAGGCCTATGCCACCTCTCAGGCTACCAACACCTTCCCGGAGATCTGCGGCCGCATCTGCCCGCAGGACCGTCTGTGCGAAGGCAACTGCGTCATCGAACAATCGGGCCACGGCACTGTCACCATCGGTTCGGTCGAGAAATACATCACCGACACCGCCTGGGAAAACGGCTGGGTCAAGCCCGCGGCGCCGCTGGCAGAACGCAGCGAGAGCGTTGGTATAATCGGTGCCGGTCCCGGCGGTCTGGCCGCGGCGGACATGCTGCGAAAGGCCGGGGTGCAGGTCACCGTCTATGACCGTTACGACCGCTCCGGCGGGCTGCTGATGTACGGCATTCCCAGCTTCAAGCTGGAAAAGGATGTGGTCGAGCGCCGCAACAAGCTGTTGGCCGATGGCGGCGTCACCTTCGTGATGAACTGCAATGTCGGTGAGGACATCACCTTTGACGAGATTCGCAGCAAGCATGATGCGGTGATCATCGCCACCGGCGTTTACAAATCGCGTGATCTGGCGATGCCGGGCAGCGGTTCCGAAGGGATCGTCAAGGCAATCGACTTCCTGTGTGCCTCCAACAAGAAGAGCTTTGGCGACGAAGTTGAGGAATTTGACAACGGCAGCCTGAACGCCGAAGGCAAGAAGGTTGTGGTGATCGGCGGCGGTGATACCGCGATGGACTGTGTGCGGACCTCGATTCGCCAGGGGGCGACCAGCGTCAAATGCCTCTACCGCCGCGACCGGGCCAACATGCCGGGCTCGCAGCGTGAGACCCAGAACGCCGAAGAAGAAGGCGTGATCTTCGAATGGCTGTCGGCACCCAAGGGTTTCACCGATGATGGCGGCAAGGTTGCAGGCGTGATGGTTCAGAAGATGCGCCTGGGCCAGCCGGATGCCTCGGGCCGCCAGGCGCCGGAGGTGATCGAGGGTGCGGATTACGTCGAAGAGGCTGATCTGGTGATCAAGGCATTGGGCTTTGAGCCGGAAGAGCTGCCGGTCCTGTGGAACCAGCCGGAGCTGCCGGTGACCCGTTGGGGAACCGTCAAGGCCGCATTCAAGACCGGCGCCACCGAGCTGGACGGTGTCTATGCGGTGGGCGACATCGTGCGGGGCGCGTCGCTTGTGGTCTGGGCAATCAAGGACGGCCGCGACTGCGCCGAGGCGATTCTGGAGAATTTCAACAGCAGGGCCGTGGTGGCCGCGGAATAACACGGCACCCACAGTGCAGCGGCGCAGCAGCAGTGAAGCGCAGCAAGGTCAGTACAGCTGGCCCAGCCAGCAGAAGGACAATGGACATGAGCGAATTGCAGGGACAATGCATGTGCGGCGCAGTGAGCGTCACTGCCACCCCGGTTCAGGCGTCCGTTTCCGCCTGTCACTGTGAAATGTGCCAGCGCTGGGCCAGTGGACCCTACCTGAGCTTTCAAGCTGCCCCCGGCTACGCCGCGTTGGGTCCGGTTCAGACTTATCGGTCGTCGGACTGGGCAGAGCGGGCGTTCTGCAGCCAGTGCGGCTCGGCGTTGTGGTACCGGATGACCGCAGGAGACCATAAGGGCCAGACGCAAATGTCGGCTGGCCTGTTTGAAAACGCAGGCGGCAATGAATTGCGCCTGGAACTTTACATCGACAAGAAGCCAGAGGGCTACGCGTTCAACAGCAGCTGCCGGAAACTGACCGGCGCTGACGTGATCGACATGTTTGCCCCTTCCGGAGAAGGAATCAGCCAATGACCAAATATGATGCCGATTGGGTGCGCGCCGAGGAAGCCAAGCGCAAGTGGATGGCTGAGAACGGCCTGTATTCCGAGGAGGAGGAGCATTCCTCCTGCGGCGTGGGCCTGGTGGTCTCGGTGGACGGCAAGGCAAGCCGCAAGGTGGTTGAGGCCGGCATCGATGCACTGAAGGCGATCTGGCACCGCGGTGCGGTGGATGCCGACGGCAAGACCGGTGATGGCGCGGGCATCCATGTGCAGATCCCGGTGCCGTTCTTCTATGACCAGATCCGCCGCACCGGCCACGAGCCGCGCCAGAATGAGCTGATGGCGGTGGGCCAGGTGTTCCTGCCGCGCACCGATTTCGGCGCCCAGGAACGCTGCCGGACCATCGTCGAGACCGAAGTGTTGCGCATGGGCTACTCGATATATGGTTGGCGCCATGTGCCGGTGGACGTCACCTGCCTGGGCGAAAAGGCCAATGCCACCCGCCCGGAAATCGAGCAGATCCTGATCTCCAACGCCAAAGGCGTGGATGAGGAAACCTTTGAGCGCGAGCTCTATGTGATCCGCCGCCGGATCGAGAAGGCGGCCAACGCCGCCGCGATTTCGGGCCTCTATATTGCGTCGCTGTCCTGCCGTTCGATCATCTACAAGGGGATGATGCTGGCGGAGCAGGTGGCGGTGTTCTACCCGGACCTGATGGATGAACGGTTCGAGAGCGCATTCGCGATCTATCACCAGCGGTATTCCACCAACACCTTCCCGCAGTGGTGGCTGGCGCAGCCGTTCCGGATGCTGGCGCACAACGGCGAGATCAACACGCTGAAGGGCAACCTGAACTGGATGAAGAGCCATGAGATCCGCATGGCGTCGGCGACCTTTGGCGACTATGCCGAGGACATCAAGCCGATCGTGCCGGGCGGCGCGTCCGACTCTGCGGCGCTGGATGGCGTGTTCGAGGTTCTGGTGCGCGCGGGCCGGTCGGCGCCGATGGCGAAAACCATGCTGGTGCCGGAAAGCTGGTCCAAGCAGGCGGTGGAGCTGCCGCAGGCTTGGCGCGACATGTATTCCTACTGCAACTCGGTGATGGAGCCCTGGGACGGCCCCGCGGCACTGGCGATGACCGATGGCCGCTGGGTTTGCGCGGGCCTGGACCGCAACGGCTTGCGCCCGATGCGCTATGTGGTCACCGGCGACGGGCTGGTGATTGCCGGTTCCGAGGCGGGCATGGTGCCGATTGACGAAGCGACTGTGGTTGAAAAAGGCGCGCTGGGTCCGGGCCAGATGCTGGCGGTCGACATGCAGAAGGGCAAGCTGTTCCGCGATACCGAGATCAAGGACAAGCTGGCGCGGGCGCTGCCGTTCGGCGACTGGGTCAAGCGGATCAACGATCTGGACACAACCCTGGCCAGCGTCACCGAGCAGCCGCTGTTCACCGGCGAGGAATTGCGCCGCCGCCAAGTTGCGGCCGGCTATTCGATTGAGGAGCTGGAGCAGATCCTGACGCCGATGGCCGAGGACGGCAAGGAATCGCTGGCCTCGATGGGCGATGACACGCCCTCTGCCGTGCTGTCGAAGATGTACCGCCCGCTGAGCCACTTCTTCCGCCAGAACTTCAGCCAGGTGACCAACCCGCCGATCGACAGCTTGCGCGAATACCGGGTGATGTCGCTGAAGACCCGGTTCGGCAACCTCAAGAACGTGCTGGACGAGGACAGCTCCCAGACCGAAATCATCGTGCTGGAAAGCCCGTTTGTGGGCAACGCCCAGTGGGACAAGCTGGTGCAGCAGTTCAATGCGCCGCTGGCCGAGATCGACTGCAGCTTTGCACCGGGCCGCGGATCGCTGAGTGCGGCGCTGGAGCGGATCAGGGCCGAGGCTGAGGAAGCCGTGCGCTCGGGCGCGGGGCATATCGTGCTGACCGACCAGTTTTCGGACGCCGGCAAGGTGGCGATGCCGATGATCCTGGCAACCTCCGCCGTGCATTCGCATCTGACCCGCAAGGGGCTGCGGACCTTCTGCTCGCTGAACGTGCGCTCCGCCGAATGCATCGACCCGCATTACTTTGCGGTTCTGATCGGCTGCGGCGCCACCGTGGTGAACGCCTACCTGGCCGAGGATTCGCTGGCCGACCGCATTGAGCGCGGCTTGCTGGACGGCAGCCTGACCGAAAACGTCGCGCGCTACCGAGAAGCCATCGACCAGGGTCTGTTGAAGATCATGGCCAAGATGGGAATCTCGGTGGTGTCCTCCTACCGCGGCGGGTTGAACTTTGAGGCGGTGGGCCTCAGCCGTGCCATGTGCGCCGAATATTTCCCGGGCATGACCAGCCGCATTTCCGGCATCGGCGTGACGGGCATCCAGACCAAGACAGAGGAAATCCACGCCAAGGCCTGGAAGACGCAGGAAGGCATCCTGCCGATCGGCGGTTTCTACAAGGCGCGCAAGTCAGGAGAGACCCACGCCTGGGAAGCGACCTCGATGCACATGATGCAGATGGCTTGCAACCGCGCGTCTTATGAGCTGTGGAAGCAGTATTCTGCCAAGATGCAGTCGAACCCGCCGATCCACCTGCGCGACCTGCTGCAGATCAAGCCGCTGGGCAAGGCGATTCCGCTGGAGGAAGTGGAGAGCATCACCGCAATCCGCAAGCGGTTCGTGACCCCGGGCATGTCGCTGGGGGCACTGTCGCCTGAGGCGCACAAGACGCTGAATGTGGCGATGAACCGGATCGGTGCCAAGTCGGACTCCGGCGAGGGCGGCGAAGATCCGGCGCATTTCGTGCCGGAACCGAACGGCGACAACCCCTCTGCCAAGATCAAGCAGGTAGCGTCGGGCCGCTTTGGCGTCACCGCGGAATATCTGAACCAGTGCGAAGAGCTGGAAATCAAGGTGGCTCAGGGTGCCAAACCCGGCGAAGGCGGCCAGCTGCCGGGGATGAAGGTCACCGACCTGATCGCCCGCCTGCGCCACTCCACCAAAGGCGTGACCCTGATCTCGCCGCCGCCGCACCACGACATCTATTCGATCGAGGATCTGGCGCAGCTGATCTACGACCTGAAGCAGATCAACCCGCGCTGCAAGGTGACGGTGAAGCTGGTGGCCTCCTCCGGTGTCGGCACGATCGCGGCAGGCGTCGCCAAGGCGAAAGCCGACATCATCCTGATTTCGGGTCACAACGGCGGCACCGGGGCGTCACCGGCGACCTCGATCAAATACGCGGGCCTGCCTTGGGAGATGGGGCTCACCGAGGCGCATCAGGTGCTGGCGATGAACAACCTGCGCGAGCGGGTGACCCTGCGCACCGACGGCGGCCTGCGCACCGGGCGTGATATCGTGATGGCGGCAATGCTGGGGGCCGAGGAATACGGCATCGGCACCGCGGCACTGATCGCGATGGGCTGCATCATGGTGCGCCAGTGCCAGTCCAACACCTGCCCGGTGGGCGTCTGCACCCAGGACGAATCCCTGCGCGCCAAATTCACCGGAAACGCCGACAAGGTGGTGAACCTTATCACCTTCTACGCCCAGGAAGTGCGGGAGATCCTTGCCTCCATCGGCGCGCGGTCGCTTGACGAGGTGATCGGCCGCGCCGACCTGCTGGCGCAAGTGTCGCGCGGTTCTGCCCATCTGGATGACCTGGACCTGAACCCGCTGCTGATCACCGTCGATGGCTCCGCCAACATCGTCTACAATCGCGACAAGGAGCGCAACGCGGTGCCGGATACGCTGGATGCGGAAATCGTGCGGGATGCCGCCCGCTTCCTGCAGGACGGCGAAAAGATGCAGCTGTCCTACGCGGTGCAGAATACCCACCGTACCGTCGGCACCCGCACCTCCAGCCACATCGTGCGCAACTTCGGCATGCGGAACTCGTTCCAGCCGGACCACCTGACGGTAAAGCTGCAAGGCTCTGCAGGCCAGGCGCTGGGCGCCTTTGCCGCGCCGGGTCTGAAACTGGAAGTGTCGGGCGACGCCAACGACTATGTCGGCAAGGGCCTGTCGGGCGGCACCATCGTGGTGCGCCCGCCGCAGGTCAGCCCGCTGGTGGCCTCGGAAAACACTATTATCGGCAACACCGTGCTGTATGGCGCCACCGACGGCTACCTGTTTGCTGCGGGGCGCGCCGGTGAGCGTTTTGCGGTGCGCAACTCCGGCGCATCGGTGGTGATCGAGGGCTGCGGCTCCAACGGCTGTGAATACATGACAGGCGGCGTTGCGGTGATCCTCGGCTCGATTGGTGCCAACTTCGGCGCCGGCATGACCGGCGGCATGGCCTATCTCTATGACCCGGAGGGCAAGGCCGGGACCCTGATGAACATGGAATCGCTGGTCATCTGCCCGGTCACCGTGGCGCATTGGGAGGCAGAGCTGAAGAGCCTGATCGAACGCCACCACCAGGAAACCGGCAGCCGCAAGGCCGCGGAGATCCTGCAGCACTGGGACATCGAAAAGGCCAGCTTCCTGCAGGTCTGCCCGAAGGAGATGCTCGACAAGCTGACGCATCCGGTGATGCAGGAGCAGGCTGCCGTGCCAGCGGAATAAGCCTGGTTAGAGACCGAATAAGAGCCCTGCAGGCACTGCTTGCGGGGTTTTCTTTCACCTGTGAGCCGCCTCGCTGCCGGATCCGGTCTTCATCTGGCCAAAAATATCCCGGGGTGAATTGAGCCGCAGGCTCAAGAGGGGCAGCGCCCTTCCCTGTTGCCGCGAAACTTGGATCAGCGGATTGCGGCGGCTGCCAAACTGACCCTTTGTGAATACCCCTCTGCCGTCCTATAGAGAGTCATGGCCAAGGCAGTTGCAAAAAAGAAGAATGCCAAGAGCAGCAAGAAGACAGCGAAGCGGAAGATTCAGCCGATGCGCTGGCTGCAGCGCTGGGTCTTGCGCGCGGTGCTTGCGGCGGCGGCGGTCTTCCTCTTTCTCATTCTGTTGTTTTCGGTGGTGAACCCGCCGATCACCCACACCATCTGGGCCGAGCAGCGCCGGTTGGGCGAGGTGGACCGGATGTGGGTGCCGCTGGAGGAGATCGCCCCGGTGCTGGCACGCTCGGTGGTGGCGGCGGAGGATGCGCAGTTCTGCCGTCATTGGGGCTTTGATGCCCGGGCAATTCAGGCGGCGATCGAGGCGGGCGGCGCCCGCGGCGGCTCGACCATTTCCCAGCAGGTGGTGAAGAACGTGTTCCTGTGGCAGGGGCGCAGCTGGCCGCGCAAGGTGCTGGAGACACTGCTGACTCCGGCCGTGGAGGCGGTCTGGAGCAAGCGGCGCATCCTGGAGGTCTATCTGAATGTTGCCGAAATGGACGAGGGCGTGTTTGGCGCCGAAGCCGCGGCGCGCAAGTATTTCGGCGTCGGCCCGGATCAGCTGAGCGCCCGGCAGGCGGCACTGATTGCGGCGGTGCTGCCCAATCCCAAAGAGCGCTCGGCCCGCCGCCCCAGCGGTTTTGTGCAGCGCCGTGCGGGGCAGATTATGGACGGAGCGGCCACCATTCGCGTAGACGGGCGGGCGGATTGTTTCGAGGATTGAATCTTTCTCCCGGTCAAGGCATTGCTGGGTATCCGTAGTAACGTTTCTGGAGATCCCTTGTAGCCATGGCGCGCCTGTACCACGTTCCCCTGTCACCCTTTTGCCGCAAGGTGCGGCTGTCGCTGGCGGAGAAGAAGATCGAGGTTGAGCTGGTCGAAGAGCGCTATTGGGAGCAGGATCCCGATTTCCTGCGCCGCAACCCGGCGGCCAAGGTGCCGGTGATCCGGCTGGACGGCCAGATGATGGCCGAAAGCGCTGCGATCTGCGAATATCTGGAGGACACCCGGCCGGAGCCGCCCTTGATGCCGAAGGATGCCGAAGGCCGGTACGAAGTGCGGCGTCTGGTAAGCTGGTTTGACGACAAGTTCCACCACGAGGTGACCTCCAAGCTGCTGTATGAGCGGGTGAACAAGAAGATCACCGGCGAGGGCTATCCCGACAGCCGCAACGTGAAAGCCGGAGCCAAGGCGATCAAATACCATCTGGACTACATGGCCTGGCTGCTGGACCACCGGCGGTGGCTGGCCGGAGATATGATGACGCTGGCGGATTTTGCTGCTGCCGCGCATCTGTCGTCGCTGGATTATATCTCGGATGTGGATTGGAACCGGTCGGCGGTGGTCAAGGACTGGTATGCCAAGATCAAGTCTCGGCCCGCGTTCCGGTCGATTCTGGCGGATCAGGTGCCGGGCTTCCGGCCGCCGCCGCATTACACTGATCTGGATTTCTGATATCAACGGGGTTAAGGGGCTGTCTGCCCCCTCTTGAGCCTGCGGCTCAATTCACCCCCGAGGATATTTTCAGCCAGATGAAGACCGGATCCGGCATCAAGGAAAGATTGGTAGCGCAAGCGCTGGCAGAGGGGTTTGTCTCCTGCCGGATCTGCCGTCCCTGGGATGTGCCGCAGGTGCCAGAGCGGCTGAATGCGTTTCTGGAGGCCGGGTATCATGGGCAGATGGGCTGGATGGCGGAACGGACGCACTGGCGCGGCGATCCGAGCCAGCTGTGGCCGGAGGCGCGATCCGTGATCATGCTGGCAGAGAGCTATACGCCGGACGAGGATCCGATGGCGGTGGTGGGGCAGGCAGACCGGGGGGCGGTCTCGGTTTATGCCCGGAACAAGGATTATCATGATCTGGTCAAGAAGCGGCTGAAGCGGCTGGCACGCTGGCTGATTGCGGAAGCCGGAGAGGCCTGCGAGGTGAAGGTCTTTGTCGATACCGCGCCGGTGCCGGAGAAGGCGCTGGGCCAGGCGGCAGGTCTGGGCTGGCAGGGCAAGCACAGCAATCTGGTGAGCCGGGATTGGGGCAACTGGGCCTTTTTAGGCTCAGTTTTCACCACTTTGGATCTGCCTGCGGATAAGGCGGAGCGGGACCGCTGCGGGTCCTGCCGGGCCTGTCTGGACAGCTGTCCAACCGATGCCTTTCCGGCGCCCTACCAAGTCGATGCGCGGCGCTGCATTTCCTATCTGACCATTGAGCACAAGGGGCCGGTGGAAGAAGAACTGCGCGGGAAGCTGGGCAATCGGATTTATGGCTGCGATGACTGCCTTGCGGCCTGCCCCTGGAACAAGTTTGCGGTGGCGGCCAGCGACATGCGCTATGCCGCGCGCGACGAGCTGAAGGCGCCGCGGCTGGCGGAGCTTGCCGCCTTGGATGATGCGGGGTTCCGGGCAATGTTCTCCGGTTCACCGGTCAAGCGGATCGGACGGGACCGGTTTGTGCGCAATGTGCTTTATGCCATCGGCAACTCCGGGCTGCCGGGGCTGCGGCCGGTGGCACAAGGGCTGACTGGCGATCCGGATGCTGCGGTGGCGGATGCGGCGGCCTGGGCGGTTCGAAGGCTTTCGTGACGCAAACAGGATGGACGCGGCGCAAATAGGCGTTACACCCGGTCCGGCGAACAGAGTTTGAGAGGACCGGGCATGGCGCTGTTGCTGGGAGTGGATACAGGCGGAACCTATACCGATGCGGTGCTGATCCGCGACGAGAAGGAGGTGATCGCCTCGGCCAAGTCGCTGACCACGCGGCAGGACTTGGCGATTGGCGTTGGCGGCGCCATCCGGGCGGTGCTGGAGCAATCCGGGGTGCGGCCGCAGGACGTGTCACTGGCGGCGCTGTCCACGACACTGGCCACCAATGCGCTGGTCGAGGGTCAGGGCGGCCGGGTGGCGCTGATCTATATCGGGTTTGCTGAAGGCGATCTGGACCGGCACGGGCTGAAGGATGCCTTGAAGGGGGATCCGGCGCTGGTGCTCGCGGGCGGCCATACCCACGCGGGCAGCGAGGCGGCGCCGCTGGATGTGGAGGCGCTGGAGATGTTCCTGCGCACCGAGGGGCAGGGGGTGACGGGCTTTGCTGTTGCCGGGGTCTTTGCCACCAGGAATCCGGCGCATGAGATGGAAGCCGCGCGGATCATTCATGAGCTGACCAGTGCACCGGTCACCTGTTCGCACCAGCTGTCGGCCAAGCTGAACGGGCCCAAGCGGGCGGTGACGGCAGTGCTGAACGCGCGGCTGATCGGGATGATCGACCGGCTGATCGGGCGGGCGCAGGACACGCTGCGCGACCTCGGCATCGAGGCGCCGATGATGGTGGTGCGCGGTGACGGGGCGCTGATGAGCGGCGAGCAGGCGCGGGAGCGGCCGATCGAAACCATTTTGTCGGGGCCTGCAGCCTCGATCGTCGGCGCGCGCTGGATGACTGGTGTGGAACATGCGCTGGTGAGCGACATCGGCGGCACAACAACCGATGTGGCGCTGATCAAGGACGGCAAGCCGGCGATTGACCCGGCTGGTGCGCGGGTCGGCGAATTCCGTACCATGGTCGAGGCGGTGGCGATGCGCACCACAGGATTGGGCGGTGACAGCCAGGTGCATCTGAATACCAGCGGCCTGGCGGGCGGGCTGACCCTGGGGCCGCGCCGGGTGGTGCCGGTGTCGCTGATTGCCACGGACGCGCCGGACGTGGTGCATGCGGCGCTGGACGAACAGCTGCGCAATACAACGGTGGGCGAGTTTGACGGCCGGTTCGTTCGGGCCGTGCCGGGGGTGCCGGTGGCGGGGCTCAGCGAGCGCGAGGCCGGGCTGCTGGCGCGGATCGGCATGCAGGTGCACCCTCTGGGCCAGATCCTGCGGACCCGGATGGAGCATGGATCGCTGAACCGGCTGGTCGACCGCGGACTGGTGCAGGTGTCGGGAGTGACGTCCTCGGATGCGAGCCATGTGCTGGGCCGGGTGGAGGCCTGGGACCGGGAGGCGGCGGAAAAGGCGCTGACCCTCTTTGCCCGCCGCCGGGTAGGCAGTGGCGACATGGTGGCGAAGGATGCGGAAACGCTGGCGCAGATGATCATCGATCAGCTGACCGAACAGACCGCTTTGGTTCTGTTAGAGTCTGCTTTTGCCGAAGAAAGTGAGAGCTTTGGCCTGCCGGAAAAAGAGCTGGCGCGGCATGTACTGCTGCAAAAAGGGCTTGCGCGGCATCGTGGCCTGCTGGCGCTGGATGCCGCGATGAATGTCGATGTGGTGGGGCTGGGGGCGTCGGCGCCCAGCTACTACCCGGCGGTGGGGGAACGGCTGCATTGCAACATGATCCTGCCGGAGCACGCGGGCGTCGCCAATGCCATTGGTGCTGTTGTGGGCCGCGTCACCATGCGGCGCAGCGGCACCGTGACCTCGCCGGCGGAAGGCAAGTACCGGGTGCATCTGGAGAGCGGCCCTGTGGATTTCCCGGCCTCTGATGAAGCGCTGGCAGCGCTGGAAGCGGCGTTGGCGAAGGAGGCGCGCGGTGCTGCCGAAGTGGCTGGCGCGGAGGATATCCACGTGCATGTGGAGCGGGATATCCGCACGGCGCAGGTCGAATCGCGGCAGGTGTTTGTTGAAGGTTCGCTGACGGTAGAGGCCAGCGGGCGGCCGCGGGTGGCGCACGGCTAGGCGTCTTTTGGCTGTGAAGCGGGTTTCCGGGGAAAACCCGCTGCCTCCGGCGGGGATATTTTTGGCCAGATGAAGCATGGATACTCCCGGGGAACTGGCGAATGAAGAAGCCCCGCCATACGAGCGGGGCTGAAAATGGCTTTGTTGGAACCTATTCTGCGGCGGCGCCGCGTTTGGGCAGCACCCAGTCGGGCCGCGGGAAATGGCAGGTGTAGCCGGTGGGCAGCCGCTGCAGGTAGTCCTGATGCTCCGGCTCCGCTTCCCAGAAATCGCCCACGGGTTCGACTTCGGTCACCACTTTGCCGGGCCAGAGTCCGGAGGCGTCGGCGTCGGCGATTGTGTCCTCGGCCACCGCTTTCTGGGTATCGTCCGCATAATAGATCGCGGAGCGGTAGCTCATGCCGGTATCGTTGCCCTGGCGGTTCAGGGTGGTCGGGTCGTGGATCTGAAAGAAGAATTCCAGCATCTCCCGGAAGGATGTGACGGCGGGATCGAAAATGATCTCGATCCCCTCGGCATGGGTGCCGTGGTTCCTGTAGGTGGCGTTCGGCACGTCGCCGCCGGTATAGCCGACGCGGGTGCTGATGACGCCGGGGCGGTTGCGGATCAGCTCCTGCATGCCCCAGAAGCAGCCGCCAGCCAGAACGGCGCGTTCGGTGGTGCTCATTTCACGACCTCCACTTGGTTGATATAGGCGCCATAGCCCTCTGCCTCCATGTCGTCCAAATGCACGAAGCGCAGGGAGGCTGAGTTGATGCAATAACGCAGCCCGCCGCGGTCCATCGGCCCGTCGGGGAAGACGTGGCCCAGGTGGCTGTCGCCATGGGTCGAGCGGACCTCGGTGCGGATCATCCCGAGGGTGCGGTCCTCCAGCTCCTGGATATGGGCGGTTTCGATTGGTTTGGTGAAGCTGGGCCAGCCGCAGCCGGATTCATACTTGTCGGAGGAGGCAAACAGCGGCTCGCCCGAGACGATGTCCACATAGATGCCCGGCTCCTTGTTATGGAGCAGCTTGCCGGTGCCGGGGCGCTCGGTGCCTGCGTTCTGGGTCACGTGGAATTCTTCCTCGGAGAGGGCGGCAATCGTGTCCGGGTCTTTGAAGTATTTGGTCATGGTGTCCTCCCGCCAGTTTGCGTTGCTGCAGAACATGGGGTCTGGGTGCAAAAATGCAACGCCCTGTTACAGGCGGCTCGCAAAGCCGTGTGCTGGGCTGTTCAGGCGGCGAAGGCGCCGGCCAGGTCTCCGGGCAGATCAAACTCCCGCAGCACCCGGGCGCGGGCGTCTGCCGACATCTTGCGGGCGGTTTTTTCGACGATGCGCTGGACTTTGTCCGCCGGGTGTTTGGCGGCAAAGGGGGTGAAATACCACTTGAGGAAAACAAGGCAGATGACGTCCTCCAGCGCTTGCACCTGATCGTCGCGCTTGATGTCTTCCTTGCGCAGCATCTTGGCGGCGGTCTCCATGTCTTCCGTGCTGTAGCCTGCATCGCGCATCAGGGCGGTGACCACACCGGCGTGGTGCTGAGCTTCGGCCTTGCGCCAGGTGAGATAGCCAGCCCGGCCTTCGGGGAAGGCTTCGCGGGCCATCTTCCAGCGTTCCACGTGCTGGCCGCGGGCGGCGATCTGCAGCACTTCGGAGGCGTCGGGAAACAGACGTGCCTGTTCCTGGCTCATCCGCTGGCCGTATAGCAGCGCGGCGGGCTGGCCGTCTTCCAGATTGGGGTCCTGGGCGTTGGCGGCGTCGATGGCGTCCAGCACCTGGGTCAATTGCGCGCTCATCCGGTGGTCTCCTGTCAGGTCGTTGACGTACAGGTTACGGCGGAAGCGCCAAGGGTTGCAACGGGCCTGCACGACGTCAGGCGTGCCGGGCCCAAGGGGCAGGGACGGGCGTCAGCCCGGCTTTGCCGCGCGGGAGAGCGCCGCTGTCGGCAGGCTGGGCTGGCGGGCGAGCTGGACGGCGAGAATGCCGGCTGTGACGATGGCGACGCCAAGCACATCCAGCGGCCCCAGCTTTTCCCCCAGCAGCACACTGGCGACGGCGACCCCGAAAACCGGGTTGAGGAAGTGGAATGTGGCTGCCCGCACCGCGCCGATGCGGTTCAGAAGCAGTACCCAGATGAGCGTGGCCATCAGCCCAGGCACCACGGTGGTATAGGTGAAGGCGGCGGCCAGGCGCCAGGTCGGGGTGACGAAGATGTCCTCGGTCAGCGGCGCGGCCACAAACAGCACCGCCGAGCCGATCAGCATCTGCAGGCCGACAACCATCATGAAATTGCCGCCCGAGGTGGCGCCGCGCAAGGCGAGGGTGGCAGCGGTCAGTGCCAATACGCCAATGACGCAGAGACCCACGCCCAAGAGGTCGACACCAGCGCTGAGCCGTGTGCCCATGATCAGCCCCACGCCGAGGATGCCTGCCGCAAGCCCGGCGTATCCCAGCGGACGCAGCCGCTCGCCGAACAGCACCCATCCCGCCAGCGCCACCAGCAAAGGCATGGTGGAGGCGATGATGGCGGCCAGTGAGGCCTCGATCCACTGCATGGCGACGAAGTTCAGGCCGAGGTACAGCGCGTTCTGGCAGATGCCGAAGATCACGGTGGCGCGCCACTGGCCCGGCGTCAACCGCCAGGTCTGGCCCATGGCGCGGGCGATGATGACGCCGATCAGGCCGGAGATCAGGAACCGCACGGCGAGGGAAAACAGCGGCGAGGCATCCTGCACAATGATCCGGGCCGAGGTGAAGGCCGACGACCACATCAGGGCAAAGGCCAGCCCCATGGCAATAGCGCGTCCGTCCATCACGATACCCTCTCTCTTAGTCGCGGACCTTCCGGAAATTGTGCCGAAGGTTCAAGGCCTGTCAGCTGAGTCTGGCTGCAAAGATCTGCCAGCTTGCGGTGGCGAAGGCGGCGGCAAAGACTGCCTCGAAACCGCGGCGCAGGCGCAGGTAGCTGCGGGCGGCCGCTGCACTGGAAAACAAGAGTGCATAGCCATGAAAGATCAGCGCGCTCTGCACTGCTATGGCACCCATGACGGTCAGCAGTTCCGAGGGCGGGGTGCCGGGCGGCAGGCCGATGGCATACAGTGCGCCGAAGAACAGAACTGCCTTGGGATTGGTCAGGTGCAGGGCCAGCCCCTTGGCATAGGCGGCACGCAACGCGGGTGCCGGGGCAGCACACAGCGCTGCGGTGCCGGGGCGCAGCGCGGAACGGGCTGAGCGCAGGGCGAGATACATCAGGGAGCCTGCACCGGCATAGCGCACCATCTCGATGATCCAGGCATTGGCCAGCATTACTGCACCGAGGCCGAAGGCGGCGGAAACCGACCAGATCAGAGAACCGGAACACACTCCGGCGGCAAGCGCCAGGCCCGGTTTGCGGCCATGCCGCATAGCGGTGCCGGCGATTGTCAGTGTGGCGGGTCCCGGGCTGGCGGCGCCCAGAAAGGCGGCGCCCAGGATCAGCATCAGATTCACATCAGCCATGCGGCAGCCCTCCTCCGGCTTGGCGGCAGAGTGCGCTCGAAGGGAATCATTGGCAAGCATCAACGCTGCGGCCGCGGGCGAACCAATTTCGCGGCCGGGGCGCATCCGGGCAAATGAAAAGGGCCGCCCGCGTTGGGCAGCCCTGAAACCGTCCGGATCAGGTCCGGTATCAGCCGTTGACGCTGTCTTTCAGCGCTTTGGCGATGGTCATCTTCACCACCTTGTCGGCTTCCTTGGTGAATTTCTCGCCGGTGGCCGGGTTGCGCACCTCGCGCTCCGGGCGCTCACGGCAGTAGATCTTGCCGACGCCCGGCAGGGTCACGGCGCCGCCGCCCGACACTTCGCGGGTGATCAGCGAGCATACCGCTTCCAGGGCGGAACCTGCGACTTTCTTGTCGCTGCCCATTTCCTCTGCCAGAGCGGCAACAAGCTGGGTTTTGGTCATCGGTTTGGACATTCTTCGTCTCCTTAAAGCTGCCCGAACTCTGGGGCCTCATCGCGAGACATTATCGTTATGTTGTATGATAACACAACTTCTTGTGTGCTCTGGGCAGGCGAAAATAGGCATTTTTTCCCGGAAATCCGCGAAAAACGGCCTTACAGGAAGGCGGTTTCATCGAACGAGCGCAGTTTCCGGCTGTGCAGCCGCTCCAACGGCATACCGCGCAGACGCTCCATCGCTCTTATGCCGATTTGCAGATGCCGTGCAACCTGGGTGCGGTAAAAGTCCGAGGCCATGCCCGGCAGCTTCAGTTCGCCATGCAGCGGTTTGTCCGAGACGCAGAGCAGCGTGCCGTAAGGTACCCGGAAGCGGTAGCCGTTGGCGGCGATGGTGGCGCTTTCCATGTCCAGGGCGATGGCGCGGGACTGGCTGAGACGCTGCACCGGGCCGGACTGGTCGCGCAGTTCCCAGTTGCGGTTGTCGATGGTGGCGACAGTGCCGGTGCGCATGATCCGCTTGAGGTCATAGCCCTCGTATTCGGTGATCTCGGCCACTGCTTCTTCCAACGCGACCTGGATTTCCGCCAGGGCCGGGATCGGGGTCCAGATCGGCAGGTCATCGTCCAGCACGTGGTCCTCGCGCAGGTAGCCATGGGCCAGCACGAAGTCCCCCAGCGCCTGGGTGTTCCGCAGCCCTGCGCAATGGCCGACCATCAGCCAGGCATGCGGACGCAGCACCGCGATGTGGTCGGTGGCGGTTTTGGCGTTGGATGGGCCGACGCCGATGTTGACCAGGGTGATGCCGTTGCCGTCCGGCCGTTTCAGGTGGTAGGTGGGCATTTGCGGCAGCTTGCCGTTTTCCGGGATATCTGCCGCGTGATCGGTGATCTCGTGGTCGCCAGGGCTGACAAAGCTGGTGTAGCCGGATGTCGGGTCGGCCAGCTGGGCGCGGGCATAGGCTTCGAACTCGGCGACATAGAACTGATAGTTGGTGAACAGCACGTGGTTCTGGAAATGCTCGGCGCTGGTGGAGGTGTAATGGGACAGCCGTGCCAGCGAGTAGTCGATGCGCTGGGCGGTGAACAGAGACAGCGGGCCGGTGCCGTCGGCGGGCTGATAAGTGCCGTTGACGATATCGTCATTGGTGGTCGACAGGTCCGGAACGTCGAACACGTCGCGCAGGGTAAAGCCGGCCGCGCCTTCCTGCGGCACGGTCAGGTCGGGCCGCGAGGCCACCGCGAAATGCACCGGAATCGGCGTGCTGGAGACACCGATGATCACCGGCTGGCCGTGGTTGCGGATCAAGAGGCCGATCTGCTGGATCAGGTAATTGCGGAACAGATCGGGGCGCGACACCGTGGTGGCATAGGTGCCCGGTGCCGAGACATGGCCAAAGCTGAGCCGGCTGTCCACCTGGGCAAAGCTGGTGGTTGAAAAACGGATCTCGGGGTAATAGGCGCGGATGCGCTGATTGTCCGGCGCGCCGTCGGCCATCGCCCGGGAGAATTCCTCGCAGATGAAGCCGGTGGCCTGCCTGTAGAGCAGCTCCAGCCGGTCCACGGCTTCGGTTGCGTCATTGAAACTTTCGGTCGGCGGGTGGCCGGGGTGTTTTGTTGTTATCATTGAACGGGCTCGATCACCGGAATTTTCTGGAAGGTTCGCACGTCTACAAGGCCAAGGTCGGAGATCCGGAGTTCCGGGATCACCACCAGCGCCAGCAGCGAGTGCTGCATATAGGCGTTGTTCAGGCTGCAACCGCAGGCCTGCATTGCTTCGACCATTCTTTGCGCCTTGGCGGCGACCTCGGTGGCGGGGCTGTCGGACATCAGGCCGGCAATCGGCAGCTCGACCAAGGCCAGTTCTTCGCCGTCCTTGTAGAGGGTGATGCCGCCGCCGACTTCTGCCAGGCGGTTGGCGGCCAGCGCCATCTGTGCGCGGTCGGTTCCGACGACGATCATATGGTGGCTGTCATGCGCCACGGTGGAGGCCATCGCCATCTTGCCGCTGTAGCCAAAGCCCTGCACGAAGGCGTTGGTGACGCCGCCAGTGGCGCGGTGGCGCTCGACCAGGGCGATCTGGCAGACATCGCCGCTGCCCTCGACCAGCCCGTCCACCACCGGCAGCTCCGCCTGAAGCGCCTTGGTCGGGGCCTGGTTCTCGACCACGCCGATCACATTGGCGGTGACCGCATTGGCGCCTTCGGGCGCGGTGAGTTCAAAATCCTGCGCTGTCAGCTCATGGCCCAGATGGACGGTGCCGCGGGCGCTGGCGGGCCAGTCGTAATGCGGGCAATCCACCTTGATAGAGCCTGATTCCGCCACGATTTTCCCGCGGGCGATCACCACTTCGATGGGCAATTCGCGCAGGTCCGAGGTCAGGATCACATCGGCCCGCCGTCCCGGCGTGAGGGAGCCGATCTCGCGTTCCAGCCCGAAGTGGGTGGCGGTGTTGATTGTAGCCATCTGCAGCGCGACGACCGGATCGCAGCCGCAGGCAATCGCGTGGCGCACCACCCGGTTCATATGGCCGTCATTGACCAAAGTGCCGGAGTGGCAGTCATCCGTGCACAGGATGAAATTGCGCGGATCCAGCCCCTTTTCCGTCACAGCGGTGATCTGGCTTTCGACGTCGTACCAGGCCGAGCCCAGCCGCATCATCGAGCGCATCCCCTGGCGCACCCGGGCGATGGCGTCGGCCTCGCAGGTGCCCTCGTGGTCATCCGCCGGACCGCCTGCCACATAGGCCGCAAAACCGGGACCGAGGTCGGGGGAGGCGTAATGGCCGCCAACCGTCTTGCCCGCCCGCTGGGTGGCGGCGATTTCGGCCAGCATCTTGGGGTCGGCAGCCGCGACACCGGGGAAGTTCATCATCTCGCCCAGCCCGATGATGCCGGGCCAGCTCATGGCCTCTTCGACATCGCAGGGGGTGATTTCATGGCCGGTGGTTTCCAGTCCCGGCGCAGACGGCGCGCAGGAGGGCATCTGGGTGAAGATGTTGACGGGCTGCATCAACGCCTCGTCATGCATGTAGCGCACGCCGTCCAGACCCAGCACGTTGGCAATCTCATGCGGGTCGGTGAACATCGAGGTGGTGCCGTGCGGGATCACTGCGCGGGCAAATTCGGCGGGCGTCAGCATGCCGCTCTCGATATGCATGTGGGCATCGCACAGGCCCGGGATCATGTAGCGGCCATTAGCCTCGATGATCTGTGTCTCCGGCCCGGTGCAATAGGAGGCATCCGGCCCGACAAAGGCGATGCGGCCCGCCACTATGGCAATATCATGGTCCGGAAGCTGCTCGCGGGTATGGACATTGACCCAAATGCCCTGCCGGATCACGGTATCCGCCGGCGCGCGGCCTGCGGCGACTTCGATCAAATTCGGGGCGGTTTCGGGCCAGCTGGGGAAAATCTGCTCTGACATGGTCCAATTGTTCCGATTGCGGACGGGAAGGCAAGGGGCTTCGGCGGATTGCCATCAAAGCTTCATGCCAGAGGTGAAAGGGCACCGAAAGCGGACGCTTTTCGCATTGCCGCGCTGGCGGTTCCGGGGAACACTGCGGCTCATGGATTATGAAACGACGGATGCGGATAGTTTCGGCCGCTCCCTGCGCGGGATCGGCATCAATCTTCTAGTGCGGGATGTCCCGGCGGAAATCGCTTTTTTAGAGGCTGTTTTTGATATGAAAGGCCATCAGGTGATGCAGGATTTTGCCATTGTCACCTATGGCGGCCAGTTGTTTCAGCTGCACAGTGATGGCACCTATGCGGAAAACCCGCTGCTGGGGCTGCTGCCGGAAAACCCGCCGCGCGGGGCCGGAATCGAGATCCGGCTTTATGACACTGACCCGGATGACGCTGCGGCACGGGCGGAGGCGGCTGGGTATACCGTTCTGCAACAGCCCGCGGATAAGCCGCACGGCCTGCGCGAGGCCTATGTGCTGTGTGAAAACGGCTATGCCTGGGTGCCAAGCCGGCCCAAGGGCTAAGCGGCAGGAATTCCTCCCCTTTCGCCGGCGCGCCCACCAGTCCATGCTGGGTGGAAACGCAAAAATGCGAGGGACCGCTGATGCATGCCATTGCCGATACAAATGCCCTGGTTGATGAGGGCATCCTGAGCGCGGATCAGGCCCGTACCATTGAGGCGCGCTCGCGCGAGACGATGGTGTCGCTGGCGGTGAACGCGATCCTGTGTTTCGGGATCATTGCGGTGACCGCGGGGTTCATCTTCTGGCTGGCCGATCCGCTGGCGGTGGCGGTGACCGGCATCCTGATGCTCGGCGGCGGGCTGGCAGTGCTGGCGCGCGGCGGCGAGATGCTGCGGATGTTCGGCAATTCCGCCACCCTGATCGGTGCGGGGATGCTGATGGGCGGCGCCGGGATCGAGCTGGTGGACAAATACGAAGAGACCGCAGGTTGGGTGATGCTGCCTGCCGGTGCGCTGGTGGCGCTGATCTGCACCTGGCGCTGGCGCCACGGGGCCTGGTCGGCAGGTTTCGTGCTGGGGGCGATCCTGCTGATGGGGTTGGCGCTGCATCTGGCGGGGATCGAACTGCTGCTGCAGCAGTTCGGCATTGGTTCGCCGCTGCGGAACCTGGCGCTGCTGTATTATGCTGCAGCGCTGGCGTTGGCAGGCTGGCAGGTGGATGTGCGCTTGGTCACCGCGCTGGCGATTGCACCCTTTGCCCAGATGCTGGAGACTGGTACCAGCTATTTCCACGCGGCCTATGTGTTCTACTCGCCGGAATCGACGCTGACGATCCTGCAGATGGTGCTGCTGATCGTGCTGTGCGTCTGGGGTGCGTCCCGGCTGGCAGAGCGCGACGCCCGGCATCTGCGGATTCTGGCGATCCTGGGGTTTGTGGTCGCGAACCTTTGCGCGCTGGTCGGCTCGCTGTGGGGCGACGTGGTGGGCGAAACCGTCTGGGGGCCGGGCCGTTACAGCGATGGTTACGAGGACTGGGAGAGCTACTCTGCCGCCCGTGATGCCTTCCGTGACAGTGCGCTGTTCATTTCTGAGAACGTCTATTCGGTGCTCTGGGCGGCGGTGCTGGCGGCGGTGATCTTCTGGGCGGCGCAGCGGCACCAGCGCGGGCTGTTCAACGCGGGGCTGACCTTTGCCGCGATCCACGCCTATACGCAGATGTTCGAATCCTTCGCCGATGAGCCGCTGGCCTATGTGATCGGCGGTCTGGCGGCGATCCCGCTGGCCTGGGGGCTGTGGCGGCTGAACCAGTGGATGGCGGCCAGGCAGGGCTAGCCGCTGCTGCGCAGGGTTCGCGGGGTTGTTCCGAATTCTGTCTTGAAGGCCCGGGTCAAGGCGCTGGGGTCGTCATAGCCGCAGCGCAAGGCAATTTCGGAGATGCTCAGAACAGTCTCTAACACGAGCTTTCTGGCCTGGATTAGCCGCAGCCGCCGGTAGACCGCTTGCGGGGTTGCGCCGAGTTCGGCTTTCATCCGCATCTCCAGATCTTTCTGGCTGCGCCCGGCCTTGCGGGCGACTGCGGCGATCGGCAATGGGGCTTCGAGATTGGCCTGCATCACCGCCACGGCCCGGGCAACGGATTTGCCGCGCACCAGTAGCGGGTCTTGCGTTTCGGTGGCCTCAGGCGCCATGAACAGCGCGGCCACTTCCAGCCGCAGCGCGGCTCCGTGCTGCTGGCCGATCAGCTCCATCATGGTGTCAAAGGCGGCCAGCGCGCCGGTGCAGGTGATACGGTTGCTGTCCCAGACCTGCCGGGCGCGTTCGGTCTGCACCTCGGGGAAGGCTTCGGTAAAGCGGCTGAGTTCTTCCCAGTGAATGGTGGCGCGCTGCCCGTCCAGCAGTCCCGCCTGCGCCAGCAGCCAGGCACCGGTGTCAAAGCCTGCCAGCACCTTGTAGCGGCGTGCTGCGGACTTCAGCGCGCGGGCGGTGGCCACCGTAGCATGCCGCAGGAAATCGTAGGAGGGCATCGCAACCAGCAGGTCACCGGAGCAATCCCCCAGCCGCCCATGCGCCCGCACCTCCATTCCGGAAGAGGACACGGCAGGCCTGCCGTCCAGTGTCAGGAACCGCCAGGCATAGACCTGCCGCCCGGCAAAGGTATTGGCGGCGCGCAGCGGCTCTACCGTATTGGCCAGGCAATGAGCCGAGAAAGCGTCGAACAGCAGCACATCCGCTTGCTGCGCTGCAGCATTATCTTTCACCCAACTTCGCATGATTTCTTCTAACTTCGCATGGTGGGGGTCCGCAAGCGGTCTAATCTGACTGGTAACAGATTTGCAAAGGAAGACCGCCATGCAGTTCGGGATGACCGAAGAACAGTCGATGATTGTCGAAACCACCCGCGCCTTTGTGGAAAAGGAGCTGTACCCGCATGAGGCGGAGATCGAACGCACCGGCCATTTGGACATGGATGTGATCCGCGATGTGCAGAAGAAGGCGATGGAGGCGGGGCTTTATGCGGCCAACATGCCCGAGGACGTCGGCGGAGCCGGTCTCGATACCCTCACCTGGCTGATGTATGAAAAGGAGCTGGGCCGCGCCAATTATGCGCTGCACTGGACCGGTGTTGCGCGCCCGTCGAACATCCTTCTGGCGGGCACCGAAGAACAGAAAGAAAAGTATCTGTTCCCCTGCATGAAGGGCGAGAAATGGGACTGCCTGGCGATGACTGAGCCGGATGCAGGATCGGACCTGCGTGGCATGAAGGCAACCGCGCGCCAGGACGGCGATGACTGGATCCTGAACGGCACCAAGCATTTCATCAGCCATGCAGACATTGCTGATTTCGCCATCTGCTTCATGGCCACCGGGGTCGAGGACACGCCGCGCGGGCCGAAGAAGAAGATCACTGCCTTCTTTGTCGACAAGGGCACCCCGGGTTTCGAAGTGCGCGACGGCTACGGCAACGTCAGCCACCGCGGCTATACCAATGCGGTGCTGGAGTTCGATGACTGCCGCCTGCCGTCGTCGGCGATCCTGGGTGAGGCCGACAAGGGCTTCGAGGTTGCCAATACTTGGCTGGGGGCCACCCGCCTGCAGGTGGCGGCCACTTGCCTGGGCCGGGCCGAGCGCGCGCTGCAGCATTCGGTGGAATACGCCGCCGAGCGCAAGCAGTTCGGCCAGCAGATCGGTAAGTTCCAGGGCATCTCGTTCAAACTGGCGGATATGGCGCTGGAGCTGAAGGCGGCGAACCTACTGACCTGGGAAGCCGGCTGGAAGTTCGATCAGGGCACCGTCACCGAAAGCGACATGTCAATGGCCAAGCTGAAGGCCACCGAGATGCTGGCCTTTGTCGCCGACGAGGCGATCCAGATCCACGGCGGCATGGGGCTGATGGACGAGCTGCCTCTGGAACGCATCTGGCGCGACGCGCGGGTCGAGCGTATCTGGGAGGGCACCAGTGAAATCCAGCGGCACATCATCAGCCGCGAGATGCTGCGCGCCGTCGGAGGCTGATCCATGACCCGATCCGGGAAACCGGTTGTTACCATTACCTACTGCACCGGCTGCAACTGGCTGCTGCGGGCGGGCTGGATGGCGCAGGAGCTGCTGCAGACCTTCCAAGGCAGCTTGGGCGGAGTGACACTGGTTCCCGGGGATTCGGGCGGGATTTTTGAGATCCATGTTGATCAGGAACTGGTCTGGGAACGCAAACGGGACGGTGGCTTTCCTGATGTGAAAGAGCTGAAGACCCGCGTGCGCGACCGGATTGACCCTGAGCGGGATCTGGGTCATCTCGACCGGCCGGAAACTTGAAACCCTGCAGTTATTTCGCCTTCGGCGAGGATACTTTAAGGCCAGAAGAAGAATGTCATCAGATCCAGCCCCCGGAGGGCAGTGCCGCAACCGGGGGCCTACTCCTGGCGCGGTCATCGGCGTCCCCGCCTGTACCGCTCGGCTAGCTTGCCGATTCTGGTTAATGAAAACTTATCCTTCTTCTGGCTGAAAATATCCCCGCCGGAGGCTCCTGAACTCTCAACCAGCGGAACCGCTTAGAATGACACGTGACCTTTCCCGCCTATTCCGCCCCAAAACCATTGCCGTGATCGGCGGCGGCGCCTGGTGCCGCCTGGTGATCGAGCAATGCCGGAAGATGGGTTTTGAGGGCACCATCTGGCCCGTCCATCCCAAGGCCGAAGAGGTCGCGGGTCTGCCTGCCTTCAAGGAAGTGGGCAGCCTGCCGGAAGCGCCCGACGCGGTCTTTGTCGGGGTGAACCGCTTTGCCACCATCGAGGCAGTGCGGGCGCTGTCGGCACGTGGTGCCGGCGGGGCGGTGTGCTTTGCCTCCGGTTTTCTGGAGGCTGCTGCCGAGGACGCCGAAGGCGCGGGCTTGCAGGAACAGCTCTTGGAAGCGGCGGGTGATATGCCCTTCCTCGGCCCCAATTGCTATGGCTTCATCAACTATCTGGATGGGGCGCTGCTGTGGCCGGATCAGCATGGCGGTACGCGGGCGGGAAAGGGCGTGGCGCTGGTCACCCAAAGCTCCAACATCGCCATCAACCTGACCATGCAGAAGCGCGGGCTGCCGGTGGCTTATGTGGTGACAGCCGGCAATCAGGCGCAGTCGGGGATTGCCGCGATTGGCGAGGCGCTTCTGGAAGACGAGCGTGTCACCGCGTTGGGCCTGCATATTGAAGGTTTTGGCGACTTGCGCGCGTTTGAGGCTTTGGCTGCGCGCGCGCGGGATCTGGGCAAGCCGATCGTGGCGCTGAAGGTGGGCAGATCCGCCGAGGCCCAGGCCGCAACTGTTTCTCATACCGCCTCGCTCGCGGGCGGTGACGCGGGTGCAGAGGCTTTGCTCTCACGCCTTGGCATTCCGCGTCTGGATGATCTGCCATCCTTCCTGGAGACGCTGAAGCTCCTGCACGTGACGGGGCGCCTGGCCTCGAACCGCATCGCAACCATCAGCTGCTCCGGCGGGGAGGCAAGCCTGGCCGCGGATACCGGCCATGCGCGCAACGTCGAGTTCCCGCCCCTGAATGAACGCCAGAAGGAAGACCTGCGGGAGGCGCTGGGGCCGATGGTGGCACTTGCAAACCCGCTCGACTACCACACCTACATCTGGCGTGATGCCGAGGCGATGACCCGGGCTTTTTCGGCGATGATGGATCCGCAGCTGGCAATGACCATGCTGATCGTGGATTTCCCCCGTGACGACCGCTGCGATGCAGCGGACTGGGAATGCGCCATTCTGGCGGCCATTGGATCGCATCAGAATACCGGTGCAAGTGTCGGCCTGGTTGCCACCTTGCCGGAGCTGCTGCCGGAAGACGTGGCAGCACGACTGATGGCGGCCGGAGTCGTGCCGTTCTGTGGATTGAGCGAGGCAATTGCAGCTTGTGAAGCGGCCAGCACTCCGCTGCCTGAACCCGCTGCACCGCTCTTGCTGCCAACACCGGTTGTCGAGCCCGATCTGGTGCCCGAAGCCGAGGCCAAGTGGCAGCTGGCCGGATATGGCCTGCGCATTCCGCGCTCCAAGCGTGCGGCCTCCGCCACCAATGCCCGTGCTGTGGCCGTAGATGTCGGCTTCCCCGTTGTATTGAAGGGCGAAGGCGTCGCGCATAAAACAGAAGCAGGCGCAGTGGCGCTGGACCTGAATTCAGGCCAGGAGGTGAGCGATGCCGCCTTCAGCATGCCTTCTACACGCTTTCTGGTTGAGGAAATGGTCACCGGAGCGGTGGCGGAACTGCTGATCGGCGTGGTCAAAGATCCGGCGCATGGGTTTGTCATGACTTTGGCCGCGGGCGGTACCCTGACTGAACTGATGGAAGACAGCGCTTCCTTCCTGCTGCCCGCCTCGGATGCGGAGATCGATGCCGCACTCAAGTCGCTGCGGATATCGAAGCTGCTGGACGGCTACCGCGGCGCCCCAGCGGCGGACCGGGACGCGATTCTGCGGGCCATCAGGGCGGTGGAAGCCTATGTGATGGAAAACGCCCTTGGGCTGGAGGAAATTGAGATCAATCCGCTCTTGTGCACCCCCACCGATGCGGTGGCAGCGGATGCGCTGATGCGCCGGAAATATTGAGGCTTTGGCCTGAAACAGGAAAGGCATGAACCATGCCAGGAGGAATTGAGATGAGCGACAACCCTGTGAAAACCCGCCGTGACGGCGCCATTCTGGAAGTGAAGCTGGACCGGCCCAAGGCCAATGCCATCGACCTCAAGACCAGCCGGGTGATGGGCGAAGTTTTCCGCGAATTCCGCGATGATCCGGAATTGCGGGTGGCCATTCTGACCGGCGGCGGCGAAAAGTTCTTTTGCCCGGGCTGGGACTTGAAGGCAGCCGCCGATGGTGATGCTGTGGATGGCGACTACGGTGTCGGCGGCTTTGGCGGGCTGCAGGAGCTGCGCGACATGCACAAGCCGGTGATTGCGGCAGTGAACGGCATCGCCTGCGGCGGCGGTCTGGAGCTGGCGCTGTCGGCAGATATGATCATCGCCGCCAATCATGCCACCTTTGCGCTGCCGGAAATCCGCTCCGGCACCGTTGCGGATGCCGCCAGCGTCAAATTGCCTAAGCGCATCCCCTATCACATCGCCATGGAGCTCTTGCTCACCGGGCGCTGGTTTGATGCCGAAGAAGCCAACCGCTGGGGTCTGGTGAATGAGATTGTCGCGGCGGACCAGCTGATGGACCGGGCCTGGGAGCTGGCACGTCTGCTCGCCTCCGGTCCGCCGCTTGTCTATGCGGCGATCAAGGAGATCGTGCGCGATGCGGAAGACTCAAAGTTCCAGGATGCGATGAACCGGATCACCCGCCGTCAGCTCAAGACTGTGGATGTGCTCTACGGCTCCAAGGACAATCTGGAAGGTGCCCGCGCCTTTGCCGAAAAGCGCGACCCGGTCTGGAAAGGGCGCTGACGCGGCGCGCCCAAAGGCGCGCTGCCGGGCCCAAGGCTGCGGGTGGCATCAAAGATGCCGCCCAAAGGCGCGGGAGCTCCCGCCTGCCCCGAAACATCTGAAGATGTCCGTGCTCAGTTGGGCCGGGCGCCGCGCTCCGCGCGGCGTCTGTCCCGCCAAGAAGCTCTTGCGGAGCAGGTCCGCTCTTCAGGCAGCCAGCTCCATTGCGGCTTCCGCCAACCGCGCCGCATGGGCAAGCCGCGCGCGCCGCGTGGAGGCTCCGCCTCCCTTGACCTGCTGCTGGCGGAAGATGTCAAACCTTCTGGAACACGGCAATCAGCGCAGTGTCGTCCTTGTGCGTGCCGGTTGCCCGCGGGCCGTAGATCCGCGTCTCGGGCAAGGTCAGGTGTTTGATCCATTGCCCGCGCCGCAGCCTTTCAAAGGCGGCGGCAAAACCGGCTTTCCCGTAAAATCTGGTGTTCACCGACAGCGCAAACCAGGTATCCGGCGCAGCCACCCGCAGCAGAACGGGCAGCACCTCCGGCCCGAGATGACCGTGGGTGAAGGTGCCGGAAGAGACCACGCCGCGATAGGAACCGCGGGGCACCGGGATGCCTTCCAGCAGGTTGGCCTCGATCACGTCGCGGTAGACGTCCTTTCGAAGCGCCTCGGCCAGCATGGCAGCGCTGATGTCGGTGGCGTCGACGGGCTCAACCCCAAGCGCCCGCAAGGCCTGCCCGCAGAGGCCGGTGCCTGCGCCCACGTCCAGCACCGGGCCTGTTCCGCCGGCGGCGGCAAAGGCTTTGGCAGTCAATCCGGGCAGAAGGTAATCCTGCCCGGCGGCGAAATCCTGATCATATGTGCCGGCCCAATCCGCATAGAGCCGCCGCGAATGCTCGGGCGTGCTCAGCGCATAGGCATCAGACAATCCGGGTGTTTGTTTTTTCATCGGGTCATCAAAGGCGCTGGGGAGATTCGAATCAACCCTTGCGCCCCGGACGCGGCCAACGCATCTAGGAGCCATGAGGAAAACGCTGCTTTGTCTTGGATTTGGCTATACTGCCCGGGCGCTTGCGCCACGCCTGCTGGCGAAAGGATGGCGGGTGATCGGCACTTCGCGCGAAGCGGTTGAGGCCGAGGGCGTGGAGATGATTACCTGGCCGGGGCAGGAGGTGCCGCTGGACGGGGTGACGCATATTCTGAACTCGATCGCTCCCGATGCGGAGGGAGACCCGGTGCTGGCCGCGCTGGGAGACCGGATTGCCGCGGCAGAAGGTCTGGAATGGGTTGGATACCTGTCGACTACCGCCGTTTATGGCCACCATGATGGCGCCTGGGTGGACGAGGAAACGCCTGTCGCGCCTTCCAGCCAGCGCGGCGACTGGCGGGCCAGGGCTGAGGCCCAATGGCAAGCCCTCCCCGGCCTGCCGCTGGAAATTTTCCGGCTGGCCGGCATCTATGGTCCCGGCCGCGGCCCCTTTGCCAAGCTGATGGCAGGCAAGGCGCGGCGGATCATCAAGCCGGGACAGGTGTTCTCGCGCATTCATGTGGAGGACATCGCTCAGGTGCTGGCGGCCTCCATCATGCACCCCCGCCCCGGGGCCATTTACAACGTCTGTGACGACGACCCGGCGCCGCCGCAGGATGTGCTGGGCCATGCGGCGGAGCTTCTGGGTCTGCCAGTGCCGGCCGAGGTGCCCTTTGACGAGGCCGGCATGACGCGCATGGCGCGCAGCTTCTACGGCGAGAACAAGCGGGTCAGAAACCGCCGGATCAAGGAAGAGCTGGGGGTGGAGCTGCTCTATCCCACCTACCGCGAGGGGCTGCGGGCGGTGCTGGAAGCTGAGGATATGGAGAGTTTCGTGCCCCCGGCGGAGCCGCCGGGGGTCTAGCGGGTGGGCATTCTGCATCTGGTCTTTGTGCTAATTGACTTCCGGACGCTGGGCCGGCTTTATGCGCGGATCAACCAGCAGTTTCCTGGTGCCATGGATCAGCTGTGGGAGCAGCAATCCTTTGCGCGAAAGATCGATGTTGTTTTTGGCTTCGCAGTGTTTGCCAAGCGGGCGATGCTGATGAATTTCGCCGTGATGAATCTGGAAAAACTGCCTGTCTATATGCTGGGGGATGGCCAGATTGCAGCGTATGTTCGCAAGCTGAACGAGAGCACGTCAGCGGGCATCTACCGTTTTTTCTGCAAAATAACTGGGTACAGATAGCACAAGGCAAACCCAATGCGGGCGCGATTTCCTATAGTCCAGTAACCACAAGAAGCAGGTGTGAATGCGGGTTAAGCCCGCTTTTCCCCAATTGTCGCGACGCCCAGAACCTCCAGCACCTTGGCTTCGATCTGCGGCGCGTTCATTGCAGCCGCTTCATACATATCCGGCGGGCTGGCCTGGTCGATGAAGATATCGGGCAGCACCATGGACCGGAACTTGAGGCCTCTGTCGAACACGCCTTCCTCGGCCAGCATCTGCGCGACGTGGGAGCCGAAACCGCCCACTGCCCCCTCCTCGATTGTAATCAATGCTTCGTGATCAGCAGCCAGCTGCAGGATCAGATCGCGGTCCAGCGGTTTGGCAAAGCGGGCGTCGGCAATTGTCGGGGTGATGCCTTTGGCGGCCAGTGCTTCGGCAGCTTTGCGGACCTCGCCAAGGCGGGTTCCGAAGGACAGCAGGGCGACACGCTTGCCTTCCTGGATCATCCGGCCCTTGCCGATCTCCAGCACTTCCGGAGTTTCGGGCATTTCAACGCCTTCACCCTCGCCGCGCGGGTAGCGGAAGGCGATGGGGCCGTCGTCATGCGCGGCGGCGGTGGCAACCATATGCACCAGCTCGGCCTCGTCAGCGGCGGCCATCACCACCATGCCGGGCAGATTGGACATAAAGCCGATGTCGAAGCTGCCGGCGTGCGTCGCCCCGTCGGCGCCCACCAGCCCGGCTCGATCGATGGCGAAACGCACCGGCAGGCGCTGGATCGCAACATCGTGCACCACCTGGTCATAGCCGCGCTGCAGGAAGGTGGAATACATCGCGCAAAACGGTTTCATGCCGCCGGCTGCCAGGGCCGCGGCAAAGGTCACGCCGTGCTGTTCGGCAATGCCGACATCGAATGTGCGCGAGGGGTAACGTTCGGCCATCAGGTTGAGGCCGGTGCCGTCTGGCATCGCGGCGGTGACGGCGCAGATCTTGTCGTCCTTGGCGGCCAGCTTCACCAGCTCGTTGCCGAAGACCGACGTGTAGGAGGGCGCGTTGCTGGGCGCTTTCTTTTGCTCGCCCGTCACCATGTCGAACTTGGCGGTGGCGTGGCCCTTGTCGCGGGCGCGCTCGGCGGGGCCGTAGCCCTTGCCCTTCCTGGTGAGCACATGGATCAGGATCGGTCCGGTGGCGCGGGCCTTGACCGTGCGCAGGACCGGCAGCAGCTGGTCCATGTCATGGCCGTCGATGGGGCCGAGGTAGGAGAAGCCGAGGGCTTCGAACAGAGTGCCGCCGACGGCCATCCCCTTGAGCAGGTCTTTGGCGCGTTTGGCGCCTTCGCGGAAGGGACCGGGCAGCAGTGAGACCGCGCCCTTGGCGGCGGCCTTCAGCTCCTGGAACGGCTCGCCGGCGTAAAGCCGCGACAGGTAGGAGGACAGCGCGCCGACCGGCGGCGCGATCGACATTTCATTGTCGTTCAGGATCACGATCAGCCGCTTGCCCAGGTGGCCTGCGTTGTTCATCGCCTCAAACGCCATGCCGGCCGACATCGAGCCGTCGCCGATCACCGCAATGGCGTCGCCATTGCCCTCGGGGATCACCCCGCCGAGGTCACGGGCGACGGCAAAGCCGAGCGCGGCGCTGATTGAGGTGGAGCTGTGGGCGGCGCCAAACGGGTCATAGGGCGACTCGGAGCGTTTGGTGAATCCGCTGAGGCCGTCCTTCATCCGAAGGGTGCGGATGCGGTCACGGCGTCCGGTGAGAATCTTGTGCGGGTAGCACTGGTGGGAGACATCCCAGATCACCTTGTCCCGCGGCGTGTCAAAGACCGCGTGCAGCGCGGTGGTCAGCTCCACCACGCCGAGGCCCGCGCCCAGATGGCCGCCGGTGACGGAGACTGCGGCGATGGTTTCCTGCCGCAATTCCTGCGCCACCTGCACCAGCTGCGCATCGGTCAGCCCCTTCAGGTCCGCCGGGCGCGTGATCTGGTCCAGAAGCGGGGTATTGGGCCGGTCGGGCATGGTGTCTCCTTGGGCTGCGCCGGGCAGGGAGCCGGGGCGTGGCGCGCGGGGTTAGCTGTCGCGCGCAATAACGAAACGCGCGGCTTCCTTCAAGGTTGCAGCCGCCTCGCCATAAGGGGACAGCGCGGCGCAAGCTTCCGCGCAGAGATCCTTTGCGCGGGCTTTTGCCTCAGCCAGCCCCAGCAGCGAGACAAAGGTTGCCTTGCCGGCATCGGCATCCTTGCGCACGGCCTTGCCAACCTTTGCGGCATCGCCTTCCACATCCAAGATGTCGTCGGCAATCTGGAAGGCAAGGCCCAAGGCCCGTGCGTATTGCCGCAGCGGGGCGGAATCGCTGCCCGCCAGCACCGCGCCGGCGGTGGCGGACCATTCGATCAGGCAGCCGGTCTTGCGGCCTTGCAGCCGGGTGATCTGGTCCAGCGTCAGCGGCCCGGCGGCGGTTTCCGCAGCGATGTCCAGCATCTGGCCCGAGACCATGCCGTCCTTGCCGGAGGATTGCGCCAGACCGCGGATCAGGGACAGTGCATGCGGGCCGACCTTGGGGTCCGCCAGCAATTCAAAGGCAAAACTTTGCAGGCTGTCGCCGGCCAGAACCGCCATCGCCTCATCCCATTTCCGGTGCAGGGTGGGCTGGCCGCGGCGCAGGTCGTCGTCGTCCATGCAGGGCAGGTCGTCATGCACCAATGAATAGGCGTGGATGCATTCGATGGCGAGCGCGGCCTCGATGGCGGCCCCCTGTGGCACGCTATGCAACCGGGCGCTCTCCAGCACCAGGAAGCCGCGCAGCATCTTGCCGCCGGAAACGGCATAACGCATGGCGGCGTGCAGATCGTCGCTGCCCGCCAGCCGCATTTCCATATGTGCGCGGATGCGGGCCTGTGCGTCCTTCAGCGCATCATCAAAGGGGCGTGTTCGGGCTTCGGCTTCGGCACTCATGGCTTATCCGGCGTCCAGCGGCTGGGTGCCTGTCGGGGTGCCGTTGGCATCCAGCGAGATGGCGGCGACCTTTTCCTCGGCGCGCTTCAGCTCATCCTCGCAGCGTTTCTTCAGGGCTGCGCCCCGTTCATAGAGCGCAATCGAGGCGTCAAGCGCCACGTCGCCGCGTTCCAGCTGGTCCACCACGCCTTCCAGCTCGCGCATCGCCTGTTCAAAGCTCATCTGGTCTACGGGGGTCTCAGTCATGCCGGTGCCTTCATCAATTCTTCCACATGCGCGCGCGTTGCGGCGGCCAGCGCGTTCAGATCATATCCGCCTTCCAAAGTCGAGACGATACGGCCCCCGCAGAGCTCACTTGCGAGTTTGCACAGTTCCGCGGTGATCCAGGCGAAATCCGCGGTGGCCCAGTTCAGGCTGGCGAGCGGGTCGTCCTGATGGGCGTCAAAGCCGGCAGAGATGATGACCAGCTCCGGCTTGAAGGCGCGCAGGCGGGGAAAGGCCTGGGTTTCATAGGCAGACTGCATTTCCGCCCGGCCCGACCCCGGCGCCAGCGGCATGTTGAGGATATTACCGTGGGCACCGTCCTCTTCCGGGCGGCCCGATCCGGGCCACAGCGGCATCTGCTGGCTGGTGATCACCAGGGCGCGCGGCTCGTCCCACAGCAGGTCCTGGGTGCCGTTGCCGTGATGCACGTCGAAATCCACCACTGCGACGCGGCTCAGGCCGTGATGGTCCAGCGCGTGTTTGGCCGCGAGCGCCGCATTGCCGAACAGGCAGAAGCCCATGGCGGTATCGGTCTCGGCGTGGTGCCCCGGCGGGCGGACCGCGGCAAAGGCGTTCTGCACGTCGCCGCCCAGCACCATATCGACGCCGCGCACCACCGCGCCGGCCGCGCGGAAGGCCGCATCCAGCGAGCCGGGGGACATGAAGGTGTCGCCATCGATCTGGACCCAGCCCTCGGCCGGGGAGGCCTTGCGCAGATCTGCGAGATAGGAGGCCGGGTGGATGCGCAGGATGTCATCTTCGGCGGCCATCGGTGCGGTGACCCGTTTCAGGTCCAAGGGCTCCAGCGCGTGCAGGATGTGTTCCAGGCGTGCGACCTGTTCGGGGTGTCCGTCCGGTGTCACGTGAGACAAGCAGTCTGCGTGGGTAATCAAAGCGGTTGCCATAAAGATCCCCTGTTCATCTGGCTGAAAATATCCCTGCCGGAGGCTTGAAACCGCCGCACAGCGGCTCCCGGCCTGTCAGCTCAGTCCGGCGCCAGCATATAGCCCGCGCCGCGCACCGTCTGCAGGTATTGCGGCTGTTTCGGGTTCGGTTCTATCTTGCGGCGCAGGCGGGTGATCTGCACATCCACCGCCCGTTCCTGCGCCTGGCCACGGTCGCGGCCCAGATCCTCGACCAGCTTGGTGCGGGAGACCGGCTCGCCGGGCTGGGTCGAGAAGATCTTCATCAGCTGGCTTTCAGTGCCGGTGAGGCGGATCAGCTCATCGCCCTGCCACATTTCGCCGCGTTCGATGTCATAGCGGATGGCACCCAGGTGCAGAACCTTTGGGGCGCTTTCCTGCGCCACGGTGTCTGGCATCCTGCGCAGGATCGCATTGACCCGCAGCAGAAGCTCCTTGGGCTCAAAGGGCTTGGGCAGGTAGTCATCCGCGCCGGCCTCCAGCCCGGCGATCCTGTCCTCAGTGTCACCCTTGGCGGTCAGCAGCAGGATCGGGGTGGTCATGGTTTCGCGCAAAGAGGTGGTCAGTGAAATGCCGTCTTCTCCAGGCATCATCACATCCATGATGATCAGGTCGAATTCCAGTCCCGCCAGCACCCGGCGGGCATGGGCGGCATCGCGCGCCGCAGTCACCAGAAACCCGGAACGCATCAGGAACTTCTTCAGCAGGCCGCGGATGCGCTCGTCATCATCCACAATCAGCAGATGGGCATCGTTCGTGCTCATGCACCGGTTTCCCTCAGCTTGGCATAGGCGCGGCGCATGTCGGCATCCATCATCGCCTCTAGCACCTTCTTGAAGCCCTGCACTGCCTCGGGGCCGGCATCCTTGTAGGCCGCCCGCATCCGGGCGCGCTGGGCGTCCGACAGGGTCGCCTCCAGCGCTGCGCCCTGATCGGTCAGGTAGAGATGCCGCTCGCGCTTGTCCAGCTCGCCGACCTTGCTTTCCACCAGACCGTCGCCGATCAGCGTGCGCAGCACCCGGTTCAGCGACTGTTTCGTGACTCCCAGAATGCTGAGGAGGTTGTTGACTGTTGTGCCGGGCGAGCGGTTGATGAAGTGGATCGCCCGGTGATGCGCCCGGCCATAGGACAGTTCTGCCAGGATCCGGTCCGGATCGGCGGTAAAGCCGCGGTAGGCAAAAAACATTGCCTCAATCCCCTGGCGCAGCTGCTCATCGGTCAGAAACAGCAGGCTTTCACCGCCGTATCCCTGCCCTGTCCGGCCTTCAGGCATTTGGTGCCCCCTCGTCTGTCCTGGCGGCCAGTTTATGTCAGTGTTGTTGACATTCCAAGGGTGAAGATGTATCGAATCGCAGCTTTGACGCAATATTATGTCCGCTCCGGTCATAATTGGCGCAATAAATGGAAATCCCGCAGAGTTTCAGGAGGGTGCGGCATGGCAGGTTATGACGACCGCGACGGTGTGATCTGGATGGATGGGGAGCTGGTCGATTGGCGGGATGCCAAGGTGCATATCCTGACCCATGCGATGCATTATGCTTCCTCGGTGTTCGAAGGGGAACGCGCCTACAACGGCAAGATCTTCAAAAGCCGCGAGCATTCCGTGCGCCTGATCGCCTCGGCCGAGGCGCTGGACATGCCGATGCCCTACACGGTGGAGCAGATCGAGGCAGCCAAGGAAGAGGCGCTGAAAGCCTCCGGCCTGCAGGACGCCTATGTGCGGGCGCTGGTGTGGCGGGGTTCGGGCGAGGACATGGGGGTGGCTTCGGCCGCCAACCCGGTGCGGATGGCGGTCGCAGTCTGGGGCTGGGGCGCCTATTACGGCGATGCCAAGATGCAGGGCGCCAAATTGGCGATTGCCGAGTGGAAACGCCCGTCGCCGGAAACCATTCCGGTCCACGCCAAAGCCGCCGGACTTTACATGATCTGCACCATCTCCAAGCACAAGGCGGCGGCGCAGGGCTGCTCGGACGCGCTGTTCATGGATTACCGCGGCTATGTGGCCGAGGCCACCGGTGCCAACATCTTCTTTGTGAAGGGGGGCGAGGTTCACACTCCGCTGCCGGATTGCTTTTTGAACGGCATCACCCGCCAGACCGTGATCGGCATGCTCAAGGACAAGGGCATCACCGTGCACGAACGCCACATCATGCCGGAAGAGATGGAAGAGTTCGAGCAGTGCTGGCTAACCGGCACCGCCGCCGAGGTGACCCCGGTCGGCGAAATCGGCCCCTACAAGTTCGAAGTCGGCGCTCTGACCCGCGAGATCGCCGAGGACTACGAAAAGCTGGTCCGCTCGTAAGCGAACGCCCTTACTTTCCTTACTGGATTGAAAACCCCCGCCTTCGTGCGGGGGTTTTCTTTGCAGGAGTTGCCATCTGATTGTCACTGCGGATAGCGGCCGATCTCTATTCCCTGCACTTTTCCCGGTACTGCTCCCTGGTTTGGCAAATGGCTTATTAACCATTCCGGGGCAAGCTGCGCGCTGGTGCCCGCAATGGCGGAACGGGTATGCGCTGGACCTGAGCATTGCCTATGTGGGTTATTATGACCTGAGCCGCCGCCTGTATTGGCGGTGACCTGATTGCGCTGAAGCTGTCGGAGGTGCTGTTTGGCCAGGCGATCCGCGCCTGTCTTGAGCGTTGAAGGTCAAGCTGCCCGGTGCTGGCGGGCGTACCGCTATGCCTCCGAGGCGGCTTTTTCCCGCGTGTTCCGCAATCAGGTGGGCATGTTACCATCGGCCTACCGGCAGCTGTACAAGACTGCCTGAACGGCTGCGCCCTCCTTCGTTTTAACGATTTGCAGGATTTACGGGAGGACCGGAAATTCACTGTCCGGTCTGAGCAAGCCGTTCTGGGGCCATTACTGCGAACCGCGGTCTAGATGCCCTCAGTTGCAAGGGCCTGACCAAGCCTCTCTGTTTTGTGGCCCGCACCATCCATGCCTGTCTCGACTGCCCGTGGCCATCGCCCTGATGGGATTGTCCTGCCTGCTGGGCCTGGGTGGAAGCAATCATTGGCGTTTTGGCTGCTGGTGGGGACCGGCATCGCCGCCTTTACTCTGACGGTGCTGACCGGCCACCACCTCGGCCTGATCCGGGTGCTGCCCTGCAAGCTTCTTCTGACCGTCGACCTGATTGCCGGCCTCGCTTTCCTGGCGGAGCTTATTGTCTTTGGTTTTGCCGGGTGGATGCGGTCTTTTAGTGGCTGAATGGGGCTGTTGCAGTGGCGGAGATCTCGCTCAGCGCGCCGGAAGAAACTGAAACGGCCCTCCGTCTGAGCTCTATTGGCGCAGCAGCCAGTCCACCACTGCCTTGGACCGGCCCTGTGCGCTGGGCCACAGCACGTAAAACCCCTGATCCTCCAGCCGCGGCGCCTGCCACAGGATCTCCAGCGGCTGGCTGCCCAGGAATATGCGCGGCACCAGTGCGATACCCTGGCCGTTCACGGCCGCATCCATCGCCAGCGCTGTCTGGTTGAATTGCAGGACCCGACCGACTGCTGTGAGCCCCTCCTGCCGCAGCAGAAGGTCCCAGTGCCTGTGCCCGTCCTGGATCAGTGTGTGCCGGGCCAGGTCTGCCAGTTCCAAGGTTTTGTCCCGTGTTAGAGCCGAATCCGGCCGGGCCACAGCCACCAGGTCCACCAGCGACAGCAGAACAGAATTCAGCCCGCTGTCCTGCGGCTTGCTGCCTTGGCGGATGGCAATGTCGATGCCGTCCCGCTTGAAATCTGTCAGGCTCTCCTCTGCCACCACCCGCAGGTCGATATCGGGATGTGCGGCCTCGAACTCCGGCAGCCTCGGCACCAGCCATTTCGATGCAAAGGAGGGCGGCACCGACAGCGTCACCCGCTGTACCGCCGGTGCCAGCTTGTCTGTTGCCCCGCGGATCAGCGCCAGCGCTTGGCTCACCGGCGTGTGGTAGCTGCGCCCGGTATCGGTCAGTGTCAGCCCGCGTGCGTGGCGGTGGAACAGCTTGTGCCCCAGATCCGCCTCCAGCCGGCGCACTTGCTGAGCCACTGCGCCTTGGGTCAGGTGCAGTTCCTCTGCCGCGCGGCCGAAATTCAGATGGCGGGCGGCGGCATCGAACATTCGCAATGCATTGAGGTTGGGCAGGCGCATCAGATCCTAGCCAGTAGTTTTTCTGCAGTCTGGCGCGATGAGACATGATTGGTCAAGCGCGCCCTTGTCCGCCATCCTGGGAGCAAGCAAAGGAGTATGCAGATGACCAAAGTCGCACTTTTCACCGCTGCAGGCAGCGGCATGGGCGCGGAAGCCGCCCGCCACCTTCATGAACAAGGGTATGAGGTCGCCATCCTCTCCTCCTCGGGCAAAGGCGAGGCCCTGGCGCAGGAACTGGGCGGGGTGGGGTATACCGGCTCTAACCAAGAGCAAATGGACCTGCAGGCGCTGGTGGACAAGGCGATGGACCGATGGGGCGGATCGACGTTCTGGTCAATTCCGCGGGTCACGGACCCAAAGGCGACATCATGGAAATCAGCGATGACGACTGGCATCTGGGAATGGAATACTACCTTATGAACGTGATCCGCCCCACCCGGCTGGTGGCGCCGGTCATGGCGGCGCAGGGCAAGGGGGCGATCATCAACATCTCCACATTTGCGGTGTTTGAGCCGGATCCGCTGTTTCCTACCTCTGGTGTGTTCCGGGCCGGGCTTGCCAGCTTTACCAAGCTGTTTGCTGACAAATTCGCGGCCCAAGGCGTGCGGATGAACAACGTGCTGCCGGGCTTTATCGACAGCCTGCCCGAAACCGAAGACCGCAAGGCGCGCATCCCGATGGGGCGCTACGGCTCTGCGCGCGAGGTTTCGGCGCTGATTGCCTATCTGGCCTCGGATGATGCCGCCTATACCACTGGCCAGAACATCCGCGTGGACGGGGGACTGACCCGTGCAGTCTGATGTCCGGACCCTGCCAGGCGCTGTCGCGGTCAACCCGGCCTTCGTTCTGAAATGGGCCGCGTCGATCATCCAGATCCTCGGCTATTCCGCGACTGCTTGGGGGCTGCATCCTTGGAACATATATATGTTCCTGGCCGGACTCACTGGCTGGTTCCTGGTTGGGGTTCTGTGGAACGACAGGGCGATCATGCTGATCCATGTGGTGGCGCTTGGCGCGATGATTGCGGGCTTGTGGTCCAGTTAGAGCCTGTTTATCCACCCTTCGGGTCAATCAGCGGCTTCGCCTTGCCGCGCCGCAGGCCGAGCCGGTGCTCGCGCCAAATCACCAGTACATTGCCGGCAATCACCAGCGCAGCACCCGCCAGCATCACCAGTGTCGGCCATTCATCGAACCAGACGTAACCGATGATGATTGCAAAGATCATCGAGGCGTAGTCATAAGGCGCCAGCATCGAGGCCGGGGCAAACCGGTAGGACGAGGTAACCAGGATCTGGGCCACACCGCCGACCAGCCCGGCACTGATCAGCAGCGCGGCCGTTTGCGGATCTGGCATCACCCAGCCGAAAGGCGCGGTCAACAGCGCCAGCCCGGACGCGGTCAGCGAGAAGTAGAATACGATCGCTGCGGTGTGCTCGGACTGCACCATGCGGCGGATGTGGATCTGCACGAATCCTCGGGCGACCGTAGCGCCGACCACAAGCAGCACGCCCAGCATCGCGCCATTTTCCAGATCGCCGCCCAGCCGCGGCCAGATCATGATCAGCACCCCCAGAAGCCCGATGGCCACCGCCGATATCCGCACCAGCCGGATGGTTTCCCCCAGGAACATTGCTGCCAGGATCAGGGTAAAGATCGGTGTCGCATAGCCAATAGCGGTGACTTCGGGCAGCGGCAGCAGCGCCAGTCCCATGAAGGTCATGCCCATCGCCGAAGTGCCGACCAGCCCGCGCCACACGTGAAACATCGGTTTCTTGGTGATCAGCCCGTGCCGCAGCTCTCCGCGCGCGGCCAGCCACGCCACGATAACCGGGATCGCAAAGAAGGAGCGGAAGAACACTGCCTCCCCCGCAGGCACAGTTTCAGAAGTGGCTTTGATGATCCCGGACAGCGCGGTGAACAGCGCGATGGCGGTCACTTTCAGCAGGACCGCCAGCACAGGCCGATGCGATGTTAAGGATTTCGCCATGGCGCGACCCTGCGCCCAAGCGCCGCAAAGATCAATGGCTTGATTTCGGCGGGCCGAGGCGCGCAAATGGCGCCGCCAGAACAAGGAGTCCGCCAATGTATGACGCCAATCACCTGATCCGCCAGTTGCGCGAATCCTCCCTGGGGCGCGAGGTGGATGTCTTTGCCCGGCTTCCCGGCGGCGGCACGGTGACCTTTGGCGCGCTGTTTGCGGGGGCAGAGCGGATGGCGGCGGCGCTGGCGGGCCAAGGCGTGCAGCCGGGAGACCGGGTGGCGTTTCAGGTTCAGAAAACCATTCAGGCAATTGAAGCTTACCTGGGCACGGTGATGGCCGGCGGTATCTTCCTGCCCTTGAACACTGCCTATACCGGGCCGGAGGTTGCTTATTTTGTGGGCGACGCAACGCCCCGGGTGGTGGTCTGCGATCCTGCACGGCTGGCGGAGATCAGTGCCATCTCAGGGAAGGCGGAGGTGCTGACACTGGATGCGGCGGGGCAGGGATCCTTGCGTGATCTGTCGGATGGCCAGTCGGGGTTTGAACCTGTTTCTCGGCAGGCGGGTGATCTGGCGGCGATCCTTTACACCTCCGGCACCACCGGCCGCTCAAAAGGCGCGATGCTAAGCCATGACAATCTGGCCTCCAATTCGCTGACTTTGCGGGACTATTGGCGGTTCACCAAGGACGACGTGCTGATCCATGCGCTGCCGATCTTCCACACCCACGGGCTGTTTGTGGCAACCAATGTGGCGCTGTTTGCAGGCGCCCAGGTGGTGTTTCTGCCGGGCTTTGATGCGGATGCCATCCTGGAAGCCATGCCCTCGGCCACTGCGCTGATGGGGGTGCCGACCTTCTACACTCGCTTGCTGGCGGAAGAGCGGCTGACCCGGGAGCGTGCAGCGAATATGCGTCTGTTCATTTCCGGTTCTGCGCCCTTGCTGGTGGACACCCATGAGCAATGGGAGGCGCGTACTGGCCACCGCATTCTGGAACGCTACGGGATGACCGAAACCAATATGAGCACGTCGAACCCCTACGATGGAGACCGCCGGGCCGGCACGGTCGGTGTTCCGCTGCCAGGAGTGGAGGCGCGGGTGATGCTGGACCGTGCCGAAGTGCCGCCAGGGGACATTGGTGTGCTGGAGGTGCGCGGGCCGAATGTATTCAAGGGATACTGGCAGATGCCGGAGAAAACCGCCGAGGAGCTGAGGCCGGATGGCTGGTTCGTCACCGGTGATATGGCGAAAACCGATGCGGATGGATACGTCACGATCGTCGGGCGAGAGAAGGACCTGATCATCACTGGCGGCTTCAACGTCTATCCCAAGGAAGTGGAAAGCCTGATCGACGATCTGCCTGGCGTGCTGGAATGCGCGGTGATCGGCGTGCCGCATCCCGACTTCGGCGAGGGCGTGGTGGCCGTGGTGGTGCCGGAAGGAAAGGGCACCAGTGGCGAGGCCATCAAAGCGGCGCTTTCCGGCCACCTGGCCAAGTTCAAGCAGCCCAAGGAAATCATCCTGCTGGACGCGCTGCCGCGCAACACTATGGGCAAAGTGCAGAAGAAAGCCCTGCGCGAAGAATACGCAGGGCTGTTTGTTTAAGGGATCTCTATGCCCTCAGTGCTGATGAGCCGCTGTGCGCGTCTCTTCCTCGCGTCTTTCACGGACCGCTTGCACCAGGATCTGGAAGGCAGAACTGAGGAAAAGCCCGGCCATGATCCCCGCCACAATCAGGTCCGGCCAACCGGTGCCCGTACCCCAGACTCCCAGCGCCGCAAACATCACCGCCACATTGCCGATCGCATCATTGCGCGAACACAGCCAGACCGAGCGCACGTTGGCATCGCCGTCCTTGTAGCGTGCCAGGATCAGCACCGAGATCAGGTTGGCCGCCAGCGCCATGAAGCCGATCACGCCCATGATATGCGCCTGCGGCACACCGACGTAGAACACCTGATAAGCGGTGGAGCCGAACACCCATAGCCCCATCAGCAGCAGGCTGATGCCCTTGCCCAGTGCCGCTAGCGCCCGGGTGCGCAGGGTGGCACCGATCACTGCCAGCGAGATACCATAAGTCAGCGCATCGCCCAGAAAGTCCAGCGCGTCCGCCTTCAGCGCCTGGCTGCCGGATAGCTGGCCCGCGCCCATTTCCACCGCGAACATGCCTGCGTTGATGGCGATCACCAGCCAAAGCCTGCGTTTGTAGTCCGCAGATACCCCGTCAAACCGGGCGTTGTGGTTGCAGCAGCCTGCCATTGCTCTTGTCCTCATTCCTGATTCGGGATCAATGTAAGGCCTCTAGTCACTAGAGCATCAAGAGGTCTTGCGCATGTTTTCCATCGGCCAGTTGTCCAAGGCCACCGGGGTCAAGGTCCCGACCATCCGCTACTACGAGGAGATCGGTCTGCTGCCGGAGCCGGGCCGCAATGCCGGCAACCAGCGCCGTTACGGGCAGGATGGCATTGATGCGCTGGGCTTCATCAAACACGCGCGCGATCTCGGGTTTTCGCTGGAGGACATCAGGGCGCTTATGGGGCTGGACGGCAACTTGGGCAATGATTGTGCCGAGGCTGACCGGATTGCCCGCAGTCAGCTGGCCAATGTCCGCGCGCGCATCCGCAAACTGGAACAGCTGGCGGCGGAACTGGAGCGGATCAGCCAACTATGCGACGGCGGCAACGGCGGCTGCTGCAAGGTGCTGACCGCGCTGGGAGACCACAGCCAATGTGCAGGCGAGCATGCGTGACGTCTTTTGCCTGACCTGGGGCAGACGCGGCTGGCAATATTAGGAAATACGCCCTTATCAGAGCCTGCTCCTCAGCCGATCCGGCCCTGGTTTTCGCCAATCTGGCCGCGGTGCAGCAGCAGGTGGTCCAGGATCACGCAGGCCATCATTGCCTCGGCCACAGGCACCGCGCGGATGCCGACGCAGGGGTCGTGGCGGCCCTTGGTGATCACCTCGATGGCGGAGCCGTCCTTGCGGATCGACTTGCGCGGGGTGAGGATCGACGACGTCGGCTTGACGGCAAAGCGCACCACCACGTCCTGGCCGGTGGAAATCCCGCCGAGGATGCCGCCGGCGTGGTTGGAGGAATACTCTACCCCGTCGTCGCCCATGAAGATCTCATCGGCATTTTCCGAGCCTTTCAGCCATGCGGCATTCATGCCCTCGCCGATCTCGACGCCCTTCACCGCGTTGATCGACATCATCGCGGCGGCCAGATCGGTGTCCAGCTTGCCATAGACAGGCGCGCCGATACCGGCGGGGACGCCGCGGGCCACAACCTCGACCACGGCGCCAACCGAGTCATGCGCCTTGCGCAGGCCTTGCAGGTAGTCTTCCCACTCCTGCACGGCGCCCGCATCGGGTATCCAGAAATCATTCTGGTCGATCGCGTCCCAGTCGAACCTGCTGCGGTCGATCTCCAGCTCCCCCATCCGGGTCATGTAGCCCTTGATCTCCAGCTCCGGCACCAGTGCCCTGATTGCTTCACGTGCAACACCGCCCGCAGCCACCCGCGCTGCGGTTTCACGCGCCGAGGAACGCCCGCCGCCGCGGTAGTCGCGGTTGCCGTATTTCTGGAAATAGGTGATGTCGGCATGGCCCGGGCGGAAGGTTTGCGAGATCTCGCCGTAATCCTTGGACCGCTGGTCGGTATTCTCGATCATCAGCTGGATCGGGGTGCCGGTGGACATGCCGTCGAACACGCCCGACAGGATCTTCACCGCATCCGGCTCATTGCGCTGGGTGGTGTTCTTGTTCTGGCCGGGGCGGCGCTTGTCGAGCCACTGCTGCAGCATCTCCGGCTCCAGCGGCACGTTGGGCGGGCAGCCGTCCACGGTGGCGCCAAGTGCGGGCCCGTGGCTCTCGCCCCAGGTGGTGACGCGGAAGAGGTGTCCAAAGCTGTTCATCGACATGCGGCGCGGTCTCCTTTGCGGGACGTGCTTAGCGGGCAGGGGCCTGTCCCTCAAGAGGATTCCTGTGCGGCGGACCGGGCCGGGGGCGCTGCCCCAACCGTTTGCAGCGGCTCCCCCGGGATTTTTTCAGCCAGATGAACAGGGGATCTTTGCCGGCAGCGGTCGGGTTTGCCGAAGCCATAGGCCATGTTTTGAGTTTGGCTTGTGTTTGCTGCGCCTGAGGCATAATGTCCGCGCCACCTCGGGGTGCGCGGCAGCGCTGAGATGACACCCGTTGAACCTGAACCGGATCACACCGGCGGAGGGAAGGTACTGGACAGCCTCCACCCTTGCCCAAAGCCGCAAAGGAGGATGGCATGAAACATCTTGCATTTGCAGCGGGACTGCTCGGCGCATCGGCAGCTTTTGCCGAAACGTCCGAACTGATCGTTTACACCTATGACAGCTTCGTATCCGACTGGGGTCCCGGCCCGGCGGTGGAAAAAGCCTTTGAAGAAGTCTGCGGCTGCGATCTGAAACTGGTGGGCACCGGCGACGGCGCGGCGCTGCTGGCGCGGGTCAAGCTGGAAGGAGAACGCTCGGATGCTGACGTCGTTCTGGGCCTCGACACCAACCTGACCGCGGCGGCCAAGGAAACCGGTCTGTTTGCGGATCACTCGGTCAGCGCCGACTTTGCGCTGCCGGTTGAATGGAATGACGCGACTTTTGTGCCCTATGACTGGGGTTATTTTGCCTTTGTCCACAACGCCGATGCAGCTGCGCCTGCGGACTTCAGGGCGCTGGCCGCCAGCGACCAGAAAATTGTGATTCAGGATCCGCGTTCCTCGACCCCGGGCCTGGGCCTGCTGCTGTGGGTCAAGGCGGCCTATGGCGACGAAGCGCCGGAGATCTGGCGAGGCCTGTCTGATAATGTCGTCACTGTGACCAAGGGCTGGTCGGAGGCCTACGGCATGTTCCTGGAAGGCGAGGCCGACATGGTCCTCTCTTACACCACCTCGCCTGCGTACCACCTGATTGCTGAGGAAGACAGCTCCAAGGCGGCCGCCGCCTTTGACGAGGGCCATTACATGCAGGTGGAAGTGGCCGGCAAGCTGGCGGCCAGCGACCAGCCGGAGCTGGCAGACCAGTTCCTGGCCTTCATGGTGTCGGATGCCTTCCAGTCGATCATTCCGACCACCAATTGGATGTACCCGGCAGTGACCCCGGCAGCGGGCCTTCCGGAAGGTTTCGGCACCCTGATCGCGCCGGAAAAATCCCTGTTGCTGGATGAGACTGAAGCGGCAGACGTGCGGGAGGCGGCGCTGGGCGAATGGCTGGACGCGCTCAGCCATTAAGCGCGTTTTCCGGGGTCAGCGCGGCCCTGCTAGTGGCGGCGCTGATTCTGGGGACCCTTGGCGCTGTGGCGTTCAGGGCAGAGGCCGGAACCGGCCTCGCCGCCAGCGATTGGGCCGCGCTGCAGTTCACGCTGACACAAGCCTGCCTGTCGGCGCTGTTGAGCGTCGGGTTGGCGGTGCCGGTTGCTCGTGCATTGGCCCGGCAGCGGTTTCCGGGGCGGACGCTGCTGGTTGCCCTGCTCGGTGCGCCTTTCATTCTTCCGGTCATCGTGGCAATCCTTGGCTTGCTGGCGGTGTTTGGCCGGGCCGGCTGGCTGAGCGGTTTGCTTGGCCTTTTCGGGCTGGAGCCGGTGCAGATTTACGGATTGCACGGGGTGGTGCTGGCGCATGTTTTCTTCAATCTGCCGCTGGCGACCCGGCTGTTCCTCCAGGGGTGGCAGGAAATTCCGGCAGAGCGTTTCCGACAGGCGGCACAACTGGATGCCGGGCCGCTGGCGATGTGGCGGCTCTTGGAAGGGCCAATGCTGCGGCGGGTGGCGCCCGGGGCTCTGGCCGTTGTCTTTGCCATCAGCCTGTCCAGCTTTGCTGTGGCGCTGACCCTGGGCGGCGGGCCGAGGGCCACCACCATTGAGCTCGCCATCTATCAGGCGTTCCGGTTTGATTTCGATCTTGGCCGCGCTGCGCTGTTGTCCGGGATGCAGCTGCTTCTGACTGGTGCCGCCGCATTGGTGGCGCTGCGGGTGTCGTCAGGAGAGGGCTTTGGCGCCGGCCTTGACCGCGCGGTGCGGCGCTGGGACGGGCAGGGTGCATTGGCGCGCAGCATGGACTGCTTTTGGATTGTCCTTTCCGGCGCCTTTCTGCTGCTGCCGCTGGCGGCGATCGTGCTGGCCGGGCTGCCCGGTGCCGCATCGTTGAATGCGTCCGTCTGGCAGGCCGCAGGGAATTCCATTCTGGTGGCGGCGCTCAGCACAGCCATTCTGCTGATGCTGGCCCTGCCGATGGCGGCTGCAGTTGCTGCGGGGCGGAGCGGCGTGACCGAGCTGTCGGGGATTCTGGGGTTGGCGGCCTCGCCGCTGGTGATCGGCACCGGGCTGTTCATTCTGATCTATCCCATTGCCGACCCGTTTGCGCTGGCACTGCCGGTAACAGCGCTGGTCAATGCGGTGATGGCGCTGCCTTTTGCCATGCGCATCCTGGTGCCGCGGGCACGGGACGTGCTGCGGCGCTACGGGCGCCTGTCGCTGTCGCTGGACATGCAGGGCTGGGCCTTTGTCCGCCGGGTCTACTTGCCCCGGATGCGGGCGCAGACCGGGTTTGCTGCCGGGTTGGCGGCGGCCTTGTCGATGGGGGATCTGGGCGTGGTAGCGCTGTTTGCGGATCCGGAGTTCGCGACGCTGCCCTTGCAGATCTACCGGCTGATGGGAGCCTACCGGATGGAGGCGGCGGCGGGTGCGGCGCTGGTCTTGCTGATGCTCTCGATGGGGGTGTTCTGGATCCTGGACCGCGGAGGGCGCTGGCATGCTGAGGCTTGAGAATTGCCGGATCATGAATGGCGGCTTTGCCGTGGAGGCCGATCTGGAGATAGCGCCGGGTGCCTGTGTGGCGGTGATCGGGCCTTCAGGTGCCGGGAAGTCGACACTGGTTGAGGCCGTTGCCGGATTTTTGCCGCTCGCACGCGGACGGATCAGCTTGAATGGTGCGGATCTGAGCGGCCTGCAGCCGGGCAAGAGGCCGATTGCGATGCTGTTTCAGGACGGCAACCTGTTTCCGCATCTGACCGTGGCACAGAATGTTGCGCTGGGAGTGAGTGCCAATCTGCGGCTGGCGGAGGCGGACTGGCGCCGGGTGGCGGATGCTCTGGAGCGTGTGGGCCTGAATGGAATGGGCGCCCGCAAGCCTGCGGCGCTGTCTGGCGGGCAGCAGAGCCGGGTGGCTTTGGCGCGGGTGCTGGTGCAGGGGCGGGAAGTCCTGCTTCTGGATGAACCCTTTGCCGCGCTGGGACCTGCACTGAAAGCGGAGATGCTGGATCTGGTGGCGGAACTGGCCAGCGAAAGCGGTGCCACCGTGCTGATGGTCAGCCACGATCCGGATGATGCCCGCCGGATTGCGGGCCTGGTGGTGCTGGTGGCAGAGGGCAAGGCGCACCCGCCGCAAAAGACGGCGGAGCTGCTGGATAACCCGCCGCCTGCGTTGAAGGCGTATCTGGGGTAGCCCGTCTTGGGACCTCTTGCCCGGCCATTTGGCCGGGCTGCGCCTGCCTGCTCCCCCAAGGCAGGCGCAGCTCTCAACTTTACGCTGCCAGCGCAGCTTTTCGCGTCTTGCCGATCATCAATGCAGCATTTGCCGCCTCGCGCCCCTTCTCCACGAAATGCGCGCGGTAGATCGCGTTGTGATGTTCCGTTTCCTGGTACTGATGCGGTGTGAGCGAAACCGACAATACCGGCACTCCGGTCTCCAGTCCGGCGCGCATCAGCCCGTCTACCACGGCCTGGGCGACGAAATCATGCCGGTAGATGCCGCCATCCACAACAAGAGCGGCACAGGCCACAGCGGCGTATTTTCCGGTCTTGGCCAGCTCCTGTGCCAGAAGCGGCATTTCGAAGGCGCCGGGCACGTCGAAGACGTCGACCTGCTCTGCCGGGACCAGCTGCAGGAAACCCTCCAGCGCCCGGTCCACGATATCTGCATGCCATTGCGCCTTGATGAAGGCATAGCGGGTGTGTGTCATGTCGTAATCTCCTTTGGTTCTGACACGTCACCCAAGGCGATCACGAACAGACGGGCGCGCATTTCCCGCGGCCCTTCTGCACGTTCTCTTCCATCCGGACTGTGACCGTCGGCTCTGGAGTCGCACCAGATCTGCTGACACTTCCAAAATTTGGAAGCCGCTCGCGGGCTTGCGGGACGCGCCCGCTTACCGCCGGTGGGGAATTCCGCCCCGCCCTGAGAACGGCGGAACTGTGCCAAGCGGAGAAGGTTCCTGCAAGCGGGAACTGCGGGACAGGTCAGGATTCAACCAGATCGTAATGCTTGATGGTGCGCGACTCGACCAGTTCAGCCTCGGCGGGGTCGATATGCGGGCTGGTGTAATGATCACCAACAAAGGCCTTTAATGAGGCCAGATCCTTCCAGACCATGACAAAGCTGAACTCCCGCGGGGTTTCGGCACGCGGCGCGCCCGGCAGGACCGAGACGATGCCGTCGGTGCCTTTCATCAGCGGGATCGCGGTTTCATGAAAGAATCTGCTGAACTCGGCCTCTTTGCCCGGCCGGACGACCACCTGGAATATCCGCATAATCATTGGTTGAGCCTCCCTGTGCTTCTGGCGGGCTTGTACCCAATATAGCACAGACAGAGGCTTGGCTCTTTTCATTGGTGCGGCTTGCAGTAGGCTGCAGCAAAACAGCGGAGGATTTTCCATGAAGCTCACCTACTCCCCGGCGTCGCCCTTTGCCCGCAAAGTCGTGGTGCTGCTGCATGAAACCGGGCAGCTGGATGATGTTGAAATGCTCAATGTTGCGACCACACCCGTCAGCCCCAGCCAAGAGGTGAAGGCCAGCAACCCGCTGGCCAAGATCCCGGCGCTGGAGCGCAATGACGGGCCTGCGCTGTATGACAGCCGGGTAATCTGCGCCTATCTGGACGCGCGCGCGGGCGGCAGGCTGTATCGCGGCGGCTGGGACAGCAAGGTGCTGGAAGCAACCGCCGACGGGATCATGGATGCAGCGGTTCTGATGTCTTACGAAAAGCGGCTGCGGCCGGAAGAAAAGCAGTGGGACGAGTGGCTGGAAGCGCAGCGGGGCAAGGTGCTGGGTGCCTGCGCGGCACTGAATGCGCGCTGGATGAGCCACCTGCAGGGACCGCTGGACATCGGTCAGATCGCGGTCGCCTGTGCGCTGGCCTATGTGGACTTCCGCCACCCGGATGCGGGCTGGCGCCAAGGCAACGAGGCGCTGGCGGAGTGGTATTCGGAATTTGATTCGCGCCCCTCGATGCTGGCAACAAAACCGCCTGCGGGCTGAGCTCGGCTCTTGAAACGGACGGGGGCCGCACCGAGATGGGTGTGGCACTGTCACACAGGCGAGACAGAAATCCCGTCCTGCGGCTTTCTGCGCGCCTATGAGCGCTGGACGAAAGCCATTCTCCCCGCTAGACACGCGCCAGAGTCACTGCGAGCAATCGCGGTGCATGCGCATGTTTGCCCTAAACGGGCGCTGGAATTGGAGAAAACCTCGTGTCCCACGCAGAAGACCACGAAGGAACCCGGAGAGATTTCCTCTACTACGCCACTGCCGGCGCCGGGGCAGTGACCGCGGGTGCCGCCGTATGGCCCCTGGTCAACCAGATGAACCCCTCTGCCGATGTAAAAGCGCTGTCCTCGATCCTGGTCGATGTCAGCGGCGTGGAAGTTGGAACGCAGATTTCGGTCATGTTTCTGGGCAAGCCGGTGTTCATCCGCCGCCGCACCCAGGAAGAGATCGACGCCGCCCGTGCCGTGGAAATGTCCGAGCTGATCGACCCGCGGTCGGAAAACCCGAACAAGCCGGGGACCGATGCGGCGGACGTGAACCGCACCATGGACGAGGCCGGTGAATGGCTGGTGATGATGGGTGTCTGCACCCACCTCGGCTGTGTGCCGCTGGGCGACGGTGCCGGTGATTTCCATGGTTGGTTCTGCCCCTGCCACGGGTCGCATTACGACACCGCAGGCCGCATCCGCAAAGGCCCGGCGCCTGAGAACCTGCACGTGCCGGTGGCTGAGTTCACCGACGCCAACACCATCAAGCTGGGATAAGGAAACGCGCTCATGTCCGGTATTCCGCACGACCATTACGAGCCGAAGACAGGTGCAGAAAAGTGGCTGCACAGCCGCCTGCCCATTGTCGGCCTGATCTATGACACCATCATGATCCCCACCCCCAAGAACCTGAACTGGTGGTGGATCTGGGGCATCGTCCTGGCCTTCTGCCTGGCGCTGCAGATCGTCACCGGCATCGTCCTGGTGATGCATTACACTCCGCATGTCGACATGGCCTTTGCCTCGATCGAGCACATCATGCGCAACGTGAACGGCGGCCACATGCTGCGCTACCTTCACATGAACGGCGCCTCGCTGTTCTTCGTTGCTGTCTACATCCACATCTTCCGCGGCCTGTACTACGGTTCCTACAAGGCGCCCCGCGAGATCACCTGGATCGTGGGCATGCTGATTTACCTGATGATGATGGGCACCGCCTTCATGGGTTACGTGCTGCCCTGGGGCCAGATGTCCTTCTGGGGCGCCACCGTGATCACCGGCCTGTTCGGCGCGATCCCGTTCATCGGCGAGTCGATCCAGACCTGGCTCCTGGGCGGACCGGCGGTGGACAACGCCACGCTGAACCGCTTCTTCTCGCTGCACTACCTGCTGCCCTTCGTGATCGCAGCGCTGGTGATCGTGCACATTTGGGCCTTCCACACCACTGGCAACAACAACCCCACCGGTGTTGATGTCCGCAAGGGCTCCAAAGCCGAAGCCGAGAAAGACACCCTGCCGTTCTGGCCGTACTTCGTGATCAAGGACTTCCTGGGCCTGGCCGTGGTGCTGGTGATCTTCTGGGCGATCGTCGGCTTTATGCCGAACTACCTGGGCCACCCGGACAACTACATCGAAGCCAACCCGCTGGTGACACCTGCGCACATTGTTCCGGAATGGTACTTCCTGCCATTCTACGCGATCCTGCGTGCCTTTACTTCGGAAGTGTGGGTGGTGCAGTTCGCCTCCTTCGTGACCGGCGGCATTGTTGACGCCAAGTTCTTCGGCGTGCTGGCGATGTTCGGTGCAATCGCGGTGATGGCGCTGGTGCCCTGGCTGGATACGTCGCGCGTCCGTTCGGGCCGTTACCGTCCGATGTTCAAATGGTGGTTTGCGCTGCTGGTGGTCGACTTCTTTGCCCTGATGTGGCTGGGCGCGATGCCGGCAGAAGAGCCCTATGCATCGTTCTCGCTGATCGCATCGGCCTATTGGTTCGGCTACTTCCTGGTGATCCTGCCGCTGCTTGGTGTGATCGAGAAACCGACGGCTCAGCCTGCCACCATCGAAGAGGATTTCGACGCCCACTACGGCAAGAAGTCTTCTGCTGAAGCCACTCCTGCCGAGTAAGAAGAAGGAACACCTCGCAATGTTCAAGAAACTGGCAACCGGTGCCGCCTTCGCTCTGGCCATGATCCCTGCTGCGTCTTACGCAGCAGGCGGCGGCGAGCAGCACATCACCGACTACGCCTTCTCGTTCGAAGGCCCGTTCGGCACCTACGACCGCAACCAGCTGCAGCGCGGCCTGCAGATCTACACCGAAGTCTGCGCAGCCTGCCACGGGCTGAAGCTGGTGCCGATCCGCACCCTGTCGGACGAGGGCGGCCCGCAGATGCCTGCGGATCAGGTGCGGGCCTATGCGGCAGACAACTTCAGCGTCTATGATCCGGAACTGGATGAGGACCGCCCGGCCAAGCCGGTCGACAACTTCCCGGAGAACAACGGTGTTGGCGCCCCGGACCTGAGCATGATGGCCAAGGCCCGCGCGGGCTTCCACGGGCCTTATGGCCTGGGTCTGAACCAGTTGTTCAAGGGCATGGGCGGTGCCGAATACATCGCCTCGCTGCTGGCGGGCTACACCGGCGAGACCAAGGACGAAGCCGGCACCACCTTCTATGAAAACACCGCCTTCCCGGGCGGCTGGATCTCGATGGCGCCGCCGCTGTCGGATGAGCAGGTGGAATTTGCCGACGGCCATGCCAATGATGTGGAGGCGATGTCGCAGGACGTTGCAGCGTTCCTGATGTGGACTGCTGAGCCCAAGATGATGGCCCGCAAGCAGGCCGGCTTCGTGGGTGTCCTGTTCCTGACCGTCCTGTCGGTGCTGCTGTACCTGACCAACAAGAAGCTTTGGGCACCGGTCAAGGGCAAGGACTGAGCCCTGGCTGACTGACAGCGTGAAACAACCCCCCGCAAGTGCCGCTTGCGGGGGGTTTTCGTTTTGGCCGCGGGTTCGGGGCGCCGCCCCTCTGCGCTTTGCAGCGCATTCACCCCGGAGTATTTCAAACCAGAAAGAAGCCGGCGGGGCCCGGTGTTCTAGGCCAGCGGGCTGACTGTCAGGTGCGGAAGCCCGTTCGAGGTCTTCTGCGGTGAACGGTCGTCCGCATTGATGACCGCGGACACTCGGTGGCGCCAGGAGGAGAAGCTGTCGAACTGCACCACATCCACCGGCGTGTCGAATTGCAACGTAATCCGCCGATGGCCATTGCTGCCGCAGGCTGCAAGCCCGTGAACATAGCCGGTGAAGGGCTGGCCCAGATAGAACCCTTCGACCCGCATCCCCACTTGCAGCTCCGGCGCGTTGGAGGCGCGGGCGCTGAGGGTGTTCCAGTCACGGAAGCCGTAGTAGCTGGCGATCCGTTCCAGCGCGGTGCTGTGGCTGATGGGCTGGCCCTGGGCCTGTGAATGCCTGCGCAGCAGCCGGGCTTCGGCCTTGAGCTGCGGCACGGGAGGAAGGGCGGAGGGAGTCTGCATGGGGATATGCCTTTCGCGAAAGGGCGCGGTGGGGATGCAGATAGGGCTCGCATTGCTATCCGGACCTGCGCCCAGGCGTCAGGAATGATGCAGATCCGGACTTCACCATAGCCAGAGGCTGCGAGCGGCAGGTGTCCGGGACCTTGGCTCCTTCATAGCGGCTCAAAGCCCTGGGGGCAAATGTGCAAGGAGCCGGGCGCCTGCGGCAGTTGCGTCTTCGCCACTCCGTTGCGGCTGGCTGTGTTGCAAAGCGTGCGTGTCCTGGCCACGCTTGGCGGAACAGGCGGCTGAAATGCCTGGACAGTCGAATGCGGAAATCCGGCGCGAAGAAATGGGCCGGTGGAAGGCCTGCAAGGCTGCTAACCCGGCTATGCGGGACAATTATACCAGTGAGAGCATGTGCCTGCGGAGAGGATGCACACGGCATTGAATTCAGCGCAGCGCGGGGCGGGAGCGAGGAGCTGCACACGATCTGACAGCAGTGAACAGCGTTTTCGAGATGGGGTATTGGGCGCTGGAAGGGACCGTTTCTGAAGGCAGCCGTGTGGTCGGGCCTGGCCTGCAGCCTGGACCAGCAGGGCCACTGGCTAGCGGATGGTGGCGCCGGCAGAGGTTGTCTGCCGGGTCCGGGGCGGGCGCATCTGCGACCTGTTGACATGGGTTCAGGCCGTCAGCTGGCTGCCGGCCGTGCCGGTGATTGCGGTGGTGACGATCCGGCCTTCCTCCTGCGGTATGGCAAAGGCCACCTCAGTGAACTGTTCGGTGCGGCCCATGTGCGGGTTTTCCATCAGGATGCGGTGGGTTCTGCCGATCTGCTCTGCCAGATGGCGTTCCACCTGGGCGTCACCGGCGGCGCGCAGGCGCGCGGCGCGTTCCTTGATCACATTGCCGTTCACCTGGTTGGGGATTTTTGCTGCCGGGGTGCCGTCGCGTTTGGAATAGGGGAAGACGTGCAGCCAGGTCAGGCCGCAGTCGGTGACCAGCTTCAGCGAGTTCTCGAAATGGGAGTCAGTCTCGGTCGGGAAGCCTGCAATGATGTCGGCGCCGAAGGTCATGTCCGGGCGCAGGCGGCGGGCTTCTTCGCAGAAGGCGATGGCATCGTTGCGCAGGTGGCGCCGTGCCATGCGTTTCAGAATCAGGTCGTCGCCATGCTGCAGCGACAGGTGCAGATGCGGCATCAGCCGCGGCTCTGTGGCGATGGCCTGCATCAGGTTGTCGTCCGCTTCGATCGAATCGATCGAGGAAATGCGCAGGCGCGGCAGGTCCGGCACCAGCTTCAGAATCCGCATCACCAGATCGCCCAGGCGCGGCTGCGCGGGCAGGTCGGCGCCCCAGGAGGTGAGGTCGACGCCGGTCAGCACCACCTCGTTGTAGCCCTTATCCACCAGCCGCTTGATCTGGTCGATGACCACGCCCGCCGGGACCGAGCGGGAGTTGCCGCGGCCATAAGGGATGATGCAGAAGGTGCAGCGGTGGTCGCAGCCGTTCTGGACCTGCACATAGGCGCGGCTGCGGGTGCCGAAGCCGTCGATCAGATGGCCCGCAGTCTCTGTCACCGACATGATGTCGTCGACCTGGACCTTTTCCGTGGCGCCGATGAAATCCGGCCCTCTGGCGATTTCGTTCCAGGTCTCGGCCTGCATTTTCTCGGTATTGCCGATGATCCGGGTGACCTCTTCCATCGCGGCAAAAGTCTCGGGCTCGGTCTGGGCGGCGCAGCCGGTGACGATGATCGGCGCCTCCGGGTTTTCCCGGCGCAGCTTGCGGATTTCCTGGCGCGCCTTGCGCACGGCCTCGGCGGTCACCGCGCAGGTGTTCACCACCACCGCGTTTTCAAGTCCCGCCTGCTGGCTCAGCTCCTTCATTGCTTCAGTCTCGTAAGCGTTGAGACGGCAGCCGAGCGTGGTGAATTTGGGGGCGCTCATGCCAGTGCCTCCAGGAATGCACGGGTCAGGCTGCCGGTAAAGACATGCATGGTCGGTCCGGTCATCCAAACGCCATCCTCGGCCCAGTCAATCCACAGGGTGCCGCCATCCAGATCGATCTGCACCTTGCGGCCTGTCAGCCCGCGGCGGGCGGCGGCAACGGCGGTGGCGCAGGAGGAGGATCCCGAGGCCAGAGTGACACCCACTCCGCGCTCCCACACGCGCATGCGGATACGGTCGGGGCCGGTTACCTGGGCGACCTGCACATTGGTGCGCTGGGGGTAGAGCGGGTGGTGTTCGTAGCGGGGGCCGAATTCCGTCAGCGGGATCAGCTCGGCATTATCCACGAAAAAGGTGCAATGCGGGTTGCCCATGCCGGTGGCGGTTGGGCCGCCCTCGATCGGCAGCTCCAGTGTGTCGGTTTCTTCGGCCAGGGGGATCTCCTGCCAGTTCAGTTGCGGCGCGCCCATGTTGACGGAGGTCAGGCCATTGCCCGCATCACGGGCATAAAGGTCGCCGCGGCCTGTGGTCAGGTGCAGTTCGGGTTTGCCGCTTTCGAGGATCAGGTGGCGCGCCACGCAGCGGGTGGCGTTGCCGCAGGTGCCTGAGGTGGAGCCGTCGGCATTGTAGAAGGTCAGATGCGCGTCACCCGGACCGTTCGATATCACGGTCAGCTGGTCAAATCCGACGCCGAACTGCCGGTGGGCGATTCCCTTGGCCATTGCCGGGGTGATGGCAATGTCCTGCGCGCGCGCGTCGACAACGACGAAGTCGTTGCCCAGCCCGTGCATCTTCATGAAGGGGAGTGCGGTATCTGCCTTGGTGCTCATGGCGGGCATATAGACCTCGGGCCGGGATGAATCCAGCCTTCGGTGAGAAAAGTTGAAAAAAGGGGTTGACCCCCCGTCGCACTGGCCCTAGATACGCCGCCTATCGGGACAGCGCGACACACGCTGCCAAGCAGTTCCGAGGCTAAATAAGTGCTTGAACCTCTTGGGAAAAACACTTAGACAGCAGCGAAGAAGTGGGCCGTTAGCTCAGTTGGTAGAGCAACTGACTTTTAATCAGTGGGTCGCAGGTTCGAATCCTGCACGGCTCACCACTTCCTCATATGTTTCCCTGCCCCTGCTGGGGTTTGATGTCAGATTTGACGAGCCTTCCAGAAGGGTTCGTCAAGGTTCGCTCGTCATCAGGGCGGGCAATGAGTGTCTCAATCTCAGAATTGGCCATGCCTTCGCGCCCTGCAGCTTCGCTGCAACGCTGTACCTGTGCCAGTGTTCAACGGCCCGTAACAGCGCCTATATTGTGGCTGGTGGCACCAGCTTCGGCCAAGCGGCGGGTGCAGGCCTTGCGCAGCCCGGACTCGCAGGCCTGCCCATGGTCTCATCAGCGCTGGCGCAGGATGCCGAGGCCCTTGCGGCGGCCCACACGGAGGCCCATTACGGCTTCGCGGAAGACGATCAGCAGGCCGGCGCCGACGATCATAGAAAGACCGATCCAGGTCGTGAATCCGGGCAGGCTGCCGAAGATCATCCAGGCCCAGAATACCGACCAGGGCAAATAGGTGTATTCAAAGGGGGTGACGACCGAGGCCTCGGCCAGCCGGTAAGCCTGAGACAGGGCGAAGAAGCCGATACCTGAAATTCCCCCAAGCGCCATCAGCAGCAGCCAGTCATTCGGTGCCGGGGGGGGCTACTCGCGGTAGAGAAAGGCGAGGCTGGGGTGGGGCGACTCTGTCTGGAGGTTGGAGAAGATCAGGCCAAGAACGGCGCCGGCGGCAATGAAGAACACCAGCGTGAACAGGGTCATTGACCCGCCGTTGGTGCGTTTGCCCAGCTTGCGGGTGGTGATGATCGAGATGGCATAGGCGATGGCGGCCAGCAGTGCGAGCACGGCAGCGGGCTCGAACACACCGGAACCAGGCTGCACTATCACCAAAACCCCGGCAAGGCCGATGAAGACTGCGATCCAGCGGAACAGGCCGATCCGCTCGCCCAGGAAGACGGTGACAAGAACTGTGACAAAGATCGGTGTGGAGAAGGTGATGGCGGCGGTCTCTGCCAATCCGATCGCCGCCAGCGCCATGTAGTAGACCAGGTACGAGCTGAAACCCGCAGTGGCCCGCGGCAGCTGCAGAAGGACCGAACCCAGGCGCAGCGGCCACAGCGAGCCTTCGAACCAAGCGATAGCGGCGACAATCGGCAGCGCAAAGACACCGCGCTAGAATATGATCTGATGCACTGCAAAACCGCCGCTGAGGCTTTTGATGATCACGTCCTGAATGGGGAACAGAGTGGTGGCCAGAAGCAGGAACAGAATTCCGTCCATGGGCCGCAAATCGGCAGCGTCCTGGAGAAGGCTGGCCTGCTGAGCATATTCAGTGGTGTCTGCGTTGGTTGCCGCCATTGCGCACCTCCTGTGTTGAGGAAACAGACTGCCGCTCCAGGCCTGCGTATCTGGCGGAACTGCGACAAGAGCGTCGCTGGCAAACGCGTGGGGGTGAAAATTCAAACCGTTGCAAGCCGAATGCAGGGTTTACAGGCTCTTGGTTTGGGGGTCTCACTGGGAGTGCGGAAGATCAAAAGGACTTTTCAGATGGGTGAGGTTCTGTTTGCACTGACGGAAACCCCGGTGATTCCGATTGCTGGGGAAGCGGCCGGATATCCTGTGGGGCGGATATTTTGCGTCGGGCGCAACTATGCGGCACATGCCGCAGAGATGGGCAATGAGGTGGACAGGGAGGCGCCGTTCTATTTCACCAAGGCAGCGGTCAACGGGGTGCTGTCAGGTGCCGAAGTTCCCTATCCGCCCGGCACGGAGAATTTCCATTACGAGATGGAGCTGGCAGTGGCCATCGGGGCACCAGTGTTCCAGGCACCGCCCGAGCAGGTGCGGG
>NZ_CP109787.1:75000-122500 GCF_025857195.1 Leisingera thetidis | reverse complement strand
CGGTTTCATGCAACATCATGCAAGGCGTCCCGCCTGTCGCTACAATCACCACGTCCGGATCCAGCGCCATCACATCTTCGGTCTCGGCCCAGGTATTGAAGCGGAACGCAACATCCCGGGCGGCGCATTGCGCCATGCGCCAGTCAATGATGCCGATCATCTCGGATCTGCGCGGGTTCTGTGCCGTCAGGCGCACCTGGCCTCCCGGCTCTGCGGCGGCTTCAAACACGGTCACTTCGTGGCCGCGCTCTGCCGCTATCCGCGCGGCTTCCAGTCCGCCTGGGCCGGCGCCGATGACGACAACCTTCTTGCGGATCGTTGCCGGGGCAATTTCGTGCGGCATGGTGAGTTCGCGGCCAGTGGCTGCGTTGTGGATGCACAGCGCCTCGCCGGCCTGATAGATCCGGTCCAGGCAATAGGTAGCACCAACGCAGGGGCGGATATCAGCCTCGCGCCCCTCACGGATCTTCCTCACCACATGCGGATCGGCCATGTGCGCCCGGGTCATTCCAACCATGTCCAGCAAGCCGCTGGCGACCGCGTGGCGGGCGGTGGCCACATCCGGAATGCGAGCCGCATGAAAAGTCGGCATGCCGGTTGCCTTCTTCACCTCACCGGCAAAGTCCAGGTGCGGCGCCGATTTCATGCCCTGAACCGGAATCACATCAGTCATTGCCGGATCGGTGTGAATGCGGCCGCGGATCACGTTAAGGAAATCCACCATGCCGCAGGCCGCCAGCCTCTTGGAGATCTCGATCCCTTCCGCAGGGGTAATGCCGCCCGCCTGCGTCTCATCCGCCGTATAGCGCAGGCCAACAATGAACTCACTGCCGACCCGGTCCCGCACCGCTTGCAGCACATCCATCGGGAATTTCATCCGGCTCTCCAGCGTCTGGGCGCCGTAAGGCCCGTCCAGATCATTGGTCAGCGGCGACCAGAACTGATCCAGCAGATGGCCATAGACCTGCAATTCTATGCCGTCCATGCCGCCTTCCTTCATCCGCTCCGCCGCATCGGCAAAGTCTGAGGTGATCCGGGCAATGTCCCAGTCTTCCGCCAGCTTTGGAAAAGACCGGTGCGCAGGTTCCCGGTGCCGGGAAGAGCTGACCGACGGCAGCCAGTCGCCCTTGTTCCATCCGGTACGGCGGCCCAGATGGGTCAGCTGGATCATCACAGCCGCGCCATGTTCATGCACCGCGTCTGTCAGGCTGCGAATCCAGGGCACGACCTCGTCCTTGTAGGCGAGGATGTTGTTGAACACCGGCGGGCTGTCACGGCTGACCGCCGCAGATCCGGCCGTCATCGTCAGCGCCACTCCCGCCTTGGCCCGTTCGGCATGATAGGCCGCATAGCGGGCCTTGGGCATTCCCTCCTCGGGATAGGCCGGTTCATGGCTGGTCGTCATGATCCGGTTGCGAAGCGTCAGGTGCTTCAACTGATAGGGCTGCAGCAGCGGATCCTTGGACATGGCCGTCTCTCCTGGGGCGGGTCTTGGTGGTTGCTACGGGACAATATCTTGACACACGTGTCAAGTAAAGGTTCATGCATGTCAGGAAAAGTTGCCCGCCCGGCGCCCCGGTGCTAAGGCTGCTGCATGAACACACAGGACATTCCCCGCGCACGGGTGAGCGAAGACGATTGGCTTGCCGCCGCCTACGAAGTACTGACGGAAAGCGGCGTGGAAGCCGTCAAGGTGATGCCGCTGGCCAAGCGTCTGGGCGTGTCGCGCACCAGTTTCTACTGGCACTTCAAGGACCGCGAAGCGCTGCTCGAGGCAATGATCCGGCGCTGGGAGGACAAAAATACCGGCAACCTTGTGGCCCGCACCGAAGCCTATGCCGAGAGCATCGCCGAAGCGCTGTTCAATCTTTTCGACTGCTGGATCGATCCCGGCCTGTTTGACGCCCGGCTCGACCTGGCGATCCGAAACTGGGCCCGCAACGATACTGGCCTGCAGGCTAGGCTGGACCGGGCCGACACCCGGCGCGAGCAGGCGGTGACGGCGATGTTCACCCGGTTCGGCTATGCGGCAGATGATGCGCTGATCCGGGCGCGCACGATGATCTATACCCAGATCGGCTATATCTCGATGCAAGTGCGCGAGAGCACCGAATACCGGATTTCGCTCATGCCCGGGTGGGTCAAGGTGTTTTCCGGCCTGCCGCCGTCCAAGCGGGATTTGGACCGGTTCCTGTCTCGCCACGCCTGAGCAACCTTTGCTGCTATCCCTGCCCGAACTTCCGGATCAGGCAGCGGGCGGCTCCCACCTGCGGCACAGCCATCAGAGATGCCCGTCCGCAGTTGGGCCGGGCGCCGCGCCCAAGGGCGCGGCGCGGATCGCTTCGGGCAAGGCCCGAAGCGAAAAACCTCAGCAACACCGGCGGGCTCATGCCCCGACTTTGCCTGGCGCTGCCGCGCCGGGCGCCAGCCCGGCGCCACCAGAAAAAACGGGCGCGGAACCCTTAGGTTCCGCGCCCGCCCTGTTTGCTGCAGCCGCTCTGCCGTGATTATTCGGCTGCGATCTGGTTTTCGATCTTTTCGACCTTCACCGCCGAGAACTTGAACTCGGGGATCTTGCCATAAGGGTCCAGCGCCGGATTGGTCAGGATGTTGGCTGCCGCCTCCACATAGGCGAACGGCACAAACACCATGTCCTCGGCAATGGCCCGGTCGGCACGCGCCATGATCTCGATCGAGCCGCGGCGGGTCGACAGGCGGATCATCTCGCCCGGCTCGATTCCCATCAGCTTGAGGGTGCGCGGGTTGAGCGAGCAGTTCGCCTCCGGCTCTACCGCATCCAGCACCAAAGAACGACGGGTCATCGACCCGGTGTGCCAATGCTCCAGCTGGCGGCCGGTGGTCATGATCATCGGATAGTCCGCATCCGGCGCCTCATCCGGCGGGATCACCGATGCCGGGGTGAACCGTGCCCGGCCCTCGGGACGCGGGAAGCCATCGCCGAACACGATCGCCTGACCTGGGTCGGTCTCATGCAGCGACGGATAGGTGATGGTCTCGGTCTCCAGACGCTCCCAGGTAATGTTGTCGAGCGACTTCATGTTCAGCTTCATCTCGGCAAAGACTTCGCTGACATCCTTGTAATCCCAGGGGAGGCCAATGCGCTGCGCCAGTTCCACGGTGATTTTCCAGTCCTCGCGGGCTTCGCCCGGAGGCGCCACCGCGGGGCGAACCCGCTGCACCTGACGGTTGGTGTTCGACACCGTGCCGTTCTTTTCATACAGCGCCGAGGCCGGAAGGATGATGTCGGCATAGTTCGCCGTCTCGGTCAGGAAGATGTCCTGCACGATCAGCAGATCCAGCTTGGCAAAGGCCTCGCGCGCGTGGTCGGCATCCGGGTCGGACATCGCCGGGTTCTCACCCTGGATATACATGCCCTTGATGTTGCCGGCATACGCCTGGTCTACGATCTCGGTCACCGTCAGGCCCTTCTCGTTCGAAAAGTCGCCGCCGCCCCAGACATCCGTGAAGCTCCTGCGCACATCATCCGAAGTCACCGTCTGGTAATCCGGCAGGAACATCGGGATCAGGCCCGCGTCAGAGGCACCCTGCACATTGTTCTGGCCGCGCAGCGGGTGCAGGCCGGCACCCGGCTTGCCGACGTTGCCGGTCATCAGGGCCAGCGAGATCAGGCAGCGCGAGTTGTCGGTGCCGTGAATGTGCTGGGAAATCCCCATGCCCCAGAAGATCAGGCCGGCCTTGCCGTTCGCAAACGTGCGCGCGACACGGCGCAGCTGCTCAGGCGAGATGCCGCAGATTTCCGACATCTTCTCGGGCGTGAACTGGCGCAGGTGCTCTTTCTCGGCTTCCCAGTTTTCGGTCCAGCGGTGGATGTACTGGCTGTCGTAGAGCTCCTCCTCGACGATCACGTTCATGATCGCGTTCAGCATCGACACGTCCGCACCGGGGCGGAACTGCACCATCTCGGTCGCAAACCGGCGCAGGCCGACGCCGCGCGGATCCATCACGATCAGCTTGCCGCCGCGCTTGGTGAACTGCTTGAAGTAGGTCGCGGCCACCGGGTGGTTTTCGATCGGGTTGGAGCCGATCACGATCGCCACATCGGCGTTTTCGATCTCGTTGAAGGTCGCGGTCACCGCGCCGGAACCGACGTTCTCGATCAGCGCCGCAACAGAAGATGCGTGGCACAGTCGAGTGCAGTGGTCGACGTTGTTATGCTTGAAGCCCTGGCGGATGAACTTCTGGAAGAGATAGGCCTCTTCGTTGGTGCATTTCGCCGAACCGAAGCCCGCAATCGATTTCGGGTTTTCTTCCCGCAGCTTGATCAGGCCCTTGGCGGCCAGATCCATCGCCTCTTCCCAGGTCGCTTCGCGGAAGTGGGTCGACAGGTTGCCGGGGTCCACGTTCAGCCCCTTGGCCGGCGCGTCATCACGGCGGATCAGCGGCTTGGTCAGGCGGTGCGGGTGGTGGATGTAGTCGAAGCCGAAGCGGCCCTTGACGCAGAGGCGGCCTTCGTTCGCAGGACCGTTGATGCCCTCGACGTATTTGACCTTGTTATCCTTGACCTTGAGCGACACCTTGCAGCCAACGCCGCAGAACGGGCAGACGCTTTCGGTCTCGGAATCATAGTCCTTGCTGTCGCCGACCTGATTGTCATCCATCACGGTTGCGGGCATCAGCGCGCCGGTCGGGCAGGCCTGCACACATTCGCCGCAGGCGACACAGGTCGACTGCCCCATCGGGTCGGCGATGTCGAAGGTCGGATAGGCGTTGTGGCCGCGGCCCGCCATGCCGATCACGTCGTTGACCTGCACTTCACGGCAGGCACGCACGCACAGACCGCAGGAAATACAGGCGTCCAGATTCACCTTCATCGCAACGTGGCTGTCGTCCAGCAGCGGAATGCAGCCTTCTTCCAGCTTGGGGAAGCGGCTCTCGGTGACACCGTTCAGCTCCGCCATGTCCCACATATGCGAAGACTTGTCGTGCGCCTCTTCCTTCTTGGGCTGGTCGGCCACCAGCAGCTCCATCACCATCCTGCGGGCATTTTCGGCACGCGCGTTGTTGGTGGTGACAACCATGCCTTCGGCGGGTTCGCGGATGCAGGACGCGGCCAGCGTGCGCTCGCCTTCAATCTCGACCATGCACGCCCGGCAGTTGCCGTCGGGACGGTAGCCCGGCTGCGGCTTGTGGCACAGGTGCGGGATCTTCAGACCGCGGCCGTTGGCCACTTCCCAGATGGTCAGGCCCTTCTCCGCCGTGACCTGCTCGCCATCAAGGGTAAAAGTAATCTTGTCGCTCATGGCTCAAACCTCCTCGGGGAAGTGTTTTATGGTCAGACGGATCGGGTTCGGCGCAGCCTGGCCCAGACCGCAGATCGAAGCATCAACCATCGCGGTGCTCAGTTCTTCCAGCAGGCCCTGATCCCACTTCTTCTCGCTCATCAGCTTCACAGCCTTCTCGCAACCGACCCGGCAGGGGGTGCACTGGCCGCAGCTTTCGTCCTCGAAGAAGCGCAGCATGTTCAGCGCCGCGTCGCGGGCCGAATCCTGGTCCGACAGCACGACAACGGCAGCGGAGCCGATGAAGGTGCCATGCGGCTGCAGCGTGTCGAAGTCGAGCGGAATATCGTTCATCGACGCAGGCAACAGGCCCGAGGAGGGGCCGCCCGGCTGGTACGCCTTGAAGGCGTGGCCATCCAGCATCCCCCCGCAGGCTTCGATGATGTCGGTGATGGTGGAACCGGCGGGCAGCAGGTGCACGCCCGGGTTCTTCACCCGGCCCGATACCGAGTAGCTGCGCAGGCCCTTGCGGCCGTTCTTTTCAACCGAGTTCAGGCACTCCGGTCCTTCGCGGCAGATCTTGGCGACCCAATAGAGGGTTTCGACGTTGTGCACGAGGGTTGGACGCCCGAAGATACCCACCTGCGCCACAAAGGGCGGGCGGTGGCGCGGCTCGCCGCGCTTGCCTTCGATCGACTCGATCATTGCGCTTTCTTCGCCGCAGATATAGGCCCCTGCCCCGCGGCGCAGATCGATGTAACCCTGCTCTACGATACCGGCCTCTTCCAGCGCCCTGATCTCGGTAGCGAGGATTTCCAGCACGGCCGGGTATTCATCCCGCATGTAGATAAAGGCTTTCTCGGCCTCGACCGCCCAGGCGCCGATCAGCATGCCTTCGAGGAAGAGATGCGGCGTGCGCTCCAGATAGTAGCGGTCCTTGAAGGTTCCGGGCTCGCCTTCGTCGCCGTTCACGGCCAGGTAACGCGGCCCTTCGTTGGCGCGGACAAAGCCCCATTTGGTGCCCGAAGGGAAGCCTGCGCCGCCCAAGCCGCGCAGGCCGGCTTCTTTGACCTTGGCCTGAACCGCTTCCCAGTCGCCATTGGCACGCAGGTCTTTCAGTGTAGCATAGCCGCCTTCAGCCGTGTAGGCGGCGAAGGTTTCGTACTCGGGGATATGCGCATGCGTGTCGTCTGCCGCAATCGCTGCCTGCACCTTTTCCGGAGTCGCGTGGTCGATGTGGTTGTGGCCGATTTCCAGCACCGGCGCGGTGTCGCAGCGGCCCATGCAGGGCGCGCGCAGAACGCGGACCTGCGAGGCATCGAGACCGTCCTCGAGCGCCTTTTGCAGCTGCGCAGCGCCGGCCAGTTCGCAGGACAGCGAGTCGCAGACCCGGATGGTCAGCGCCGGCGGCGGCGTCTCGCCTTCTTTGACCACATCGAAATGGGCATAGAAGGTGGCAACCTCATAGATTTCCGCCTGCCCGGTGCGCAGTTCTTCTGCCAGCGCCCGGATATGCGCCGCGCTCAGGCAGCCGTACTTGTCCTGAATCAGATGCAGGAATTCGATCAGAAGATCCCGGTTGCGCGGGCGGTCACCCAGCAGTTCCTGAACCTCGCTCAGCGCAATGTCGTCGACCTGGCGGCCTTTGGGCGTTTTGCGGCCCTTGCCTTTGCCGGACTTCCATACGCCCTTGCTATCATCCAATGGTGCCATGGGGTCCTCCAGTCAGCACGTAATTCAGTCCGAAATGCCATCAAGAAAGAATATCGTCAAATCTAGAAAACCGAATGCACGATAAGATTTTATTATCACGCCATTTGCGTCATTTCATCGTCAACAAACGTCGCAACTACCCCTTTCAATGCCTGAATCGTGGTCAGCTCCGGTGTCCGGTCCAGAGTCGCGATACAGATCGGCCGCGATTGCTCCGGCTCAACCAGTGCCAGCACCCGGGTGCCGCCCAGGTCTCCCAGGGCCTGCATCAGGGCCCGCGGCAGAATCGTTGCCGCCGACCCTTCGCGCGCCAGAACCATCGACGCCATGAAACCGTTGGATTCGGAAACGATCTCAGGCTTCAGCTGCAAGTCGGCAAAGATCCGGTCCAGAATCCGCCGGTTCTGCATCTGCTGATCCAGCAGGCTCAGCGGCAGATCTGCCGCCTCGGCCCAGCTGATAGCGTCGCCGCGGCCGGCAACCATGGCTTCCGGAGCCAGCAGAACGTAGCTTTCCTCGTACAGCGGCTGCACCGTTACCAAGTCGCGGCCCATGCTGTCGGCATAGGTAATTCCGGCGTCGATTGTACCATCATAGAGCCGCTGCTGAATAGCCAGAGATGTGGTGACCTCCACCCGGGCCAATATCCGCGGATAGGCATGGTGCACCTGATCCACCAATTGCGCGGCCCAAGCGGTGGCCGTCGGCACCACACCCAGCACCAACGTTCCGGTCACCTCGCCGCGGGACGCCGCGATCTCCTGCTCCAGCGCCTTGGCATCATCGAGGATCGAACGCGCCCGGCGCACGATCATCATGCCTTCCTCTGTCAGGCCCTGGAACCGGTTGGCACGCCGTACGATGGACAAACCCAGCCGTTCTTCCAGATTGCGGATCCGCATTGAGAAGGCAGGCTGAGACATGCCGCAGTCGGCAGCGGCCTTGGCAAAATGCTGATGCCTGGCCAAGGCGGTCAGCAGCGCGAGGTCCTTGAGCTCTATCATGGCTGCATCTTATGCCGCCGCCGCCGGACCGTGCAATGGGACTTCAGAGCTGGCGCTGCGTGTCTGCTTCGCGCAACGCAGATTCATAAAGTTCGCTCAGCTGTTCCAGTGCGTCGGCCGCACTGTCTAGCTGCCCAGCCAGTCCCGGACGCCCAGCCAGCACCCGCTCCAGAAGGCGCTCCCGTTTGGCTTGCATCCTCTCGGCCACCCGGCAGCCGTCGTCAGTCAGGCTATAGGTGACGCCGGAGCGGCCGGCTCCCTGCTTGCGAGTCAGCCCGGCGGCTGCCAGCTTTCGCAGTGAATACTGGATATTGGGAATATCAACCCGATTGGTGGATCGGGCCAGTTCCTTGATTGTTTTCGACTGCCCGCCGTTGCCAATCAGCAGCAGCAAGGTGATCTCAGCCCCTGCCAGCGGCAGGTTGCTCACTTGTGCAAAGCACTCAGCCTGCCACCGGGTCAGGCCTTCGTCAGCACACTGCACCGCCAGTTCCAGCCGGTGCAGCCGATCGGCAGCCGGTTCAGCGGCCTGGCAGGTTAACGGGGTGGGATCGACTTTATTATCCAACGAACAACTCCGGTAAAACTAAACTTTGGGGCCCGCGAGGAGCACAAAAACTGCAGATCAGAATATGGAAGACACCAGAACGCCCGACCTGGCCAAGAACGCAAGCGTGCTTGCGGCACACGGAAGCGCCCGGCCCCTTCCTGAAAACCCAACTCAAATTACTCACAACATATCCAACCAATCCCACAGGACTTCAATACCCGGCTGAGCGATCCGTTACGAATCTGCAGGACTGCGGGAAAAGCTGGCAGGCTTTGCGTCTGGACGAGCGCGCCATGCCGCACCATCAGCATCCTGAAATTTTCCGGGGGGGATCATGCAGCCGCTGGCTCACCCAAACCGGAGTTGGTGAGCGGTTCCTGCGTTGGGAGGCTGGACACGCTCCGCTGCCGACAGCAATGCGCCAACCGGTTCCAACCGATGCATCTGCCCCTGGCCGCCGACCTGGTGCCACGGTATGGAAGCCGCCCCAAACAACTCATTTACTCAGCCGCTTGCCGGGTTGGGAAATTTTCCAGCAGCGAGGCGATTTCCGGGCGGCAGGACCCGCAGTTTGTTCCGGCATTGAGCGCGGCACCAATCTGCTCCACACTCATCAAGCCATCGCTTTCGATCGCATCAAGTATCGTATTCACCCCGACATTGAAGCAAGCGCACAGCGTCGGGCCTGGGTCCGATTTTTCTGCCGGTACACGGCCGGTCAAAACCCAGGGCGCACTTTTTCCGGGCAGCCCGGAAAGGTAGTCGCGCATCACGGCAACGGGTTCCGGGGAAAGGAACAGGGCAGCTTGCAGCTTTCCGTCCTCAAGAAACGCCAATCGCGAAATCCCTCGACGGCTGTCGGTCATCATTTGCAGTTTGGCGTCAGCCATGCCGAACATACCGCGTGCGGCGGCCTCCAGGTCGCGGATTTGGGAAAGGCCGGCCAGTTCGGCCCGGTACCCTGCTGCAGTTCGCGACTGCGCCCAGTAATCCGCCTGCGGAGCCATTGGCCGGCTAGAGACCGCAAAGCCGAACCAAGCGGCCTGCACGCGTTCCGCGGCAACCACGCTGGCTTTGCTTTCCGGCTGCCCTGATACCGGGTCGGTACTGGCAGACACCAGTGTACCGATGCACGCCGAGGGCGCCGTTTCACCAGTCCAGTGGATCGGCACGAACAGGTCTCCCGGCTGCACATCGGTCGTAATGCGCGCGCGCAGGATCGCCTGGCCGTGCGGGCTGTGCAGCCGCAGCAGGTCCGCAGGCCGTATCCCTAGATTATCCGCATCGGCCGGATGAATTTCGGCAAAAGGCTCCGCGAGATGCCCGGACAGGCGCGGAGAGCGCGCGGTGCGGGTCATGGTATGCCATTGGTCACGAATGCGGCCAGTATTCAGGCGGAATGGATACTGACGCCCCGGTGTCTCTGCCGGCGGCTGGTGGCGGACTGGCAGCATCCGCGCCTTGCCATCCGCGTGGAAGAACTGACCGTCTGCAAAGAAACGCCCGCCGCGGCGCCGGCGGCTGACCGGCCATCGGTGCGGTTCGAGGGCGCCATATGCGTCATCCGACACATCAGCCAGCCCCGAGATATCAAAATCGCGGCCCAGGTCCGCCGCAATACCCGAGAGGGCTGCGTGTTCGCGGAAAATCTGCGCCGGGCTCTGATAGTCAAAGGCGGACAGCCACCCCATCCGGCGGCCCGCGTCCGCCAGAATATCCCAATCCGGACGGGCTTGGCCCGGCGGCGGCAGGGCTGCTCTCTGGCGGCTGATGGTGCGGTCGGAGTTCGTGACGGTGCCATCTTTCTCGGCCCAGGCCGCGGCGGGCAGAAGCACATCCGCCAATCGCGCGGTATCGGTGGCAGCGGTTATGTCGCTTACGACGGTGAAGTCGCAGGCCTCGATCGCGGCACGCACGGCACCTGCCTCCGGCATGGTCACTGCAGGGTTTGTGTGAATAATCCACAGCGCCTTGATCCGGCCGTCACCCGCTGCACGGAACATGTCGACGGCTTTCAATCCGTGCTGCCCGGGCATTGCGGGTGCCCCCCAGAACGCCCGCACAGCCGCCCGGTGGGCCGCATCTTCGATGTCCAGATGACAGGCCAGCACATTGGCCAGCCCGCCCACCTCGCGCCCGCCCATGGCATTGGGCTGGCCGGTCACCGAAAACGGCCCGCAGCCGGGTTTGCCGATCCGCCCGGTTGCCAGGTGGCAATTCAGGATCGCATTCACCTTGTCGGTGCCTGTGGTGGATTGGTTTACCCCCTGGCTGAAGATGGTCACCACCTTTTCGGTGCTGCGCCACAGATCGCAGAATTCCGCGGTTTCCTCCTGCGTCAGCCCGGTGACCGAAGCATCGGAGGCGAAGGCGGCTTCCAGCGTCTCGCCCAGCCCTTCGACATGGCGCAAGTATTCCGCATCCAGTGCACCGCCGTCATAGAGCGCGGCCAGCAGCCGGTTGAACAGCGCCACATCGCTGCCCGCGCGCAGTTTCAGATGCATGTCCGCCTGATCGCAGCTGGCGGTGCGGCGCGGGTCAATCACTACCAGCTTTGTGCCGCGCTTTTCCCGGGCAGCCAGAATGCGCTGGTAAAGCACAGGGTGGCACCAGGCGAGATTGGAGCCTGTCAGCACGATCAGGTCAGCCTGTTCCAGATCGTCATAGGTGCCGGGCACCGTGTCAGTGCCGAAGGCCCGGCGGTGTCCGGCGACAGACGAGGCCATGCACAGCCGCGAATTGGTGTCGATATTGGCCGAGCCGAGGAAACCCTTCATCAGCTTGTTGGCCACATAATAGTCTTCGGTCAGCATCTGACCCGAGACATAAAAGGCCACGCTGTCCGGACCATGATCCCTGATTGCCTGCCGGAATTTGCCGGCGACCAGATCCAGGGCACTGTCCCAATCGGTATCCAGCCCGTTCACCCGCGGGGCCAGCAGGCGGCCCTCCAGCCCCAGGGTTTCTCCCAGCGCCAGCCCCTTGGAGCACAACCGCCCGCGATTGGCCGGATGGTCCGGGTCACCGCGCACCGCCAGGCCGCCGTTTCCGTCGGGGCGCAGCAGCACGCCGCAGCCGACACCGCAATAGGCACAGGTGGAGCGGATCTCATCCGGTGCGGGGCTGCTCATCAGGCTGCGCTCCGCTTGCCGGCGGTGATGCCGCCGATCAGAATACGGTCCGCTTCGACGCGCACCGGGTAGGTCTCGATCCGGCCCTCATCGGCTCCCTGCGCTTCGCCGGTGTTCAGGTCGAACACCCAGTTGTGCAGCGGGCAAGTCACGCTTTGTCCGTGAACGATGCCTTCAGACAGCGGTCCGCCCTTGTGCGGGCAGCGGTCGGCGGCGGCAAAGACCTCCGCCGGGCCGGTCCGGAACAGGCCGACACAGCCCGCGGGGGTCTTGATCACCCGGGCACCGCGCAGGGGGATGTCGTCAATATGGCCGATATCGATCCAGTTCATTCGGCAGCCTCCAGGGTGAGATTGGCAAGCGGCGCGTATTGCGCCCGCGCGGGGCTTTCCTGCGCGTGTTCGGCCCAGGGGTCTTTGCGGTAGACGGATTGCGACAGGGCGAACCGGTCTGCCAGCGCCCGGCGGTTCCTGATGTCGTGAACGATCTGCGCCTTGACCCAGTCCAGCCCGACGCGGTCCAGCCATTTGTAGATCCGGTCCAGATACCTGGCGTTCTCGCGGTAGATCTGGGTCATCGCCGAGATGACCTCGATCGCCTCTTTTTCGGTCGCGACCTTGCACAGGAGCTCGGTGCCCTTGATCTCCATGCCGGCCGCGCCGCCCACGTGGATCTCAAAGCCGCTGTCGACGCAGACCACGCCGATGTCCTTGCAGGTCGCCTCGGCGCAGTTGCGCGGGCAGCCGGAGACCGCCAGTTTCAGCTTGTGCGGCGTCCACGATCCCCACAGGTGCTTTTCCAGCTTGATGCCCAGTCCGGTACTGTCCTGGGTTCCGAACCGGCAATGGTCGGTGCCGACGCAGGTCTTTACGGTGCGCAGCCCCTTGGAATAGGCATGGCCCGATACCAGCCCGGCCCGGTTCAGATCGCCCCAGATTGCAGGCAGGTCCTCGCCCCTGACGCCCAGCAGGTCGATGCGCTGCCCGCCGGTCACCTTGACCGTCGGCACGTCATACTTGTCGGCGGCATCGGCAATCGCGCGCAGTTCGTCAGGCGTGGTGATGCCGCCCCACATGCGCGGCACCACCGAAAAGGTGCCGTCCTTCTGGATGTTGGCGTGCTTGCGCTCATTGACAAAGCGGCTTTGCGGGTCGTCTCGGTATTCCAGCGGCCAGTCCGCCAGCAGGTAATAGTTCACCGCCGGGCGGCAGACATGGCAGCCATTGGGGGTGGTCCAGCCCAGTTCCTGCCAGACCGCGGCCTGACTTTTCAGTTCCCGGCCTTTGATCAAGCGGCGCACGTCCTCGTGGGTGTGGCTGGTGCAGCCGCAGACGGGCTGCGCCTGGGGGGCCGCGTAATCACCGCCGAGCGTCACCGACAGGAGCTGTTCGACCAGCCCGGTGCAGGTGCCGCAGGAGGCCGAGGCCTTGGTCTCAGCGCGGATCGCGCCGAGGTCCGTTGCGCCGCCTTCGATGGCGCTGGTGATCTGTCCCTTGCAGACGCCGTTGCAGCCGCAGATCTCCGCCTCAGGCGGCAAGGCTGCAACGGCTGACAGAGGGTCCGCGGAGGCGCCCCCCTGGAAGGCTGGGCCGAAGATCAGCGTCTCGCGCATGTCCTCGATATCCGTGCCGTCCTTGATCAGACCGAAGAACCAGCTGCCGTCAGCGGTGTCGCCATACATCACGGCGCCGACCAGCCGGTCGTCTTCAATGACCAGCCGCTTGTAGACCCCGCGGGAGGGGTCGCGGAAGACGATGTCCTCGCGCCCCTCGGCTTCCGCGAAGTCCCCGGCGCTGAACAGATCGCAGCCGGTCACCTTCAGCTTGGTGGCCAGCTCCTTGACCACGAAGGCATTCGGCAGGTCCAAAAGGCTGTCCGCCAGCACTTTGGCCTGATCGTATAGCGGCGCGACGAGGCCAAACAGATGACCGCCGAACTCCACGCATTCGCCGACCGCATAGACATCCGGGTCCGAGGTCTGCATCTGCGCGTTCACTTCGATGCCGCGCGCAACCTCCAGATGCGCGTCATTGGCCAGTCGGGTCTCTGGGCGGATGCCCACAGCCATCACCACCAGATCGGCCCCCAGAGTCTCGCCGCTGTCCAAGAGCACGGCTTGCGCGCGATCCTCGCCCAGTACCGCCTTGGTCGAGGCCTGGGTTTTTACTGTGATGCCGCGCGCCTCCAGATCCTTGCGCAGCAGGTATCCTGCGGCCTCGTCCAGCTGGCGCTCCATCAGGTGGCCCATCAGGTGCAGCACGGTCACGTCCATGCCGCGCTCCTTGAGCCCCGCCGCCGCCTCAAGCCCCAACAGGCCGCCGCCGATCACCACCGCCTTGCCGCCCTTGGCGGCGGCGGCGATCATCGCGTTGGTGTCGTCCAGATCGCGGTAGGAGATCACCCTCGGCAGATCGTGGCCCGGCACCGGGATGATGAAAGGGGCGGAACCGGTGGCGATCACCAGCTTGTCATACGGCACATGGCCGTTCTCGCCTTCGACAACCTTCATCTCGCGGTCGATCTTCACCACATGCTCGCCGAAGCGGCAAGTGATGCCGCGCTCCGCGTACCACGCGTCCGAATGTGTGACGATGTCCTCATAGGTCTTGTCGCCCGACAGCACCGGGCTCAGCATGATGCGGTTGTAATTGCCGCGCGGCTCGGCATTGAACAGGGTAATGTCATAAGCACTTGGGTCCGCGTCGAGCAGATGCTCGATCACCCGGCCAGAGGCCATGCCGGCCCCGATGATGACGAGTTTCTGGGTCATGGTCTCACTCCGCTGCAATCTTGTCTGCGGCCGGTTTGGGGGCCGGCTTGGCCCCGTGCTCGTATTCCTCCAGGAAATCGAGCACCTCCTGCCGGTAGGTGTAGTAATCCGGGTGCTCCAGCAGCGCCTTGCGGGTACGCGGGCGCGGCAGGTCCACCTTTGTGATCTTGCCGATGGTGGCCTGCGGGCCGTTGGTCATCATCACAACCCGGTCGGCCAACAGGATCGCCTCGTCGACGTCATGGGTGACGCAGATCGCGGTGACCTTGGTGCGGGACCAGACCTCCATCAACACCTCCTGCAGCTCCCAGCGGGTCAGGCTGTCGAGCATGCCGAAGGGTTCATCGAGCAGCAGCAGCTTGGGCGACAGCGCAAAGGCGCGGGCGATGCCAACCCGCTGCTGCATGCCGTTCGACATCGCATGCGCGGGCTTTTCCATCGCATCCCCCAGGCCGACGCGCTCGAGATAGTGTTCCACCACATCCTGCCGCTCTGCCTGAGATGCCTTGGGATAAACCTTGTCCACACCGATGGCGCAATTCTCGCGCGCGGTCAGCCATGGAAACAGGTTCGGCGACTGGAACACAACGGCACGCTCCGGATCAGCACCTTCGACGTGGCGGCGGTCCAGCTTGATCGCCCCCTGGGAGATGGAGTTCAGCCCCGCCGCCATGGTCAGCACGGTGGACTTGCCGCAGCCCGAGTGGCCGATCAGCGAGATGAACTCTCCCTTGTCGATCTTGAGATCGAAATTTTCGACCACCGTCAATGGCCCCTTGGGAGTCGGGTAGACCTTGTAAAGCTGAGAAAAGTCGAGATAGCGTTCGTCAACCATCGACTTTCTGGCCTCGGCGACAGCAGCAGGCAGGCCGTGAACCGGCGTCACATTTGGCAGTAATTTGGTATCCCCGGCCCGGGACTTGATGCCTGCGTCCATCAGGTACCCGGTGACCTCAGCGCGCAAAGCCTTGAAGGTCTTGTCATGGTTCATGGCGCTGCGGTCGCGCGGACGGGACAGTGAAACCTTAAACTCCCTCCCCAGCGATCCATCCGGGTTCAGCGCGATGATGCGGTCCGCCAGCAGAATTGCCTCATCCACGTCATTGGTGATCAGCACGCAGGTCTTCTTGTCCGCCTCCCAGATCATCTCGATCTCATCCGCCAGATTGGCGCGGGTCAGCGCATCCAGCGCCGACAGCGGCTCGTCCAGCAGCAGGACCTCCGGATCCATCGCCAAGGCGCGGGCCACGTTGACCCGCTGGCGCATGCCGCCGGAGAGTTCAGCCGGGCGGCGATGAGTGGCGTGGCTCAGGCCGACCATCCTGACGTAACGGTCCACCTTGGCCTGTTTTTCACCCTTGGGCAGGCCGGGAAAGATGGTGTCCACCGCCAGCCCGACGTTGCCCGCCACCGTCAGCCAGGGCATCAGCGAATAGCTTTGAAAGATTACGCCGCGTTCGGGGCCGGGGCCGGTGATTTTCTGCCCCTTGAAGGTGACGCTGCCGGAGGTCGGCCTCTCCAGCCCGGCCATCAGGTTGACCAGCGTCGTCTTGCCTGTTCCGGAGAAACCGAGAAGCACCAGGAATTCGCCCTCCTGAACGCTGAGGCTGATGTTCTTCAGCACATCACTGCGGTGTGCGCCTTCGCCGAAGCTTTTGCAGACATTGGTGAATTCTAGAATGCTCATGACGGTCACCGGTTGTTCGAGAAGGTGAACAGCGACTGCAGCGCGAACATCACCCGGTCCAGCAGGAAGCCGATGATGCCGATGGTCAGCACCGCAACAATGATCTTGGCCAGCGACGAGGAGGAGCCGTTCTGGAATTCGTCCCAGACGAATTTGCCAAGTCCGGGATTCTGCGCCAGCATCTCGGCAGCGATCAGCACCATCCAGCCAACCCCCAGCGAAAGCCGCAGCCCGGTGAAGATCAGCGGCAGGGCCGAGGGCAGCACCAGCTTGGTCACCTTGGCATAGGTGTTCATTTTCAGCACCTTGGAGACGTTGACCAGATCCTTGTCGATCGAAGCAACGCCCAGCGCCGTGTTGATCAGAGTCGGCCACAGCGAGCACAGGGTGACGGTGATGGCAGACACCAGGAACGACTTGGCGAACAGCCCGTCGCCCGAGGCTGCAACGGCCGAAACGATCATTGTAACGATCGGCAGCCAGGCCAGCGGCGATACAGGCTTGAAGATCTGCACCAGCGGGTTGATGGCGGCATTGGCGACAGGCGAGAGCCCGGCGAGGATGCCCAGCGGGATCGCCACCGCAGAGGCTATCAGGAAGCCGAAGAATACGGTCTGGATCGAGGTCCAGATCTGATCATAAAAGCTCGGCGCGCCGGTATAGGGGATATGCTTGGCCTGGTCGGCCTTGCCCTGCCTGATCAGCCTCTCATTGCGCTGCTCCACCCGCTCATAAAAGGCCGCTTCCTTGACGGCCTTGGCCTGCGCGTCCTGATGCAGACTGACGGCTTCCTCCCAGACTTGCCCCGGGCCGGGAATGGCGCCCAGCGAGGTCTGAACCCGTGGCGCCAGCGCACCCCAGAGCAGCAGGAACGCGATGATGGCCAGCAGCGGCACTGCCAGCAGGCGCCAGATTTCCTTGATCTGGGCCTTGGGGTTGTCGCCGGCAGCGGCTTTGATGAGCGGCGTGATCCAGGCCAGGCCCAGAACCTGGAACCAGGCGTCGGCCCTATTGATGCGGGTGAAAAGCCGCGCACGGCGGGCTTCGGAACTGAGCGATGCGGGGTCGGTGGCGGTCATGGCGGGATCCTTTGGTAAGGGTCAGCATTGAGAAGAAGGGCGGCGGCGGCGCGCGGCAGAACTTTGGCCGCTCTCCCTTCCTGCAGCGGGCAGGTCAGCCCTGAACGGCGTTGCCGGTCACGGTCTGCTTGCCCTTGAGGCCGATCGGCAGGCTTTCGAGATATGCGTTGGGATGTTTGCCGTCGTAGGGGATGCCGTCGATGATATCTGCGGCCGGGGTCGGCACCTTGTAACCGTCGCTGTCCCAAGGAAAACCGGCCTCATTTGCCAGCCCTTCCTCGACCAGCAAGCGGGCGGCCTCCAGGTAAATGTCCGGCTTGTAGACGGATCTGGCGATCTCATCGAACCAGCTGTCGGGCTTGGGGTCCGGGATCTGACCCCAGCGGCGCATCTGGGTCAGATACCAAACCGCATCCGAGTAATAGGGATAGGTCGCGTTGTAGCGGAAGAAGACGTTGAAGTCCGGCACCGCGCGCTTGTCGCCCTTTTCATACTCGAAAGTGCCGGTCATCGAATTGGCAATGACCTCGGGATCGGCGCCGACGTATTCCGGTCGGCTTAGAATCTCCACCGCAGCCGGGCGGTTCGCATTTTCGCTCTCGTCCAGCCACATTGCAGCGCGGATCAGCGCCTTGACGACGGCCAGCGTGGTGTTGGGGTATTCCTCGGCAAACTCGGCGGTAATGCCAAAGACCTTTTCCGGGTTGTTCTTCCACAGCTCGTAGTCGGTGATGACCGGCACGCCGATGCCCTTGAACACCGCCTGCTGGTTCCACGGCTCGCCCACGCAGTAGCCGGAGATGGTGCCGGCCTCCAGCGTGGCGGGCATCTGCGGCGGCGGGGTCACCGACAGAAAGGCCTCGGCGGCGATCTGGCCTGTCACATTTTCCGGGCTGTAGTAGCCAGGGTTGATGCCGCCCGCTGCCAGCCAGTAGCGCAGCTCGTAATTGTGGGTCGAGACCGGAAACACCATGCCCATGTTGAAGGGTTTGCCCTTGGCGTTGAAGTCCTCGATCACCGGCTTCAGATAGGAGGCAGAGATCGGATGCGCGATCTTGCCGTCCGCATCGGTCGGCAGGTTCGGCTTCATCATCTCCCAGACCTCGTTGGACAGGGTGATGCCGTTGCCGTTCAGATCCATGGAAAACGGCGTGATGATATGCGCCTCGGTGCCATAGCCGATGGTCGCCGCCAGTGGCTGCCCCGCCAGCATGTGGGCGCCGTCCAGGGTGCCGTCGATGACGCCGTCCAGCAGCACTTTCCAGTTGGCCTGCGCTTCCAGCGTGACAAACAGGCCTTCATCGTCGAAAAACCCCTGCTCGTAAGCAACCGCCAGCGGCGCCATATCCGTCAACTTGATAAAGCCGAAGGTCAGCACATCCTTTTCCAGATCAAGCGTTCTGGCCACTGCCGGTCCGGTCAGTGCGGTGGAGGCCGCAAGCGCCATGATGAGTGTCTTCATCGGGTTGTTTCCTTTTCCTTGCTGTGTCCGGCCCAGGGGGCGGAACAGAAAAAAGCCGCTGACACGCACCGCCTGGAGGAGTGGCGGCGGGTCGAGCGGCTTTGCTCAGTGAAACCCGGTCTTCGGGAAAATCTGTCAGGCGGGCGCCATTGCCTGCCTGACCTCAGTTTGCCTTCCGGGCCGCCGCGCGCCAAAGAATTCTTTCGCACTTGCGGCACAAAATGCCGCATTGCGGCATCAGCCTGCGGCGGGTGCCTGCTTTTTCATCAGCATTCCGCCTGTGGATCAAAAACACGGCCATCAAAGAACCGGTTGGTCAGAAGATTGAACGGGCCCGATTCCCCCGCCACGACAATTTCGCCCGCCAGAGCGCCTTCCAGTTTGGAGGATGCCGAGGGTAAATCTGCCCCGGTCCGGCTAAGCGCGGCCCGGTAGACATCGCTGCGGAACACCCGCCCGGCGGCTTCCACCGCCTTGCTGCGGTCAATCCCGTTGCGTTCGGCAAGCTGCAGCGCGATCCATTGCGCCTGGCTTTGCCATGGGAATCCAGCAGCGCCGCTATGAAATTCGACGAATCCGGCGGTCTGACGCTGCTGCCCCTGCGGCGTAACTGTGAACTTTCCCGAAAAAGCGCGCTCGATTATCTCGGCCGGAAGATCAAGATACCGAGGGGAGGAAAGGATCTCAGCCGCCAGTCCGCGCGAAGACGGGTCTGACAACCACCGTCCCGCGCGCCACAGTACCCGGATCAGCCGCGAAGAAAGGTCACTTTCGGTTTCGGCCCATGTGCTGCGGACGGCCAGCACCTTTTCCGGTGCAAAAGACCAGATCGCCCGCCCGGGCAGCAGCAGCACAGCAGCCCCCTGTTCGACCGCCATCGACCCCCAAGGCTCTCCGACACAAAATGCGTCGATTTCTCCGCTGCGGATCGCATCTGCCATCAGCGGCGGCGGCACCGTAACGATATCGGCCTCCTGCGGTGGGGCCAGCCCCAGCGCTGTCAGCCAGTATTTGAGCAGTTCGGCGTGCATCGAAAAGGGAAACGGCACGCCGATCCGCAGATCCCTGCCTGCCGCAGCAATCAGATCACGCCCGGCCGCCGCCGCATCGTCAAACGTGAATCTATGGCCAATCGCGGCCAGTTTTCGGGCGAGACGGCGGCTGACGCCAATGACAGTGCCATTGACGGACAACACCGACAGAACCGAAAACTCCGCATTGATGCCCCCCAGTCCAAGCGCGGCTGCCACCGGGACCGGCGCCAGCATCTGGGCGGCGTCGACCTGGCCAAAGGCCAGCATGTCGCGCAGAGATGACCAGGACGGCGCTCGGCGCAGATCCAGCGTCAACCGCTCTTCGGCAGCAAAACCTATTTCCTGGGCAATGATCAGCGGGGCGGCATCGGCCAGCGGGACAAAACCGGCTGGGATCACGGTGCCGGTCATGACAGGAGCCCAGCCGCCGTCACCAGCGCCTGTGCCACGTCGGCCAGCCGCTTGTTCTGACCCATCGCGGTCTTACGAAGCAGCGCATAAGCTTCGTCTTCGCCTATCCCGCGGGCTTTCATGATCATGCCTTTGGCCCGGTCGATCACCTTGCGCTCTTCCAGCGCGCGCTTGGCCTCGGCCAGTTCGATCCGCATGCGTTGGAACATCCGGAAGCGGGCGATGGCGGCATCCAGAACCGGTTTCAGCCGGGCTGGCTGCAACCCGTCGACAACATAGGCCGAGACCCCCGCCTCGACCGCAGCAGCGGACAGCCCGTCTTCGCTGCGGTCCACGAACATTGCCACCGGCCTCTCCTTCGGACCGGTGGCCAGCGCCAGCTCTTCCAGCATGTCCCGGGAAGGGTTTTCGATGTCGATGAGCACCACATCCGGGTCGCGCGCCTGTACCCGCCGGGCAAGGCCTGCCGCCTCGGAAATCACCTGGATGTCGAAATTTCCTGCCTCGCGCAGCCCGTCCACGATCATGAAAGCGCGTTCACGATCCGCTTCAACGACAATGATGGACAAGGCATCGGGCATGGCAGGAACTTCGGCTGTTCCCCAGCGAACTGTAAAGTCAGCCGGCGGCCTGCCCCCTGCGCTCAGGCTGTTTCTGCTTAAACATTGGGCGGATCGCCTGACCTTTTTGCGGCCGCGAATCAAGACACCTGGACAGGACCGGGGAACATGACGCCGGAAACCGGCCGGCAGAGACCGCGGCAATGCAGTTGCTTTCGTGTCCTGGCACTGGTGCAAACAGGTGCAGCGCAAAGGCATCAGCCAGCCCCGACGCTGCCTGATGCCAATTTTGCATCTGGCTGCCATCAGCCTCCCAGCTGGGGCAGCATCCCGGGGAACGCGGTCAGCCCAGCACGGCCCGGACCGCCCGCAGCGTCGCAGCGACCACCTGATCGGCTTCTGCACGGCTGAGGCAGAACGGCGGCGCAAAGCCCAGAATATCGCCCTGCGGCATGGCGCGCGCGATGACTTTGTCCTGCTCCAGCAGCTTGGCCGAGATCTGCGGCCCGATCTTGTCAGCTGTATCAAAGAAAGTGCGGCTGTCCTTGTCCTTCACGAACTCCACGGCACAGAGCATCCCGGTCCCGCGCACCTCGCCCACGTTGGCATGGCCCGACAGAGCCTCCGCCATGGTGGCGTTCAGGTAGGCGCCCACCTCGCCAGCGTTCTGCACCAGATTCAGATCGTCAATCAGCCTGAGGTTGGCGACGCCGGCAGCGGCCCCTATCGGGTGCGCCGAATAGGTCCAGCCGTGGCCGATCGGGCCGTTTTCGTCTGTGCCCTGCTCCAGCACCTTCCAGACCTTGTCCGAAACGATGGACCCCGACAGCGGCGCATAAGCCGAGGTGAGGCCCTTGGCGATAGTGATGATATCAGCCTCGATCCCATAGTGGTCCGAGCCGAACATGCTGCCCAGACGCCCGAAACCAGTGACGACCTCATCCGCAACCAGCAGGATATCGTGCTTCTTCAGCACCGCCTGGATTGCCGCCCAATAGCCCGCAGGCGGCGGCACGATGCCGCCGGTGCCCAGCACCGGCTCGCCGATGAAGGCGGCAATGGTGTCGGCACCCTCACGCTCGATCAGCGCTTCCAGCTCCGCCGCGCAATGGGCCACGAACTGCGCTTCGGTCTGGTCCAGATCCGCGCGGCGGTAGTAATAGGGGGCTTCGGTGTGGATCACCTGCTCCACCGGCAGGTCGAACTTCTTGTGGAACAGCTCCAGCCCGGTCAGTGAACCGGTCACAAGCCCCGAGCCGTGATAGCCGCGCCAGCGCGAGATGATCTTCTTCTTTTCCGGGCGGCCCAGGATGTTGTTGTAATACCAGATCAGCTTGACGTTGGTTTCATTGGCGTCCGAGCCGCCGAGGCCGAAATAGACCTTGGACATGTTTTCCGGCGCCCGGTCCAGGATCATCTTGGCCAGCGTGATAGAGGCCTCGGTGCCGTGGCCGACGTAGGAATGGTAATAGGCCAGCTCCCGCGCTTGATCAGCAATCGCCTCGGCGATCTCCTGGCGGCCATAGCCGGCGTTCACGCAATAAAGCCCGGCAAAGGCATCCAGCAGCCTGTTGCCGTCGCGGTCTTCGATAAAGACACCGGAGGCGGTCTTGATCACCCGGTTCGGGCTTTCACCGCGGGCGTGCTGGGCCAGATGGGTCGAGGGGTGAAAGAAGGTCTCGCGGTCCCACTGGTCGAGTTGGTCGTTCTTCAGCATCTTGCTTCCTTTCTCCTTCGCGAAGGCCTCAGGCCCAGTCGCGGCAAACGTATTTGATCTCGGTGAATTCCTCCATGCCCAGCCGCGCGCCTTCGCGGCCCAGGCCGGACTGTTTGGTGCCGCCAAAAGGGATCGGCGCGCCGGTCACCTTTGTGCGGTTCACCGCCACCATGCCGTATTGCAGCGCCCGGCTCAGACGGTAGATCCGGCGCGGGTCGTGGCTGTGGACATAGGCCACCAGGCCGTATTCGCTGTCATTGGCGCGCGCCACCACCTCTTCCTCAGTGTCAAACGGTGCGATGGGCGCCACAGGACCAAAGGTCTCCTCGCGCATGATCAGGGCATCGACCGATACATCGGTCAAGACAGTTGGTTCATAAAACAGCGGCCCCAGCGAATGCCGCCCGCCGCCGCAGGCCAGCGTGGCACCCTTGGCCAGTGCGTCCGCTACATGCTCCTCCTGCTTTTGCACTGCCTTTTCGTTCATCAGTGGTCCGAGGTCGCAATCCTCCAGGCCCTTGCCGATGGTCAGGGCCTTGGCGGCTGCGGTGAACTTCGCGCAGAACTCGGTATACACGGGCCGCTCCACAAAGATCCGGTTGGCGCCCAGGCAATCCTGGCCGGAGGTGGCAAATTTCGCCTTGATTGCCTCATCCACCGCCTTGTCCAGATCGCAGCCCTTGAAGACGATCACCGGCGCATGGCCGCCCAGTTCCATCACCAGCCGTTTCACAGTGTCCGCTGACTGGCGGTAGAGGAGCTTGCCGATATTGGTGGAACCGGTGAAGGACAGCGCCCGCACGCGGGTGTCGCGGGTCCAGGGTTCGACAACCGTAGGCGCGTGGCCGGTCACCACGTTGAATACCCCTGGCGGGACGCCTGCACGCTCTGCCAGTTCCGCCAGTGCCAGGGCGCTGAACGGGGTCTCGGCAGAAGGGTGCGCCACCACGGTGCAGCCCGCCGCCAGCGCGGCGGCCGCCTTGCGGGTCAGCATGGCAGAGGGGAAGTTCCAAGGCGTGATCAGCGCCGCCACCCCAACCGGCTCGCGCCACAGCTCGACCTCGGCATCGGGCAGGTGGCTGGTGACGCCCTCGATATTGGGGCGCTTGGCCTCCTCGGCATAGAACTCCACAAAGGCGGCGCCGTAATCGATCTCGCCGCGCGCTTCCGTCAGCGGTTTGCCCTGCTCCAGAACCATGATGCGGGCCAGGTCTTCCTTATGTTCCAGTTGCAGTTCGAACCAGCGGCGCAGGATCGCGGCGCGCTCTTGCGGCAGCAGCCCTGCCCAGGCCGGGAAAGCGGCCTGCGCCGCGTCCACGGCAGCAGAGGATTCTTCTGCCGACAAACTCGCTACATGGCCCAGCTCAGCGCCATCCGCCGGGTCGCTGACCGGGAAGGTTTCGCCATTGCCTGCGGCGCACCATTTGCCATTTATGTAGGAAAAAGAGCGCACCAGCGCCTTATCGGAAATGTCCGCACGGGCAGAGAGAGCGGTCTCGGTCATGATTGTCCTCCTCACGTCTTGCAGAGGACTGTGCCCGTTTCCGAAAGAGGAAGTGACTGAAGTTGCCGGGGCTTGCAGAGAAAACAGCTGCCAATCAGACGCTTTCGCGTTGGATCACTCCTGCGCCAGCAAAACATCCAACGGCGGTGCGCCCGCACCTTTTACCGGCTTGGTCACCACATAGGTGAAATAACGGCTGAGGCCGATGCGGGCGTCCAGCATCTCGTCGATCAGCCGCTGATAGGCGTCGATGTCGCGGGTGACGATCTGCAGCAGGTAATCGAACCCGCCGCCCAGCGCCCAGCAGGCGGTAACCTCGTCATAGCGCTGCATCGCCGCCTCGAACGCGCGGAAGCTGGCGGCGGTGTGATCGGCAATCTCGGCCGCCACAAACACCGTCACATGCGGCGCCAGTTTCTTCAGATTGATGCGGGCGCTGTAGCCTTCGATCAGCCCGGCCTGCTCCAGCTTTTTGAGCCGGTCCCAGCACGGAGTCGGGGACAGGCCGATCCGGTCGGCCAGCGCGGCCTTGGTGATGCGGCCCTCGGTTGAGAGCACACGCAGAATGTCAAGGTCGCGCTGGTCCAGTTGCATTGGTTCCCTTCCTTCAGCCCCCGTTCAGTCCCCGGCCACGCCGATGACAGCAACACAGTCGCCGGACTGGATCAGGCCGGGAAAATGGCGGCTGATCACCAGCCCGTCCCGGCGGGCGCGGTATTCCACCGGCGGCTGGCCGGTGCGGTCCAGCGGCCAGACCCGGGCCACCAGATCGCCTTTGCTGACCGTTGCACCCAGATCCGCCATGATCTCAAACAGCCCGTCGCCCTCGCTGAACAGGTAGCAGTTGCCGTCAGGCATCGTGATGTTCACGGTCTCATCCAGCTGTATTTCGCCCTGCAGGATGCCGAAATGGATCAGTACGTTACGCAGGCCCTTCTTGGCAATTGCATTGGTGCGCGCGGAAGAGGAGCCGCCGCCGCCCAGCTCGGTGGTGACCAGAACCTTGCCCATCTCCTCGACCGCGGTGTCGTACATGCCAACGCTGTCAATCTCCAACAGCTGCACCGAATACGGTGCGTTGAACGCCTTCATTGCGGCAAAGCAGGCGTGCTGTGTCGCTGTGTCCTCCAGGATATGGGCGGCGGCAAAGGGCACGAAATCCAGCGTCTTGCCGCCGGAATGGAAATCCACCGCCAGATCCGCCATCGGCAGCAGCACGGTCTGGAAATAGTCGGCGATCTTCTCTGTCACGGTGCCGTCCGGACGGCCTGGAAAGGCGCGGTTCATGTTGCCCTTGTCGATGGGCGAGGTGCGGGTACCGGCGCGGAACGCGGGATAGTTGAAGGCCGGAACGATGATCAGTCGCCCGGTTACGTCCTCCGCGCGGGTGGCGGCGGCCAGCTCATGCAGGGCAATCGGGCCTTCGTATTCATCCCCGTGGTTGGCACCGGTCAGCAGCGCGGTCGGTCCCTCGCCGTTCCTGATCACTGTCAGCGGGATCATCACCGCGCCCCAGGCCGAGTCGTCGCGGCTGTGGGGAAGCCACAGGTGGCCGTGGTGCACCCCGTCCTGGTCCAGCGGGATATTGGGGGAAATCGGATTCGGCTTCATGGCTCAGTCCTTCACGAACATCTTGCGCGGCACATCGGACAGGCACTCCGGACCGTTTTTACCGATGCGGATGCTTTCGGTGATCTCAAAGCCCCAATCCTCCATCCACAGGCCGGTCATGAAGTGGAAGGTCATGTTTTCCTGCAAGACGGTGGTGTCGCCGGGGCGCAGCGACATGGTGCGCTCGCCCCAGTCCGGCGGGTAGGAGACGCCGATCGGATAGCCGGTGCGGTTGTCCTTCTCGATGCCATGTGTCTTCAGCACCTTGAAGAACGCCTTGGCGATATCCTCGCAGGTGTTGCCGGCCTTGGCCATTTCCAGCCCCGCCTCCATGCCCTCCAGCACCGCCTGTTCCGCGTCCAGGAAGGTCTGCGTCGGCTTGCCCAGGAACACGGTGCGCGACAGCGGGCAATGATAGCGGTGCACCACGCCCGCAATCTCGAAAAAGGTGCCCTCGCCGGAGTTCATCGGCAGGTCGTCCCAGGTCAGATGCGGCGCGGCGGCATCAGGCCCCGAGGGCAGCAGCGGCACGATGGCAGGATAATCGCCGCCAATGCCTGTGGCCTCGTCATAGCGCAGCGCGGCGTCATAGATATCGGCCACCAGATCGCATTTGCGCATCCCCGGCTCGACCTTGTCAAAGATCCGCTGGTGCATCCGCCCAACGATCTTGCCCGCCTGCCGCATGTAGGCGAGCTCGGCCTCCGATTTCACCGCCCGCTGCCAGCCGACCAGCGCATTGGCATCGGCGAACCGCGCATTCGGCAGATGTGTCTGCAGGGAAGCATAGGCCGCGGCGGTGAAATAGTAATTGTCCATCTCGACGCCGATGCTGCCGCCGTCCAGCCCGCGGTCCTTCAGCTGCGCCGACAGGTAATCCATCGGATGCCGCTCGGCCGACTGCACGTAATGGTCCGGGTAGCCGATGATATTGGCGGGATCCATGTAGCAGGTGCGCAAGGCACCGTTGGCGTCCTGGCCGCGGCCGTACCAAATCGGTTCACCCTCCAGGCTGACAACAACGCATTGATGCACATAGAAGGACCAGCCGTCATAGCCGGTCAGCCAGTTCATGTTCGAAGGATCGGTGACGATCAGAAGATCCAGCCCGCGGCGGGCCATCTCATTGCGGGTCTTGTCCAGGCGCTCTTGATATTCAGCGCGGGGGAAACACAGCTTGGGGTTTGCCATATGCTAAGGTCCTGATTGGTCAGCTGGTGATGGTGGTTCCGGCGGCCGCCGCGTCTGCGCGGGCACCGGCAAGGGTGGCGATGGCGGTGTCCTGCACGCCGGTTCCGGTCAGGTCGCAGACGGTGATATCCATGTCCGACGCACGGCCCGGCTTCTGGCCCGCAATGATTTGGCCCAGTTCCGCGAATTGGCCTGTGTCCGTAACCGTGCCCGCAGCCAGCGCCGGGCGCAGCTCGCCCTGTTTCACCGATTGCGCCAGCCGGTCCGCGGCAAACAGCGTGGCGGCCGGGATCACATCCGGCGCCAGTTCCGTCTTGTAATCGGCGTCCGAGCCCATCGCCGTCACATGCTGGCCCGGGCGCAGCATCGCCCCGAAGATCAGCGGCTCACAGGAGGGCGTGGTGGTCACAACAATATCCGCCGCCGCCATCACATCCGCAATGCTGCCGGTGGTGACCTCAATGCCCAGCTTCTCCGCGCAATCGCGGGCGCAGGCTTCGGCCTTTGCCGCATCCCGCCCCCAGATCACCGCCCGTTTGATGCCGCGCACCAGCGTCAGCGCTTCCAGCTGCAGCCGCGCCTGAATGCCGCTGCCCAGGATACCCGCAACCGTGCTGCCGGCGCACGACAGATATCTGGCCGCCACCGCGCCAGCCGCAGCCGTGCGCACATCGGTCAAATAGCCGTTGTCCAACAGCACCGCCCGCACGATGCCGGTTCTGGCATCAAACAGCACCATCAGCCCGTTGAGGCTCGGCAGCCCCAGCCTGGGATTGTCAAAGAACCCGGGGCTCATCTTGACGGCAAAGCCGTCCAGCCCCGGCACATAGGCTGTCTTCACATCCACCTCGCCGTTATGCTCCGGCACGGGAAAGCTCAGGATCGGCGGCATCTGCACCTCCCTGGTGGCGAGCAGGCGGAACGCCTCCTCCACGCAGGCCACCGCATCGCCGTCCAGCGCGATGGCCTGGCGCAGATCAGCTTCGGTCAGGATCTTGATATCAGGCATCCGCGCCTCCCTTGGTCTCAGCCGCCGCAGCCACATCCTCACCGTCAATGATGTGTCTGTGCAGCGCCATGTCTATGTTCTGGCCGCTGACAAGCGACACACAGCACCCCGGATTTTCGATCCTGCCCGCCAGCAGCGCCGCAATGCCGACACTGCCGGAACCTTCGATCACCTGCCGCTCCTGGAAATAGGCATGGCGGATGGCCGCGGCGATCTCCGCCTCGGAAACCAGCACCACATCATCCACCAGCGCCTTGGTCATCTCGAAGGTATAGGCGTTGTCCAGCCCGATACCGCCGCCCAGGGAGTCGGCAAGGGTCGGCAGTTCCTCGACCTGAACCGGCTTGCCGGCCTGCAGGCTGGCATGCATTGCCGCGCCGCGCTCCATGCTGACGCCGATCACCCGGATCGCCGGATTCACCGCCTTCATCACCATCGCCACGCCGGAAATCAGCCCGCCGCCCGACAAGGGCACCAGCACCGTCTCCAAATCCGGCGCCTGTTCCAGCATTTCCAGCGCCACGGTGCTTTGGCCTGCAATGATACCGCGGTGGTCGAAGGGCGGCAGCATGGTCATGCCCTCTGCCACCAGCCGGTCCACCTCCACCTGCGCGTCATCCTGCGAGTGGCCTTTGATCCGCACCTCGGCGCCGTGGGATTTGATGCCTTCGACCTTGTTTCGCGGCACCAGCTCCGACATGCAGATGACGCAGCGCACCCCGGCCTGCGCCGCCGCATAGGCCAGCCCGCGCCCGTGGTTGCCGGTGGAGACACCCACAACCCCCGCCGCGCGCTGCGCCTCGGTCAGCGACAGCACCGCATTGGTTGCGCCGCGCAGCTTGAAGCTGCCGGTGATCTGGCTGTTCTCCAGCTTCAGCGAGACCTGCCCGCCGGTCAAAGAGCTGAGTGACGGCGACTCCACAAGGGCGGTCCGCCGGATGCGCCCGGCAATCCGCGCCCGGGCCTGATAGCTGTCCTGTAGGGTGATTTTCTTTGTCATCGGACTTGCCTTGCCTGGTTAGAGTTCAAAAAGCCGGCCGTAGCCCGGCACCGGATCACTGATCCCCGCCAGACGCAGGCAGCGCCACACCATCGCCTGGTTGGAGGAGACCACCGGCCTGCCCAGATGGTCCTCGATCCGCTGCACGCAGGCGGCGGCGCGCAGCGCGGTGCAGGACAGGAAAAGCGCATCCGCCTGCCGGTCACAGGCAGCAATCCCCGCCTCGATAATGCTGTCTTCGGAGATCCGCGCCATCTGCCGGTCGTCAGTCAGGCCGAAACAGGCGGCATTGACCACCTCCGGCCCATGCGCGGCAAAATACTGCGCCAGCTCATCCGTCACCTGCGCGCTGTAGGGCGTCAGCACCGACACCCGCCTGACCCCCAGCGCCTTGAACGCGGCAAAGGCGGCAGAGCTGGGGGTGACACAAGGCGCGCCCGGCTTGGCGGCGTTCAAATGGCGGCTGACCGCATCATTCCCCAAGACGATGGAGGCCGCGGTGCAGCCATAGGCCACCACATCCACCACTTCCTCCGGCAGGATCTGCGCCGCGGCGCCTGTCAGCCGCGGGCCGGTCTGCAGCAGTGTTTCCTTGGTGGTCGGATTCTCGAAGGCGATGCGGTTCACGTAGACGCCCACCCGGTCCGGGTCGCAGATCCGGGCAAAGTCGCGCTCCGACGTGTGATCGGTCGCCAGCGCCACCAAGGCGATCCGTTTCTTCACGGGGCGATCGTCCAGCCGGGCCGGAACGCGCGAGGGCGTGGAATGGATATCAGGGGCCATTTTCAGCTTTCCTAGACAACAAGAACCGGGATTTGCGCCAGGCTCGTCACCTTGTGGGAGACACTGCCCAGCAGGACCCCCTCCAGCGAACCCAGCCCGCGGCTGCCGATCACGATCAGGTCATGCCCGTGTTCCCTGGCAAACCCCGTGATGGTGCGCGCCACCGGGCCGCTTTTGACAAAGGCGCGGGGGCATTGAACGCCGCCCGCCGCCGCCAAAGCCTTGCCGCGCTCGGCCACCTCCCTGGCGTGGCTGCGCATGATCTCGTCCAGATCCTCCGGATGATCGGGGCGCACCATATGCATCGATGCCTCCAGCAGCGAATGATGCCGGTAGACCGTCAGCAGAGTCAGCTCCGCCCCGCACAGCTGCGCCAGCCCTGCAGCCTTGGCCAGCGCGGCCTCCGCCCCTTGCGAGCCGTCGAAGGGCACCAGAATGGATGTGAACACTTCCGCGCCTCCTTATTTGGCAAAGGCCAGGTCACGCAGGAACAGCGCAATCTGCGGGAAGAAGATCAGCGCCACCGACACCCCCAAGAGCATCAGGATGAAGGGGGGCGTGCCGCGCACCACCTCGGCATAGGGGCGTTTGAACACGGCAATGGCGGTGAAGATATCGCAGCCGAAGGGCGGCGTGGCGGAGCCGATCGCAACCTGCAGGGTGATGATGGTGCCGACCAGCACCGGGTCCAGCCCCACCGATTTCACCACCGGTGCAAACACCGGCACCAGCACCAGGATCACCACGATGGGATCGACAAACATGCAGCCGATGAAGAAGGCGATGGAGATCACGAACAGCACCCCGATGGCGCCCATCTCGGCAATACCGATGGCGCCGAGGATCTGCTGCGGCACCTGCGCGAATGAGATCACCCAGGAAAACGCCGCCCCCGCCCCCACCAGGATGAACACGATGGCGGTGATCAGCCCGGTCGATTTGGCGGTGTCATAGACATCCGCCAGTGTCATCGAGCGGAACACGATCACCTCCAGCACCAGCGCGTATAGCACGCAGGCCGCCGCCGCCTCGGTCGGGCTGAACACGCCGCCGTAGATGCCGCCGATGATGATCACCGGGAACCCCATCGGCCACAGCGCCTGCCGCATGGTCTGAAACCGCTCGCCCCAGGTGGCCTTGGGCTCGGTCGGCACGTTGTTGCGCACCGCATGGATGTAGGCATAGGCCGAAAACAGCAGCAGGATCAGCAGCCCGGGACCGATGCCGGCAATGAACAGCTCGGCAATCGAGGTGCTGGAGACCACCCCGTAGATGATCATCCCGATCGAGGGCGGGATCAGGAACGCAATGTCGCTGGCATTGACGATCAGGGCCAGCACAAAGCTGTCCTTGTAGCCCGCCTGCAGCATCCGCGGACGCAGCGGCGAGCCGATGGCAACCACCGTCGCCTGGGTCGAGCCGGACACCGCCCCGAACATGGTGCAGGCGGCGGCGGTGGAGATCGCCAGCCCGCCGCGGATATGTCCGACATAGGCCATCACCACATTGATCAGCCGTCCCGCCGACTGGCCGCGGGTCATGATATCGGCGGCAAAGATGAACATCGGCACCGCAATCAGCGACGCGGGCCGGATTCCCGCCAGCATCTGCTGCACCATGGTCTCGGTCCGGGCCAGATCGCCGAACAGCATCAGAAAGCCGATGAACGCGCCGGCAATCAGCGGGATCATCATCGGAAAGCCCAGCAGCAGCAGGACAATCATGGTCAGGAAAATAGTTGCAGCCATCGGTCCGCCCTCAGATTTCGATTTCTTCCGCGTTCCCGTATCCCTCCTGCACACGGGTCGAGAGGTAGATGCCGGGAGAGGTCAGGTTGCGCACCGCGGTCAGCAGGTACTGCATGCCGGTCATGAAGAAGCCGGCAGGCAACCAGACCAAGATCACCCAGACCGGGATCTGCAAGGCCGGCAGCAGCCGCCCCCTCGCCGCCTGCGCGCCGATGTATGTCACCGCGTAAAAGCACAGCAGGAACATGAAGCCGGCGGTGACCAGCGAAATCGCCACCATCAGCGCCTTGCGGGCCCCCGGCGGCAGCGCGTCATACAGTGCCGACATCCGGATGTGGCGGGCATGGCGCGCGGCATAGCTGATGCCGGCAAAGGTGATCAGGATAATCAGAATCCGGTTCAGCTCTTCGGTAAAGAAGAGGGAATTGCCCAGCGCAAACCGCCCCACCACATTGGCCACGGTATTGGCGGCCATCAGCAGGACACCGGCAGCCAGCAGGAACGATTCGGTGCGGCTGATGGCGCTGTCGATCACCCCCAGAAATCCGGGCAGCGCTGACGCGTGTGTCTGGTGCATGGTGTCCTCCCAAGGTCCGGGTGCTGCTGAGCGGGCAGGACCCGCTCAGCACTGATTTGAGGGCGGGCGTCAGTTGGCGGTGGCCGCCAGATCTGCCTTCAGCTGCTCCAGGATCGCCGCACCGCTGCCGCCGGTCATCTCGACGAACTTGGCCTCGACCTCAGCCGCCGCCTCCTTGAAGCAGCTGCGCTGATCGTCGTTCAGCACCGTCACCTGCATCTCCGGCTTGGCCTCCATGATCTTGGCCAGCTCGCTCTCGGCCGCCTGCTGCTGGTAGACCACGGTGTGGTCATAGGCCGCCTGCGCCGCGTTCTGCACCAGCTGCTGGTCCCCGGCGCTAAGGCCGTCATAAAACTCCTTGTTGGCCATCACCGCGGTGGTGAAATTGTTGTGGCCGGCATAGGTGATGTAATCGGTGACCTCAAAGATCTTGGTCGAGTAGAGGAAGAACGTCGGGTTCTCCTGCCCCTGGATCACATTGGTCTGCAGCCCCCCATAGACCTCGCCCCAGGGCAGCGGCGTCGGGGTGGCGCCAAAGGCCTTGTAGCTTTCGACCAGCAAGGGGTTGGTCATCACCCTGAACTTCACCTCGTCCAGATCGGCGCAGGTGGTGACAGGCGTCTTGGTGGTCATTGCCACTTCGCCCTCGGGGAACATGGTCAAGAGCTCCAGCCCCTGATCGGCATAAAGCGGCTTGAACATGCCGTTGATCGCCTTGCTCTCCTTGTAGAAGCGCGCCAGGTGATCCTGATCGGTCGGCAGCAGGTAGGGCACAAAGAACACCTGCGCCTCCGGGATCAAGGAGCCGGTAAAGCCCGGCGACTGATCCACGAACTGCAGGATGCCGTCCTGAGTTTGCTCCATGATGTCCGCGGATTCGCCCAGCGTGCCATAGGGGAACAGCTGGACCTCGTGATCCGATTTCGCCTCGATCTCTGCCTTGAACTTCTGCGCATAGACGCCCTGCACATCGGTCATCGCCTCTTCAAAGGCATAGCGCCATGTGTCCGCCTGCGCCGCACTCCCCGCCAGGGCAATCCCCGCCGCCGCCAGGGCGCCGAAGCTAAGTGTGACTGTCTGAGCCATGATTTCCTCCCAAGTCTCACCGGTGCCTGCGCACCGCTGCGACAGACTTGAGAGGTATTGTACTGCATGTCAATTTTTTTATTGATGCAGGACAATATCAATAAGTAAAGGGTGCCACTCCCTCCGGCGGATGGTTCAGCATCCCCGCAATCAGGTTCAGGGCCTGCCGGAAACGCTCTTGGTCCTGGATACTGCCCAGCGAGAGGCGCACGGCATTCTGCGGCGGCGTCTTGGGGGTCAGGAACGGCGCGTCCGGCGCCACCGCCACCTTCAGTTCCTGCGCATAGGAAACAAAGCTGCCGGTGGTCCAGCCCTCGGTCAGCGGCAGCCACAGGTGCAGCGCCGACGGATGCCCCTGCCAGCGCCAGTCCTGCAGCACCTCTGTGGCGATGGCATAGCGTTCCGCCAGCGCGTGCCGTTGCCACTGCGCCAGCTCCAGCGCGGTGCCGTCCTGCACCCAGCGGGTTGCCAGCTCGCACATCAGCGGCGTCGCCATCCAGCCGAACACGACAATCCGCCCGGTCAGCGCCGGCAGCAGATGCTCCGGTGCCGCCATATAACCCGCCCGCAGCCCCGACACGGTGCATTTGGTGAAGGTCGTCAGATAAATCGTCCGCTCCGGCGCCAGCGCCGTCACCGGCACCGGGCGGTCTTCGGCGACCGGACCGAATGCATCGTTTTCGATGATGTGCAAATCGTGCTTGCGGGCAACTTCCACCAGCTCTCTGCGTCGCGCCTCAGGTATCATCCCTGCAGTTGCGTTGGCCAAAGAGGGCAGCAGAAACAAAACTTTGGCGGAGTTCTCCCGGCAAAACCGATCCACCGCACCCGGACAAATTCCATCTGCATCGGTTTCAAGACCAGCAAGGTTCAGACCCAAATAGGAACAGCCCGATACCAGCAGGTGGTGAGTGATCTTGTCCGAGATAACAGTATCGCCTGGCCGGGTCAGTGCTGACAGCGCGGCGGACATGCCGTGGCTGACCCCATTGGTCATGATGATCCGGTCCGGCTTCACCTCAAGACCGCAATGCTGCAGCCATTGCGCGCCCGCGGCCCGATGCGCGTCATGGCCAATGTTCGGGCGGCAGGACAGGTAATAGCTAGGGTCCAGCCCCTCAGGCAGATCCCGCAGCGCCTGCTGGAACCGTTCGGCATGCTGCTGCGAGACAACAGGGCGCGAAATCGACAGATCAAAGCCGCCGCCTCTTTCGGAGCTCAGCCGAAACGGCTGATCGTTGGGCTGGTCAGGATCCAGAACGTAGCTGCCCCGCCCGACCTGGCCATCAATCAGCCGCTGCCGCCGCAGACTTTCGTATGCCTTGCTGACCGTGTGGACGCTCAGACCCAGCTCTTCCGCCAGCTTACGGTGAGTCGGAAGCTGCGTTCCCTTTGGAAGCCTGCCATCCGAGATTGCCTTGGCAATGGAGAGCGCAAGGCTGGAATGCAGGGGGGATTTCAATGTCCGGGGATCAGGGCGCCATATTGTCATGCTACATTTGTACAATTGAATACCCCCATTCGCAATACAATTGCGTGCAGTGCTTACCTGCCCGCGCGATGCCAAACCGTTCTATGAAACGGGCCTGCTTTCACCGGCGGCGGCCCGCAACAGTAATCTGGTTGTCTTTCAGCTGCGGCAGATGGCCGAGTGTCAATCCACAGCAGATCGCTGCGTGACGGAAACACCCGGGACAACCTGCAGTCCTGATGCAGACAGCGGCGCATTATACTGGCCGGCCAACCGGGGCGCGCGGTCCCGGGGAGGCATGCCTCAGCAATGCGGCCCGGAGAACCGCCGGCTTGGGCAAGCCCCCTTAAGCTCCGCTGGATCGAGAATCATTGCCATGGATAGAGCGGAATGGCACCATGAGTGTGGAAGGCGATTGCGCAGGGCAAGCAAAACCGCACTGTTTGGTTCAAACCGCGCCCCTTCCTCTATCAATCTGACGAAATCGTGCGCTGCCCTGGCGGTGCCGGGAAAGTAAGTTGATGAACCCGTTTTCACGTATCTACTACTTCGGCGACAGCCTGACCGATGAGGGCAACGCAGTGGACATTCTGGCGTCGGTCATCGAGCCAGTCATCCTTCTGGACCTGATCATCAGTTTTGGCGGCATTCCATCGCCAGCCGACCGGGACCGGCTTCAGGCACAGGCCGAAGTCCAGGCGAGACAGACCGTGATCGACAGTTTTTCCGAAGTCGGCACCATGGGTGCGGTCACCAACGCACTGACCCATGCCAGCTATGCCGCCAGCCTGGGCGGGTTCGAAGTTGTGAACTATGCAGTCGCGACGGCGACAGCTCTGGCTGATGGTCTTCTGGAAGACATGATTGATCTGGAGGCTCAGGTTGCAGATTTCACAAAAGACGCCTCTGGCGGCGTTCCGGCGGACTCGGCCGCGTTTCTTCTGATCGGCGGCAATGATTTCACTGACTTGCTGGGAACGGTTCAGGAGCAGCAAATCCTCACCCAAGCTGAGTTCCTGGCCCTCGCAGGACCGGTGATGGAAGGCCTGATTGCGCAAATCGGCAGCGCCGCGAACACCCTCAGCGCAACGGGTGTCGGGACAGTGTTTCTTGCGACCCAGCCGGCGGCAGGCTTTTACCCGGAATTCGATACGCTCTCCCCTGCGCTCACCTCCTTCGCGGACCTCCTCATCGACACATTCAACACTATGGTAACCGACGAGATCGGAATTCTTCGCAACGCAGGGACCGATGTACGGATGGTCGATCTTTTTGCTGTGTCGGCAGCACTTACCGAAGATCCTGCAGGATTCGGAATTCTCGCAGACCGGACTGATTACCTAATCGCCGGAAGCGCCTTTGACAGCGACCAGGTCCTTGCATGGGATTCGATCCACCCGGCCGAGACCGTGCATCAGGTCTGGGGCGCATATGCCGAATTCGTCATGCGCGGCGGCACGGCGGAACTTCTGGACGAGGGCGCAACCAGCCTGAGCTCAGGTTCTCAGGCAAATGCTGTATTCGCGCTCGGCGGCGATGACACCATCAAGGCCGGCCGCGGCAACGATGCCGTGGTCGGCGGCAAGGGAAACGACGAAATCTCCGGCGGCCGGGGCAGCGACATTCTTCTTGGCGGAAGCGGTAATGATATCGTGAACGGCCGCCGTGGCAACGACATCATCAGCGGCGGAGACGGCAACGACGAGATCCGAGGTTCCGCAGGCGAAGACAAAATCGTGGACGGCCGTGGCGACGATCTGATCTTCGGAGGTGCGGGCAACGACACCTTCATCTTCACAGAAACCGCGCTCATCGGCGGCGGCGCTGGCTCGCGCGACACATTCCGCGGCGGGACCGGTGCGGATACGCTCTACCTTGTACTGGATGACGCCAGTTATCTCGAGTTTGAATCCGGCAACCGTGCCGGGGTATTGAACGAACTCGGCATCACCGTTTTCGGGATCGAGTTCATCCATGCCATAGACGGCCGCGGCGGTATCGGCTCAGCATTTGATGGTTTTGACTGGCTCCCGTCTGCCGACTACTGGGGAGCCGTCTCTGCCCCGCCGCCCAGCGAGGCACTGCTTGTCTGATCGCAGGACAGACACACCTGTTGCGAAAAACTGCAACGAAGCCTTCTCAGGACGTCATGTCAAATTGATCCAGCCCAAGCTGCGGAATCGCTCACTGCAGGTTCGCGGCAGAGTTTTGAAACCAGCTCTCCATTCAGAGTTGACGGCCATCTGATAGCCGCAGACCGCCACACTCCGGGACTAAATACCCAGCCCGCACCGAACTGAAGCTATTTTTGCTACTTTCGACCGCCCGCCCCTTCGTCAATGAGCATTCCGATCAGCAGTTGAGCCGATTGGGGCAGTGCGCCTTGGCTTCTCATCAAAATGGAGCGGTCACGCAGTGCCCAGGCATCTTCCAGAACCAGCAGCCTGATGTTCATGGTTTGCAAATGCCGCTGAGCCGCGGATTCAGGCACGACCCCAATTCCAACTCCCGCCTCGACCAGACGGCACATGGCTTCAAAACTCCGCACCTGAATCCTCAGGCTCCGGTCAAATCCGCTGCGCCGGAGCTGGCGCCGGAGAAAGTCCAGAAGCGTACTGCCTTCGTGCAAGCCTATATGCTCAAATTCAAGCGTCTGATCGAGAAGAATGCGATCCCGGCCGGCCAATGGATGACCGGCGGGCACTGCCAGCATCAGCCGGTCAGTTGAGAATCTTACGGCTTCCAGGTCAACGTGCCCGTGGGGGCCTGAAATGATCCCGATGTCTGCGGTCCCATCTACCACAGACCGGACGATCTCTTGTGTCAGCCGTTCCTGAAGATCGACTGTCACGCCCGGACGCGCTGCCAGGAACCGCGCAAGAATTTCCGGCAGAAACTCGGTCACAGCTGTCGTATTGGCAAAAATCCGGAGGTGGCCGGCCTCCGCGTTGGTCATTTCATCCGCCAGAAAATCCAGCTGCCTCAAGACCAGCCGGGCCTGGCGCAAGAAGGTCTCCCCAGCCGGTGTCAGGCTGATCCCTTTGTTGTTTCGTACCAGCAGCTGCTGTCCCGCCTCCTGCTCCACGGATTTGATGCGGGCGCTGGCTGCAGGCGGGGATAAAAAGGCGCGCGCTGCGCCGTGGGTCAGGTTTCCGCACTCGGCGATTTTCACAAACAGGCGCAGGTCTACAAGCTCAATGTTCATTTGCGTTCATCTATCACGAATACAACGTTATTGAAATGCGAATTTGCGGAATTCAGAAGCTGTGCAAGGCTTCTTGCCAATGATGAAGTAGCGGAGGCTAGAATGAACACCGACCGTCTGGAAAAGTGGATCGGCCGCACACAAGCCTATAATGAACGGATTGCCCCTTTCCCCTCGAATGCGCTCGCTGCCACGCTGGATCGAGATGATCCGGAGTATGCGGACGGCACCCCGCTGCCGCCGCTCTGGCACTGGCTTCACTTCCTGCCGGTCTACAAGCTTTCCGAGGCCGGTTACGACGGCCACGCGGCGCCCGGTGGGTTTTTACCCCCGGTTTCCCTGCCGCGCCGGATGTGGGCGGGCAGCCGCCTGACCTTCACCGCGCCGCTCCGGATCGGAAGCACCCTGCGCAAGGTATCGCAGGTCAAGTCCATCCAGGCCAAGCATGGGCGCAGCGGCCAATTGGTTTTTGTCACTGTCAGCCACCAACTATTTGACGGCGAAACTCTGGGCGTCGACGAAGAACACGACATCGTCTACCGCGAGGAGCCCGCCCCGGGCGCAATTGCACCAGCCCCGCCGCAAGCTCCTGCGGATTCTGACTTTTCACGAGAGATCCACCCGGATCCGGTGCTTCTCTTCCGCTACTCCGCGCTCACCTTCAATGGGCATCGCATCCACTATGACCAGCCTTTCTGCGTTACCTCCGAAGGCTACAAGGGGCTGGTGGTCCACGGACCGCTGATCGCAACACTACTGCTGGATCTGTTGCGGCGTCAGCGGCCGGGTGCAGTGGTGAAGAGTTTTCAGTTCCGGGCCCTGTCGGCCATTTCCGATACGGAAAGCTTTACCGTGCATGGCTCCGTCGGAGCTGACGGCACGACCGTTCAGCTTTGGGCGCAGCGTCAGGACGGCGCACTTGCCATGCAGGCGGAGGCAATCATCGCATGACACATGACGCTCGAACAAACCACCAGGAAATCCGTGACGCCATACGGGCGCTCTGCGCAACCTTTCCGCCCGAATACCACCGCATGATAGACGAAAACCGCGCCTACCCCGAGGACTTCGTCAACGCACTCACCCGTGACGGCTGGCTGGCTGCCATGATCCCCGAAACCTATGGCGGATCGGGGCTTGGCCTGACCGAAGCCAGCATCATTCTTGAAGAGATCAACCGGGCCGGCGGCAATGCCGGCGCATGCCACGGCCAGATGTACAATATGGGCACCCTGCTGCGGCACGGTTCCTCCGAGCAGAAGCAACGCTATCTGCCCGGCATCGCCCAGGGCAGGCTCCGGCTGCAATCGATGGCCGTGACGGAGCCTGCCGCCGGGACCGATACCACAATGATCAAAACCACGGCGCGCCGCCAGGGCGACCGTTATGTCGTGAACGGCCAGAAAGTCTGGATCAGCCGTGTACGGCATTCCGATCTGATGATTCTGCTGGCGCGCACGACGCCGCTTTCGGAAGTCGCAAGGAAGTCCCTTGGCATGTCGATCTTCCTCGTCGATCTGAGGCAGGCCATCGGCAACGGGCTGGAGGTGAAGCCGATTGCCAATATGGTCAACCATGAAACCAATGAGCTGTTCTTCGACAACCTGGAAATTCCTGCGGAGAACTTGATCGGCGAGGAGGGAATGGGGTTCCGCTATATCCTGGACGGGCTGAATGCGGAACGCACCCTGATCGCGGCAGAATGCATCGGTGACGGCTTTTGGTTTCTCGACAAGGCAGCACAATACGTGACCGGTCGCGAGGTCTTCGGGCGTCCCATCGGGCAGAACCAGGGGGTGCAGTTTCCGCTGGCCGAGGCCAAGATCGAGCTTGAGGCCGCCAATCTGATGCGGTTCCGGGCCTGTGCCCTGTTCGATGCCGGACAGAAGGCGGGCAGCGAGGCCAATATGGCAAAATATCTGGCTGCCAAGGCCAGTTGGGAAGCGGCCAACGCCTGCCTCCAATCCCATGGCGGTTATGGTTTTGCCACCGAATACGATGTGGAGCGCAAGTTCCGGGAAACGCGGCTCTATCAGGTCGCACCGGTCTCCACCAATCTCATTCTCTCATACGTCGCCGAGCATATGCTCGGCCTGCCGAGGTCCTTCTGATGCTGCCGCTTGATGGAATAACCGTTGTCAGTCTGGAACACGCGATTGCCGCGCCGTTTGCCACCCGTCAGCTGGCAGATCTGGGTGCCCGCGTCATCAAGGTTGAACGTCCCGGATCCGGGGATTTTGCCCGCAACTATGACAGCCGGGTCAACGGGCTGGCCTCCCATTTCGTATGGACGAACCGATCGAAGGAAAGCCTGACCCTGGACGTCAAGCATCCCGATGGCGCGCAGATCCTGCAAGAGCTTGTGTCAAAAGCCGATGTCGTAGTTCAGAACCTTGCCCCCGGTGCGGCGGCGCGGCTGGGGCTCAGCTACGCTGATATGCGCAAGACCAACCAGGGCGTCATTCTGTGCAACATTTCCGGCTATGGAGGCTCCGGGCCGGACTGCCACCGCAAGGCCTATGATCTGCTGATTCAATCCGAATCCGGCTTCCTGTCGACCACCGGCACCCCTGACTCCCCCAGCAAAGCGGGCATATCGATCGCAGACATTGCCGCAGGCATGTATGCCTACACCAACATTCTTGCGGCCCTGTTGCAACGCAACAAAACTGGCCTGGGGTGCGAAATAGACCTTTCCATGCTTGAAGCCATGACGGAATGGATGAGCTACCCCCTCTACTATTCCTACGACGGTGCTGCGCCGCCTGCCCGTGCAGGCGCCAGCCACGCAACGATCTTTCCCTATGGCCCCTTTCCTGCCGGAGATGGCCGAACGGTCATTCTGGGGCTTCAGAATGATCGCGAATGGACGGCCTTCTGCACGAGCGTCCTGCAACAGCCAGCACTTGCCAGGGATCCCCGCTATGCCAGCAACAGCGCACGCGCCGCCAACAAGGAAAGCCTGGCCCGGGTAGTCACCGATTGCTTTGCCGGTCTCACCGCAGATCAGGTTCTCGACCGGCTCAACCGCGCTGGTATCGCCAATGCCCGCCTGAACGATATGAAGGAGGTCTGGCAGCACGTTCAGTTCGCGGCACGGGACCGCTGGCGGGACGTGGACACGCCCGCCGGCCCGGTCCCTGCCCTGCTGCCGCCAGGGGGCATAGGAATGCCCCCCCGCATGGAAGCTGTGCCTGCGCTCGGTCAGCACTCCGGCAGCATCCTTGCAGAAATGGGCCATTCCGCTGCTGCCATCGCCGCCTTGCGCGCCCAAGGGGTGATCTGATGACTGACTTGAATTTCGCCCGCAGCTTTCTGTTCGTGCCCGGAGACCGCCCCGAACGTTTTGCCAAAGCCGCTCAATCCGGTGCGCACGCCATGATCATGGACCTTGAGGATGCTGTAGCGGATGCGGCCAAGGCGGAAGCCCGCAGAAACATCCGCGCCTATCTGGACGAATCCCATCCTCAGAACATCCTTGTCCGGATCAACAACGCGGAAAACCGCGGGTTCGCCGCTGATCTTGACGTTGCGCAGCACGAAGGACTGGCCGGAGTGATCCTGCCAAAGGCAAACCACGCGCAGGTAGCCGACTTGGCGCGGCACTTGTCCCGGCCCGTCTGGCCCTTGATTGAAACAGCCCAGGGTGTGAGCGAGGCGGCAGCAATTGCCGGGCTGCCGAACTGCGGACGCATGCTGCTGGGCACGATCGACCTGTCCCAGGAGATGGGACTGGACATGGAACACCCTGGCGGGCAGGCAATGCTGGACCACGCCCGCTATCAGCTGGTGTCCGCTGCCTGCCGTGCCGGACGCCCCGCACCAATTGACGGTGTTTTTCCCTCGCTGGAAGACGCCCAGGGTTTGAAAGCTGCCGCAAAGCACGCTGCGGCCATCGGTATGAGCGGCATGATGTGTATCCACCCCCGGCAAATCGAGGCAATCCACGCCGCGTTTTTCCCCACGGATACTGAGATTGAATGGGCCGGGGCCGTCCTCGCAGCTTCCCAAACAGAGAAAAGCAGTTTCCGGTTCCGCGGCCAAATGGTGGATAAACCGGTGCTGGCGCGCGCAACAACCATCCTGTCACGCTTGCCGGATGATGGAGGAGATCCGCGTCCTGAGGCAGATTTACATGTGAAACTGCGACTTGATCAAACCAAAGGGAGAAAAAGATGAATGTATTGAGAACGCTGCTGTGTACCGCACTGCTCATGGCCGGTACACAGGCCAGCGCGGACGCCTGCGACGAAGGCGAAATCGTGGTGAAGTTCAGCCACGTCACCAACACCGACAAGCACCCCAAGGGGATTGCGGCCGCACTGTTGGAAAAGCGCGTGAACGAGGAAATGAACGGCACCATGTGCCTGGAGGTCTATCCGAACTCCACGCTCTACAATGACAACAAGGTGCTGGAAGCGATGCTGCAGGGCGACGTGCAGCTGGCGGCGCCGTCCTTGTCGAAATTCGAGAAGTTCACCAAGCAGTTCCGCCTGTTCGACCTGCCGTTCATGTTCAAGAACATCGAGGCGGTGGATGCGTTCCAGGGCTCGGAGACCGGCCAGGCGATGCTCGACAGCATGCAGCGCCGCGGCCTGCAGGGGCTGGCCTACTGGCACAACGGCATGAAGCAGATGTCGGCCAACAAGCCGCTGCTGGAACCGTCGGACGCCAACGGGCTGAAGTTCCGGGTGCAGTCCTCGGACGTGCTGGTGGCGCAGATGGAAGCGATCGGCGGCTCGCCCCAGAAGATGGCGTTCTCGGAAGTCTACGGCGCGCTGCAGCAGGGGGTCGTGGACGGGCAGGAGAACACCTGGTCCAACATCTACGGCAAGAAGTTCTTTGAGGTGCAGGACGGCGTGACCGAGACCAACCACGGCGTTATCGACTACCTTGTCGTAACATCTGTGGACTGGCTTAGCAGCCTTGAACCGGATGTCCGCAAGCAGTTCCTGGAAATTCTGGGCGACGTATCCAGAACCCGGAATACCGAGGCCACGAAAGTGAACAATGAAGCGAAGGCGGCAATCATCGCAGCAGGCGGCACCGTGCGCACGCTGGCTCCCGGGCAGCGTCAAGCCTGGGTCGCCGCGATGAAGCCTGTCTGGGAGAATTTCTCCGCTGACGTGGGGCAAGACATGATCGATGCGGCTCAAGCAGTCAACAAGGGCCTTTGATGATCTTGCAACTGCCCGGAGTGCCCTACTGTGCTCCGGGCACAATGCGGCTGGATAGTGCCCCATGGCGTTCACCGTGATATTCGGTGCGGGCCTGCTTGGTCAGGATGCCACGGTGGCAGGCTGATGACGGGATCATCGCCCATTGACGCGATGGTTTTCAGTGTCATGCAACAGGCGCGCTGGACAGCCCACCCATCGTTTTGCTCCAGCAGCAACGCGCCGACCAGGCGGACGATGGCGTCATCGTTCGGGAAGATACCGGCGACATCCGTGCGCCGCTTGATTTCGCCGCTCAGACGCTCAATGGGGTTCGTCGAGTGCAACTTGGCACGGTGTTCCTTGGGAAAAGACATGTAGGCCAGCACGTCGTGCTCGGGGTCGCCCATGACCATCGCAAGTTTCGGCACCTTGGGCCGGATCTGATCGGCGACGCTGCGCCATTGGATGCTGGCGGCTTCCTCGGTGTCCTGGGCAATAGCTGTGGCGATGAAGGCGGAGACCACTCTGCGCCCGCTCTTGCCGGCACGGGCCGCAATATTTCTTTGAAAATGGACGCGGCAGCGCTGCCAGGTGGCGCACAGCAGCTTCGACACCGCGGCCCAGGTGCCCTCATGAGCATCCGAGGCCACTGACGTGCTCCCCGCAGAGTCCGCGGTTATTAGTGTCTGACGTCAGCGCCAATGGGACAGTTTATACGAGCCGACCGGAGGAGCATTGATGCCATGCTTTGCTTCCTGCAATTCGGTCAGATCAATGCGGAAGCCGACTACTTACTTCTTTCTGCGATGATCTCCAACGGAACACGGCTTAAGGATTGGCTAGAAGAACACACTCACGGTCCCGTGGTGGCTTTTGACTACGAGTGGAAACCAACTCGGCAGCTGCGAGGGTGCATAGTTTATTCCAAGACTGAGTATGACGCGCTCACTGCACAGGTGAACGATGGTGATACGCAGGCACCGCTTGCCATCCCGTATGGATTGTTTGCTCTAGATTCGAATTGGCTACCAGAACCAACTAGCTCAAGCGCACTAAAGGCGCTTTCCGACAAGTCGATGCCACTGGCGATAGGGAAATCCAAAAAGACGACACGACGCTGGTTGACATCGAACCGAAATAAGGTCGCTGCGGAAATCGCTGTGAAGTTAGAGGTGCACAAACATTACGAAGGCATCGCAAAGTACATCGAACATGATCCTTTAGATGACTGGGACGCCGTACGAGCAAAGGTAACGAACGCAATGTCCGTATCGCTTTTCCCTGAGTTAAGTGAAGATGACATCAAAGCTCTGGATGAGCTGATCAATAAGAAATCTGACTCGGATTGAATTCACACTCGAAACGAGCCAAAAATCGGCATCCACTCGTATTGATTGGGCAATTATGGCTCATACAGCCAACGCCCGCTCCCGTACTCGGCTGGCTGCCGTTTTCCGGACGCCTTCTCGGCACGGCGCACTGTTACTCCGCGGCCACAATCCGACTTGTCTCCTTGTGCTTCCACAGTGCTTCCAGCCGTGAGGGAGACCCAAACGCAAGAAACGCCCCTTAGGGCGCTATCGTACTGTTATTACAGTGATAATTTGGTTGCGGGAGCAGGATTTGAACCTGCGACCTTCAGGTTATGAGCCTGACGAGCTACCTGGCTGCTCCATCCCGCGTCAGGTGTATTTCGCATCGTTTTGAGAGATATTTGGATTTTACTAGGTTTGGCGGTGACCTACTCTCCCAGGGCTTGAGCCCAAGTACCATCGGCGCTGCAGTGCTTAACTTCCGGGTTCGGGAAGGGACCGGGTGTTTCACTTGCGCTTTTGCCACCAAACCGAGAAAAATCCACTTGCCTCCGGCAAGTGGATTTGGCGGCAGGCAGCGTATTTGCAAAGCAAATGCGCGTTGCCGCACCTGGGTTGCGTCACGAGACGTTTCCACGAGCGGAAGGCAGTACAATCAACGTTTGTCCAAGTTTTGTTTTGGGATGTGTTTGCTTGTTTGGTTCTGAGTAACACTGTCTGTTACTGGATCAAATCAAGCCTGTCGGGCGATTAGTACCGGTCAGCTGAACGCATTGCTGCGCTTACACCTCCGGCCTATCGGCGTGGTGGTCTTCCACGGCCCTCAGGGATACCTTGTTTTGAGGGGGGCTTCCCGCTTAGATGCCTTCAGCGGTTATCCTGTCCGATCATAGCTACCCAGCACTGCTATTGGCATAACAACTGGTCCACCAGTGGATCGTTCACCCCGGTCCTCTCGTACTAGGGGCAACTCCTCTCAAGTATCCTACACCCACGGCAGATAGGGACCGAACTGTCTCACGACGTTCTAAACCCAGCTCACGTACCTCTTTAAACGGCGAACAGCCGTACCCTTGGGACCTGCTCCAGCCCCAGGATGAGATGAGCCGACATCGAGGTGCCAAACACTGCCGTCGATATGGACTCTTGGGCAGTATCAGCCTGTTATCCCCGGCGTACCTTTTATCCGTTGAGCGATGGCCCTTCCACGCGGGACCACCGGATCACTATGGCCGACTTTCGTCTCTGCTCGACTTGTCAGTCTCGCAGTCAGGCTGGCTTCTGCCATTGCACTCAACGAGCGATTTCCGACCGCTCTGAGCCAACCTTCGCGCGCCTCCGTTACTCTTTAGGAGGCGACCGCCCCAGTCAAACTACCCGCCACGCAGGGTCCCGGATCCGGATAACGGACCGCGGTTAGACATCAAGAGTGCGAAGGGTGGTATCTCAAGGGAGGCTCCACCGGAACTTGCGTTCCGGCTTCGATGCCTACCACCTATCCTGCACATCACAATCCTGATGCCAGTGCGAAGCTGTAGTAAAGGTGCACGGGGTCTTTCCGTCTAACCGCGGGAAGCCTGCATCTTGACAGGCAATTCAATTTCGCTGAGTCGATGTTGGAGACAGCGGGGAAGTCGTTACGCCATTCGTGCAGGTCGGAACTTACCCGACAAGGAATTTCGCTACCTTAGGACCGTTATAGTTACGGCCGCCGTTTACCTGGGCTTCAATTCGGAGCTCTCACCCCTCCTTTTAACCTTCAGGCACCGGGCAGGCGTCAGACCCTATACGTCGCCTTGCGGCTTCGCAGAGCCCTGTGTTTTTAATAAACAGTCGCCACCCCCTGGTTTGTGCCCCCGGATTCCACTTGCGTAGGACCCGGGCCTCCTTCTCGCGAACTTACGGAGGTATTTTGCCGAGTTCCTTCAACATCGTTCTCTCAAGCGCCTTGGTATTCTCTACCAGTCCACCTGTGTCGGTTTAGGGTACGGTCTGATGGAGGGCTATTTCCAGGGACTGATCAGCAGCCCATTCAATCCGATAAGGATGAACTACCGTCACAATCCGTCACATCCTCCTGGCCCACGAATATTAACGTGGTTCCCATCGCCTACGCCTTTCGGCCTCGGCTTAGGGGCCGGCTTACCCTGCTCAGATTAGCTTTAAGCAGGAACCCTTGGACTTTCGGCGAGAGTGTCTCTCACACTCTTTGTCGCTACTCATGTCATCATTCTCACTAGTGATCTCTCCACGGGATCGCTCACGCGCCCGCTTCATCGAAAGCTCCTTGCGTCCAATCTTTCCCGGAGGAAAGTAAGGACGCATGGACCTATGTCACACTACGCTCTGCTACCATGCACTATGTGCATCCTCGGCTTCGGCTCATGGCTTGAGCCCCGTTACATCTTCGCCGCAAGACATCTTGATTAGACCAGTGAGCTGTTACGCTATCTTTAAAGGATGGCTGCTTCTAAGCCAACCTCCTGGTTGTTTTGGACGTCTCACCTGCTTTCCCACTTAGCCATGAATTGGGGGCCTTAGCCGGAGGTCAGGGTTGTTTCCCTCTCCACGACGGACGTTAGCATCCGCCGTGTGTCTGCCATCCAGTACTCCCGGGTATTCGGAGTTTGGTTAGGATCAGTAAGCCTGTGGGGCCCCATTACCCATCCAGTGCTCTACCCCCCGGGGTATTCGGATGACGCTCTACCTAAATAGATTTCGCAGAGAACCAGCTATCTCCGAGTTTGATTGGCCTTTCACCCCTAGGCACAGCTCATCCCGATCTTTTTCAACAGATGTGGGTTCGGCCCTCCAGTGCGTGTTACCGCACCTTCAGCCTGGCCATGCCTAGATCACTCGGTTTCGGGTCTGATCCCACGAACTCATGCGCCCTATTAAGACTCGCTTTCGCTGCGCCTCCGCCTAGCGGCTTAAGCTTGCTCGTGAGACCAAGTCGATGACCCATTATACAAAAGGTACGCTGTCAGCCCTCAAGGGGCCTCCAACTGATTGTAGGCGTTCGGTTTCAGGTACTGTTTCACTCCCCTCGCCGGGGTGCTTTTCACCTTTCCCTCACGGTACTGGTTCGCTATCGGTCAGTAAGGAGTACTTAGCCTTCGGAGGTGGTCCTCCGATCTTCGAACAGGATTTCACGTGTCCCGCCCTACTTAATACGTCCCTCAGAGCTTAGAATACGGGGCTGTCACCCGCTATGGCCATGTTTCCCAACATGTTCTTCTCACTCATCAGGCTCGGCTGGTCCGCGTTCGCTCGCCGCTACTAACGGAGTCTCTATTGATGTCCTTTCCTCCGGGTACTTAGATGTTTCAGTTCCCCGGGTTTGCTCTTATAGACCTATGTATTCAGTCCATAAGTACCTGGTTAAGCAGGATATAGGCAGCCTTGCGGCTGTTATATCAAACTTTCAGGTGGGTTCCCCCATTCAGAGATCTTGGGATCAAAGC
>NZ_CP109787.1:0-70000 GCF_025857195.1 Leisingera thetidis | reverse complement strand
TCATGCACAGCTGCCCTGGGAGACCAACCGTGAAACAGCTTATTGCCGCAGCGGCCCTTGCCCTCACTGCCCAGTCCGCCGTGGCGCAAGAGGCCGTGCGCTACACCACAACACTGTCCTACGACGATGTGGTATTCGGCTTGGAGAACGCCATCACAAACCGCGGGCTGGTAATCGACCATGTCAGCAATGTGGGCAGAATGCTGGAGCGCACCCGAGCCGAAGTCGGCTCTGACATTGTGCTGTTTCAGAACGCACAGGTATTCTCCTTCTGCTCCGCCAAGCTGTCGCGGCAGGTGATGGAGGCGGACCCGATGAACATCGCCTTCTGTCCCTATGATATCTTCGTGGCCCAGCTGCCCGAAGCGGAGGAAGTCACCATCGGCTTCCACGCCTTCCCGCAGGGGGAGATGCAGCTGATCCAGCAGCTTCTTGACGGAATCGTTAAGGAAGCCATCGAGGAATAAGCCGCCTGCGCGAAATTTCCCCGCTGCAAGCCCGGAGTGACTTCATTATGCTGGCCGGAAACGAAAACAGCACCGGGCAGACCTGCATGAAATCCCTCCTTGTTTCCTTAATGATGCTGGCCGCCGCCACGCTGGCCGGCTGCTCCTCCGGCCCTACAGCCACCAAGAACGATGTCGAGGAACTCGCACGCGCCTTGCAATCCCTTGACCCGGAGGTGGACCCGACCGAAGCCCGTCGCGCGGCGGAAATCGCCTACAGCTACTCAGCCCAGCTGGCACAGCAGTATAATGTCACCACTTCGCCGATCCTCCATAACACGCTGGTGAACAGCGGCGTAAAGGAGCGCGGTGTTTGCGTGCATTACGCTGAGGACATGCAGGCCCGCCTCAATCAGGAAAACTTCCAGACCCTGTCGATGCTGCGCGCCATTGCTGAACCGAAAAGTGATTTCCGCATCGACCACAGCACCGCGGTGATCGCCGCCAAGGGCGACGGCATCTATGACGGCATCGTGCTCGATCCCTGGCGCTATGGCGGCAAGCTCTATTGGTCCGCCACCACCAAGGACCCCCGCTATGACTGGGAGCCGCGCCTGGAAGTGCTGCGCCGGAAGTATGAGCGGCGGATGGCCAAGGAGGCGGCGGAGTAAGACTTGCCCTAGAGAGGTCCGGTAAAAAATGCGCCGCCAGCGCCCGACCCTCGGGGTCAGGCGCTGGCCCGGGCCAAAGGCCCGGACGATTTGGAAGCGATTCAGAACAGCCGTAACATACGTTTTCTACAGCCACGCTCCTCATCATCTTGATCAAAAAGAGCTTTCAAACTACAGGCGCTGAGGGTGTCTCGCAGACACACCTCACTCTATAATTGAATAGTTTCAAATTAGGGAGGGCAGCGACTAATGACAAAAGCCCGGTTTGCGATTGCCTTTGAAGGAGACCCCTTCAACGATGGTGAAATCCATGTACGCGATTTAACGCCAACATTGTTGGCCTTTGAAAATGCTGTGCAGGCGGCCAACTAAGCCCTCAATGAAGATCGCGCAGACGCCCGACTCAAACTGGCGGCTACGGAAAAAGGTTCGTTCGTAGCAGCACTAACATTAAATGTCGGTTGGATATTCGCTGCCGCCTGAGGGAAGAACAATCGCTGTCAGCTTCCAATCTCATCAAAACTATTTTTGTAGAGGAAGTGCTAGAGCATCGATCCGGAGCAAGGCAGATGCGCCTTTTGAAGTTGCCGACGGCATCTAATATTAAAAAGCCCGCCATCGCGGGCGGGCTTTCCTCTTTCTGCGCCTCTCAATGCACCACGGCATCGTCGGGTCTGGGCCTCTCTGACGTCCCCAGACGGTCACCGATGATCAGCCCCTCGCTGCCAGCTGTGACCGGAACGGTATGGCCGTCCCTGATCTCACCGCCCAGCAGGGCTTCGGCAAGCGGGTTCTGCAATGCACGCTGAATCACCCGCTTCAGGGGACGTGCGCCGAACACCGGGTCATAACCTTCATCCGCCAGCCAGGTCTTGGCTGCCGCGTCCAGCTCCAAGGCGATGTTGCGCGCCGCGAGCCGCTTGAGCAGCCGGGCCAGCTGAATTTCGACTATGCCGTCCATGTCCTTGCGGTTCAGGCGGTCGAAAATGATGGTCTCATCCAGACGATTCAGGAACTCGGGCCGGAAATGGGCGCGCACCGCGTCCATCACGTCGCGCTTGGCCTCCGAGGCATCGGCACCGTCCGGCAGCTGGCTGAGCGCCTGCGCGCCGAGATTCGACGTGAGGATGATCAGCGTTTGCTTGAAGTCCACGGTACGGCCCTGGCCATCGGTCAGAACGCCATCATCCAGAACCTGCAACAGCACATTGAACACATCCGGATGCGCCTTCTCGACCTCGTCGAACAGCACCACCTGATAGGGCCGGCGGCGCACAGCCTCAGTCAGCACCCCGCCCTCGTCATATCCGACATAGCCCGGCGGCGCACCGATCAGACGGGCGACCGAGTGTTTCTCCATGAACTCCGACATGTCGACGCGCACCATCGCGTGCTCATCGTCGAACAGGAAGCCGGCAACCGCCTTGGTCAGCTCAGTCTTGCCGACGCCGGTCGGCCCGAGGAACAGGAAGGAGCCCAGCGGCCGGTTCTCGTCATTGAGGCCGGCCCGCGCCCGGCGCACCGCATTAGCTACCGCGGTCACGGCAGCATTCTGGCCGATCACCCGGCGGTGCAGCTCATCCTCCATGCGCAACAGCTTCTCGCGTTCCCCCTCCAGCATCTTGGAGGTCGGAATGCCGGTCCAGCGCTCAACCACCGCGGCGATCTGCTCGGGCCTCACGGCCTCCTCGACCATCAGCCCCTTCTCTTCCTGTTTCTCGGCGTCCGCCAGCTGCTTCTCCAGCCCGGGAATGACGCCATAGGACAGTTCCCCGGCTTTGGCGAGGTTGCCCTCCCGCTTGGCGATGTCGAGCTCGGCACGGGCGCGGTCCAGCTGCTCTTTCAAGTCGCGGGCCGAGGCCAGCTTGTCCCGCTCCGACTGCCACTGCGCGGTCATCTCGGCAGACTGCTCCTGCAGTTCAGCCAGTTCCTTCTGAAGCTTCTCCAGCCGGCCCTTGGAGGCTGCGTCGTCTTCCAGCTTCAGCGCCTCTTCCTCGATCTGCATCTGCAGGATCTGCCGGTCCAGCGCATCCAGCTCTTCCGGTTTCGAATCCACCTGCATCCGCAGCCGCGCGGCGGCTTCGTCCACCAGGTCGATCGCCTTGTCCGGCAGGAAGCGGTCGGTGATATAGCGGTTCGACAGAGTCGCCGCTGCCACCAAGGCCGCATCGGCGATGCGCACCCCATGGTGCAGCTCGTACTTCTCCTTGATTCCGCGCAGGATCGAGACGGTGTCCTCAACCGTCGGCTCCGTTACCATCACCGGCTGGAAGCGTCGAGCCAGGGCTGCGTCCTTCTCCACATATTTACGGTATTCATCCAGCGTTGTCGCGCCAACGCAATGCAGCTCGCCGCGCGCCAGAGCCGGTTTGATCAGGTTGGCCGCATCCATGGCGCCGTCGGATTTACCGGCGCCGACCAGCGTATGCATCTCGTCGATGAACAGGATGATCTCGCCCGCGGCCTCAGTCACCTCGGTCAGAACCGCCTTCAGACGCTCTTCGAATTCGCCGCGGTATTTCGCTCCGGCAATAAGCGCGCCCATGTCCAGCGACAGCAGCTTCTTGTCGCGCAGGGATTCGGGCACATCGCCATTGATGATGCGCAGCGCCATGCCCTCGGCAATCGCGGTCTTGCCCACGCCCGGCTCACCGATCAGAACGGGATTGTTCTTGGTCCGGCGGCTCAGCACCTGCATCGAGCGGCGGATTTCCTCGTCACGCCCGATGATCGGGTCGATCTTGCCCTCGCGGGCTGCCTCTGTCAGATCGCGGGCGTATTTCTTCAGCGCGTCATAGCCTTCCTCGGCCGTTGCGGAATCCGCCGTGCGCCCCTTGCGGATATCGTTGATCGCCTCATTCAGCTTCTGCGCGGACACGGCTCCGGCTTCCAAGGCGTCCTTGGCCTTGGATTTCACCATGCACAGCGCCATCAGCAGCCGTTCAACCGGCACAAAGCTGTCGCCCGCCTTCTCCGCAATCTTTGCGGCCTCATCCAGCACCTTGGCGGTCTGGCCGTCCAAATAAATCTGCGCCGCATCGCCGCTCACCTTGGGCTGCTTGGCAACCGCAGCTTCAACTGCCTCAGCCACGCGCGCAGGCGCGCCGCCCGCCCGGGAGATCAGGTTGCTCGCCAGCCCCTGATCGTCATCCATCAGTGCTTTCAGAATATGCTCCGGCACCAGCCGCTGGTGCCCCTCGCGCATCGCAATGGTCTGCGCCGCCTGCACGAATCCGCGTGCACGCTCAGTGAACTTGTTCAAGTCCATCTTGCTCTCCTTTTTCAAGCGCCCGATGTTTGGCAGCGCCCGCTAGGCGGCACGCCCCGGTCCGGGCCTCAAGGTTCAATTTGGGAAGCGATCCCGCCGCTTCAACCCATTCTGCGCGCAAAAGGTGAGCAAATCCCTGACCTGCGTCAACTTTGTGTCTTGCCGGCAGCCGCCTTGCGCAACCGCGCCGCGCGCCCGCGCGGCGCCGGGCCCAAAATCTGTAATATGCCCCTTAGGGGCATCTTCAGATGCGGGAGCGCCCACCACCGCATCCACACCTTGCCGAACAGGCCCCCCTTGCGTATGAAACGCCAGTTTCACGCCACACCCGCTGCAAAAGGACCGCCCCATGACCCAAACCCCGCGCGCCGACGACCGCCTGATTGTTGCCATGGACGTCCCCAACGCGCTGGACGGGCTGAAGCTGGCCGAACAGCTGGGCGATGCGGTCTCCTTCTACAAGATCGGCCTCGGCATGCTCACCGGCGGTGGGCTGGCGCTGGCCAATGAGCTGAAGCAGGAGCACGGCAAGCGCATCTTCCTCGACATGAAGCTGTTCGACATCGGCGCCACCGTGGAAAACGCGGTGCGCGGCCTGGCGCAGTTTGATCTCGACTTCCTCACCGTGCATGGCGACCCCTACGTGGTGCGCGCCGCTAAAGAAGGCGCGGCGGGCAAGGACCTCAAGATTCTTGCCGTCACCATCCTCACCTCGCTCGACCGACAGGATCTGGACGGCGCACTGATCAAGGACGGCGCGGTGCAGGAGCTGGTCCTGGAGCGGGCCGGCAACGCCTTTGCCGCCGGCGCTGACGGGGTGATCGCCAGCCCGCAGGAGGCCGCGCTGATCCGCGCCCTGCCCGAGGCCGAAGGCAAGCTGATCGTCACCCCGGGCGTCCGTCCTGCAGGTGCCGACCTCGGTGACCAGAAGCGCGTCGCCACCCCCGCCCGTGCCATTGGTGATGGCGCCGACCACATCGTTGTCGGCCGCCCGATCTGGAAGGCAGACAGCCCGCGCGCCGCAGCTGAGGCCATCCTGGCAGAGCTGGCTGCCACGCAACCCCAACAGACGAACTGCGGCTGAGACGCCCCCGGTCCTGCCGGTCCCGCCTGCGCTGTGGCTGGCCCAGACAGCGTCTTGCCTAAAAAACAGGCAGAAATAAAAATGAGCGGCAAGGGCATCTTTTTCTCACTGCCAAAGCGCGCGCCCGGGGTGACGCCACGTCAAGATCCTCTTTTCGCTGGCGAAACCCGCCATGGTCCGAAACTCTGCGCCAAATCGTCCTGTGCCCGAAAAGGCACACCTGAAAAACCCGCAGACCCCGCCCGGTCCTGCAAACTTTGCGAAACACAGGCGGGTGGGCGATTCTGGACTTGAGACACTCCCCAGACGGGCTTTTCTTCCTGAGGTCCGTCACCTCCCCCCGCCAACCAGCGGGGGATCTTTCTTTCCAGCCCCCTGTCAGCCCCGCCACACCGCAAGGTATTCCTGCAGGCGTTCTGCAAAATGCGGCACTGCCAAAGGATGCGCGCAATAGGCCTCCGGCGCCATCAGTGCCCATCCCTGCCCCTCATCCCCGAACCGGATCCGGCCAGCCGCCGCGGCGGGGAGATGTGCAGCGAAAAACCAGACCTGCCCATGCGGGCGTTGAAACGCTTTTGACCAGACCAGCACCTGCGGCGGCAGCTCCAGTCCAACTTCCTCCCGGGTTTCCCGCAGCGCACAGGCCTCTGGGCTTTCCCCGCCTTCCCGGCCGCCGCCCGGCAGGTCCCAATGCCCGGGATAGGGAATCTCCTGCTTATCATCGCGCAGGATAACCAGCAGGTCCCCGCCCAGAAACAGAGCCAGCTTTGCGCCGGAAAAATCGTGTTTTGCAAATGCCATGATCTGTCACTTGGCCGCCTGCCGCGCTAAAGACAAGCCCTCAGCCGCAAGCTACACTGGCCATCCACGAAATCAGCTGCCCGCACCCATGCATGCCCTCTGCCGAGACTGCCTGAACCAGATCCCCCCCGCCCGGCGCTGCCCTCATTGCGGCAGCCCGCGGATCAAGACGCATGCGGAGCTATTTTCCCTCACCATCGCGCACATGGACTGCGACGCCTTTTATGCCAGCGTCGAAAAACGCGGCAACCCGGAGCTTGCCGCCAAACCGGTGATCATCGGCGGAGGCAAGCGCGGGGTGGTCTCCACCGCCTGTTATGTCGCCCGTATCCGCGGGGTGCGCTCCGCCATGCCGATGTTCCAGGCGCTGAAACTGTGCCCTGATGCGGTCGTGATCAAGCCGCGGATGAACGTCTACGCCGAGGTCAGCCGCGAAATCCGGAAAATGATGAATGAACTCACCCCGGAGGTGGAGCCATTGTCGCTGGATGAGGCCTTCATGGATCTTGGCGGTACCGAAAAGCTGCACGGGATGCCGCCCGCTGTCATGCTCGCCCGGCTGGTCAAACGCATGAAAGACGAATTGGGCGTCACCGGCTCCATCGGTCTTTCCCACAACAAGTTCCTGGCCAAGGTCGCCTCAGACCTCGACAAGCCACGCGGATTTTCGGTGATCGGCAAGGCAGAGACGAATGACTTTCTGCGCGAAAAACCGGTGCGCCTGATCTGGGGCATCGGGCCGGCCGCCCAGGCCAGCCTGGACAAGGCCGGCATCCGCACGTTTTCGGATTTGCTGCGCTGGGACCGGGACGCGCTGCACAGCCGTTTCGGTTCGATGGGCGACCGTCTCTGGCACCTTGCCCGCGGCCAGGACCGGCGGCGGGTGTCGGCCCACGCCCCGATCAAATCGATCTCCAACGAAACCACTTTCTTCGAGGATACTGCCTGCCTGGAGGTGCTCGACGGCCACTTGTGGCGGCTGGCCGAGAAGGTTTCGGACCGCGCCAAGGCGCGCGAGCTGGCAGGCCGGGTTGTCACCCTCAAGCTGAAGCGCGCCAACCATTCCGCACTGACCCGGCGGGTAACACTGCACAGTCCCACGCAAATCGCTGACCGGATCTACCGTACCGCCCGAAATTTGCTTGGCCAGGTCGGCAATGAAGGCCCCTACCGGCTGCTGGGCTGCGGCATCTCTGATCTGGTGCCCGAATCGCAAGCCGACGAGACCGGCGACCTTTTGGATCCCCAGGCAGGCAAACGGGCCAAAGCGGAACGCGCCACCGACGCGATCCGCAAGCGGTTTGGGGAGGGGGCGATCCTGAAAGGCCGCGCACTGCGCTGAGCGACAGACCGGTTCCTTTTCACTCCGCCGCCAGCGGCATCTCTTCACGCCCGATCATCGCAATCTCGGCGATCACCTGGCGCAGCAGCTGCTGCAAAGGTTCGAAATTCGCGTTGGGGCAGACATTGGCTTCATCCATGTAAAGCGCCCGGTCGATCTCGATCTGGACCGCGTGCTGGCGCCGCGACGGGCGGCCATAAGTCTGCGCTATATAGGCACCGGCAAAGGGCGTATTGCGGGCAACCCTCAATCCGGCCGCGGCAAAGGCTGCCTCTATCCGGTCCACTATGCTGTTGTCGGCCGCAGCGCCAAACCGGTCGCCCAGCACCACCTCGGGCTTGCCGGAACCGCAGGGCGCCATCGTATCGACCGCTTCATGCGGCATCGAGTGGCAATCCACCAGAATCGCCTGCCCGAACTGCCGGTGTGCCTGATCCAGAAGCCCCTTCAGCGCCTTATGATAGGGATGCCAGCAGCACCTGATCCGCTGTTCCGCCTCAGCCAGCGTCAGCTTGCCGCGATAGATTGCACGCCCATTCGCCACCACCCGGGGAATGACACCCAGGCCAGATGCCACCCGCGGGTTCTGCCCGCGCCGCTGCACCCCTTCGATCACCGCCGGATCCAGTTCATCCGGTGAGCGGTTCAGATCCAGATAGGCGCGCGGCTTGACCGCCGTCAGCAGCGGCGCGCCGAAATCCGGCGCGGCCGCAAACAGCCGGTCGACAAAGGCGTCTTCCGAGCTGCGGATCACTTTCCGCCCCAGAATCGACTGGGCCAGAAAGGAATCGGTGTAGTCGGTACCGCTGTGCGGAGAGGCAAAAACCACGGCTGACGCCAGTTTCTGCGGCAAGTTCACGGAAAACGCTGTATCAGGCATCCTTGCTCCGGTGCTTCTTTTGCAAGAAACAGCATAGAGCGGAAATTTCTGCGGTCAAAAGCTCTTGCACCCGTCTGCGACTCTATTTATAGACCCCTTCACCGGCGCGGCACCCCGCGCCCCTTGCACTTCTAAGGGGCCGGATGGCGCGCAGGCCAGAGTGGGCGATTAGCTCAGCGGTAGAGCACTTCGTTGACATCGAAGGGGTCACAAGTTCGATCCTTGTATCGCCCACCATTCCATTCACTGCCCGGGCCACGGCCAAGGCACCCGCAACCCAGGCGCTGGTTCGCGCCGCAGACAAGGAGAGAGACCATGAAGGTCAAGAACTCGCTCCGTTCGCTGAAGAACCGGCACCGCGACTGCCGGGTAGTGCGCCGCAAGGGCCGCGTCTACGTGATCAACAAGACCCAGCGCAAGTTCAAAGCGCGCCAGGGTTAAGATCCGACACAGCGACACGCAGAAAACCGCATCATCCGATGCGGTTTTTTTTCGTTTGGCGCCGATGTTTCCCGATCAAAAGAAAATGACACACTCCTGCGCCCGCGGATCCACCGGCTGACGCCGGGCGATGCTTGGCGGCCTCGGGCGTGGATCCGCCAGAAGACCGGCGACGGGCCGGCGAAGCTAACCGTTTCCTGGCAGACCCGGTATCGCGCCCCAACAGCAGCGGCCTGGGTCCGGTATGGTTTCCGAAGCCCCCATGCATCGTCGCGGCAAATTATCCGATCTCTTTTGTCGGAAATTCATTGCATCCTTCGGAAATTCCTTTAATTGACTATTTCAGTCGGAATAAAAGCCACTGAAGAACGGGACACCCAATGCTGAAAGCCACCACCGTACTGGCCGGCGCGCTGACCGCGGCCATTGCCACCACCGCTGCTGCCGAAGGCGAGTTGAACATCTATTCGTCGCGCCACTATGACACCGACGAACAGCTCTATTCGGATTTCGAAGAAGCTACCGGCATCACCATCAACCGCATCGAAGGCAACGCGGATGAGCTGATCGCCCGGATGAATGCCGAGGGCGAGAACTCTCCCGCCGACATTCTGATCACCGTCGATACCTCGCGCCTGGCCCGGGCCAAGAACGCCGGTGTGCTGCAAAGCATCGACAGCGAAGTGCTGGAGGCCCGCGTGCCCGCCTATCTGCAGGACGAGGACAATCAGTGGTTCGGTTTCAGCCAGCGCTCCCGCATCATCTTCTACGACAAGGCTGAGGTCGCAAACCCGCCGCTGACCTATCTGGACCTGGCCGATCCCGCGTATAAGGGCAAGGTTTGCATCCGCTCCTCCAAAAACACCTACAACCAGACCCTGCTGGCATCGATCGTGACCCATCACGGCGCTGAGAAGGCCCGCGAATGGGCTGAAGGCGTGGTCGCCAACATGGCCCGCGACCCGCAGGGCGGCGACACCGACCAGATGCGCGGCATCATCTCCGGCGAATGCGATATCGCGGTAGCCAACAGCTATTACTTCGCCCGTTCGATCCGCAAGGACGTCAAGGGCATCTCCGAGAACCGCGACCAGATCGGCTGGCTGTTCCCCTCGCAAAACACCGAGGGCGCGCATATGAACCTGTCCGGCGGCGGAGTGGCCGCGCATGCACCGAACAAGGACAACGCCGTCAGGTTCCTGGAGTACCTCGCCAGCGATTCCGCCCAAGAGTACTTCTCGGCCGGCAATGACGAGTACCCGGCAGTTCCGGGCGTCGGCCTGGCCCCGTCGATCGCAGCATTGGGCCATTTCAAGCCGGATGACGTGAACCTCTCGGAGGTCGCCGAGAATCTCCCCGAGGCACAGAAGATCTTCAACGACGTCGGCTGGAAATAATACCGGCCCGCAGGATCCGGAAAAGCGCGGCCCCCGCCGCGCTTTTTTTGCAGCTGTACGGTCCCGGAATGGCACGGCAGCTGCCAGGTTATCAAAAGTTCAATGCAATCCCAGCTTTCCCTAGACCCAATTGCACCGGCCCCCTATACGTTCGCGCATCTTGAAATTCGGGGGCAAACGTGCCGCCGGTAGCATGCCGCACTCTGGGGGAACAGAGCTTATGAACCGGTTGCCGGTAACGATTATCAGCGGGTATCTGGGCGCGGGCAAAACCACCCTGATCAACCGCTTGCTGCAGGAGGATCACGGGCTGAAGCTGGCCGTGATCGTGAATGACTTCGGGGCAATCAACATAGATGACGCCCTGATCCAAGACACTGACGGCGGCAAGCTGGCGCTCTCCAATGGCTGCGTCTGCTGCTCGATGGAGGATGACCTCTCCGCCGCGCTGCGCGATATTCTGACCCGTCCGCAGCGTCCGGATCACTTGGTGATCGAGGCCAGCGGCATTGCCGACCCGGTTGCCATCGCCAATACCGTGCTGAATGAAACCGGGCTCAGCTATGGCGGCATCGTCACCCTGGTGGATGCGGAGAACGCGGAAACGCTGCTGAACGATCCTCTGGTTGCACCGCAGGCAGAGCAACAGATCCGCGCTGCGGACCTGGTGATCGCCACCAAATGCGATGAGATCTCCGATACGCTTGGCGCCATGCTGAAAACAGCCGGCGCCCGCACGCCGACGGTGCTGAACGGCATACCCGTGGCAGAACTGCTGTTTGACGTGGTGCCGCTGCCCAAGGGCCGCGCGGTTGCCGCCCACCCCGCTTATGCCACCTGGCAGCACCGCAGCCGTGCCGTGCTGGACCGCCGTGCGCTGGGAGACAAGCTGGCAGACCGGCCTGCAGGGCTCTACCGGATGAAGGGGTTTGTTCTGACCACCGGCGGCGCCTATGAGCTGCATGTGGTCGGCCGCCATGTCGAGGCCAAACGCTGCCAGGCCGAAGAAACCGTCCTGGTGGGCCTTGGCCCGTCCGACCGGGTTTCCCGCGACGAGATTGAGGCCTGGTGGGCGGCCTGATCTGCCGATCCAGGAAAATTCTGATTTTTCCCGGCAGAAGTTTTACTTGAAATTCTTGCGCCTAGCGCCGCCGCCCCACCTGGCGGCAGATTAGGATCACCGGCAGCAAGCCAACCGCCATGATCACCAGCGAAGGCACCGCAGCGCCCTCGAGCCGTTCGTCCGCGGCCAGCCGGTGCGCCTGCACCGCCAGCGTGTCGAAATTGAACGGCCGCATGATCAGCGTCGCGGGCAGCTCTTTCATCACATCCACGAAAACGATCAACAGCGCCGTCAGCAGGCTGGGAGTCAGAATCGGTAAATGCACCCGGCGCAGCATCCCCATAGGACCCTGCCCCAGCGAGCGCGCCGCCGCATCCATATTGGAATGCATGGTGGCCTGCCCGCCTTCATAGGCCCCCAGCGCCGCCGCCATGAAGCGCACGCCATAAGCCGCTACCAGCAGCCAGATGGAACCGGTGACCAACAGCCCGGTCCGGATGCCGAAAGCCTCCCGCATCCAGGCATCCACCGCGTTGTCGAAAGCCGCAAAAGGCACGATCAGCCCCACCGCGATCACCCCGCCAGGCACCGCATAGCCCAGCCGGGCGAAATAGGCCGCAGCAGCGGATACCCGGCCGGGCCGCAGCCGCTGATAAAACCCGAGACACACCGCAGCCGCCACCGTCAGCACTGCCGCCGACGCAGCAAGGGTGATAGAATTGGTGGTAAAATCGATATAGCGGCGGCTGAGCAGGTTTTGTTCGGAGTCAAAGCTCATCAGGAGCAGCACCGCCACCGGCAGCAGGAACCCCAGCACCACCGGCACCGCGCAGAAAAAGATGGCCACCGCCGCCCTGAACCCGCCCAGCTCCGCCGGCAGCATCTGGTTGTGGTGCTTGCCCGCATGGTGGTACTTCGCTCGCCCGCGGGTCGCGCGCTCCACTACCGCCAGCGTCAGGGCAAAGCCCAAGAGGCACAGCGCCAGCTGCGCCGCTCCGCCCCGGTCGCCCAGCGAGAACCAGCTGGTGTAAATGCCGGTGGCAAAGGTCTGCACCCCGAAATAGGACACCGTGCCGAAATCTGCGATGGTCTCCATCACCGCCAGCAGCACGCCGGATGCAATCGCAGGCCGCGCCATCGGCAGGCTGACCATCCAGAACGCCTGCCAGGCGTTCTTCCCCAGCGCCCGCGCTGCCAGAAAGGCCCCTGCGCTCTGCTGCAGAAACGCCGCCCGCGCCAGCAGGTAGACATAAGGATACAGCACCAGCACCAGCATCGCCGCCGCACCGCCGGTAGAGCGGATCTCCGGGAACCAGTAATCCCGCGGTCCCCAGCCGGTTGCCTCGCGCAAGGCCGATTGCACGATGCCGGGATGGTCCAGGATATGGGTATAGGCATAGGCCAGCACATAGGCGGGGAAGGCCAGCGGCAGCACCAGAGCAACTTCCAGAAACCGCGCACCGGGAAAGCGCGCCATCGTCACCAGCCAAGCAGCTCCGGTGCCAACCGAAAAGGTGCCAAGCGCCACCATTCCAACCAGCGCCAGAGTGGTCAGCGAATAGCCTGGCAGCACCGTGCCGGCCAAATGGCTGATCGTCTCGGTTCCGCCAAACGCCGCCGCCAGCGCCACCGCCAGCATCGGCAGCACACAGGACAGCGCCACTGTCCAGGCCAGCACGGCAAAGACGCCGCCGCCGGACTTGCCGACGCGGCGGCGCCCCTTGGGGGCGTATTCTATGGGGTCATTCGCGGCAGTCATTTTGAAGCAGTCTTGGGGTCCGGCTGATAGTTTGCATCGCCCTATTACGACTATTCCAGTCAGAAATTCCAGCCAGAAAGCGCCTTGGCTCCCTGTCCCTGCCCGGAACGGCAAACGGGCGCCCTCGCCCGGCGCCCGTCCATTTCGGAAATTCCAAGCGGATCAGTCGTAGGTCCGCCGATCCTCGATCACCAGGCCGTCCTTGGGCAGCGCACCCGGTGCCACCACCTCGACCTTGCCCTTGAGCTTCAGCACTTCGACCACCGAGCGGGAAAAGGCCGCTATGTCGCCGCCCGCGGCTTCGATTTGCACCGTCATCGCATCCATCTCGCCATCACGGCTGGCAATGACGCGGGCCTTGACGATCTCGTCATGCTTGCCGACCAGCGCTGCGACCTGTTCGGGCCGCACGAACATGCCCTTGATCTTGGTGGTCTGATCGGCACGGCCCATCCAGCCCTTGATCCGCAAATTGGTGCGCCCGCAGGGCGAGGCACCCGGCATCACGGCACTCAGATCGCCGGTGGCAAATCGGATCAGCGGGTAATCAGGATTCAACGTGGTCACCACCACCTCGCCCACCTCACCCGGTGCCACCGGATTGCCGGTGCCGGGGGTGACAATCTCGACGATCACGTGCTCGTCGACGATCATTCCCTCCATCGCCGGGCTTTCGTAGGCGATGTTGCCCAAGTCCGCAGTGGCGTAGCATTGCAGGCAGGAGATCCCGCGATCGGCATATTCCTGGCGCAAGGACGGGAACAGCGCGCCGCCGCCCACCGCCGCCTTAGAGAACGCCAGCTCCACACCCATCGCATCGGCCTTGTCCAAGATCACCTTCAGGTAATCCGGCGTGCCTGCGTAGGCCGTGGCGCCGACATCGCGCGCGGCGGTCACCTGCAACTCAGTCTGGCCGGTGCCGGCGGGAAGCACTGCCGCTCCAACCGCCCGGGCGCCGTTTTCAAAGATCATGCCGGCGGGCGTCAGGTGGTAGCCGAAACAGTTCTGCACCACATCGCCCTGACCGATGCCGCAGGCGTTCAGGAACCGCCCCATCCGCCACCAGTCGCCGTCCACCCCGCCCGGCTCATAAATCGGGCCGGGGCTTTGGAAGACATGGGCAAAACCATGCGCAGGCTTCACGGTAAAGCCGCCAAAGGGCGGATTTTCCGCCTGTGCCCGGCTCAGCTCCGACTTGCGCAGCACCGGCAGTTTCGCGAGTGCCTCAGTTGAGGTCACGGCTGCCGGGTCTACGCCCTCCAGCAATCCGGCATAACCAGCCGCGGTTTTGGCGCGGGTAATCTGGTCCGGCAGCGCCCTGGCCAGATCTGCAGCGCGTTCGTCGGCACTGCGGGTTTCAAGCGTATCAAAATAGCTCATCACATCACCATCCCGCATCAGCTCAGCCACCGCTTGCGGCGGCGGTAGGACCGCACGTCGCGGAAGCTCTTGCGCCCCTCATCCGACATGCCGAGGTAAAATTCCTTCACGTCCGGGTTCTCGCGCAGCTCTGCCGCGGGCCCATCCATCACAACCCGGCCCGACTCCAGGATGTAGCCATAGTGGGCATAGCGCAGGGCGACGTTGGTGTTCTGCTCAGCCAGCAGAAAGGTCACGCCCTCCTGCTCATTGATCGACTTCACGATCTCGAAAATCTGCTCCACAAGCTGCGGTGCCAATCCCATCGAGGGTTCATCCAGCAGGATCGTCTCCGGGCGGCTCATCAGCGCCCGGCCCATCGCCACCATCTGCTGCTCGCCGCCCGAGGTGTAGCCCGCCTGGCTCTTGCGGCGTTCCTTCAGGCGCGGGAAGTAGCTGTATACCATCTCAAGGTCTTTCTGGATGTTCGCGCCGCCGTCCGAACGGGTATAGGCGCCGGTCAGCAGGTTTTCCTCTACCGTCAGGTGCTCGAAACAATGTCGGCCTTCCATCACCTGGATGACGCCCTTTTTCACCAGCTCTGCCGGGTCCTGCTCATGCACATGCTCGCCGCGGTACTTGATCGAGCCCTTGGTGACCTCGCCGCGTTCCGAGTGCAGCAGGTTCGACACCGCCTTAAGCGTAGTGGTCTTGCCGGCTCCGTTGCCGCCCAGCAGCGCGGTGATGCCGCCCTTGGGCACATTCAGGCTCACGCCCTTCAGGACGAGGATCACATGATTGTAGATCACCTCGATATTGTTGACCTCCAGCAGGGTCTCGGCCTGCACATCGGCGGTGTCGGCGGCGGTGTTCGCTGCATCCAGCATCAAAGCGTGTCCTCATGCCTGTCCCGGACCTGAGCCGGAACCCTGTTTGCGCAGCGCGGCGGCCCCCCGCCGCGCCGGTTGTTCCCGGCCCTGCCAAGGCAGGGCCGCCAAGCCCTTAGTTGCAGCGGGGCTCGATGTTGTTTTCAGCCGCGTAGGCGCCCGAATCTTCCTCGATCAGCTTGCCGATCACTTCGGTGTCAGAGGGTTTGAAGTCCGAGATCAGCGACCAGGTCTTGCTCTCCGCATCCCACTGGGTCACGCCCACAAGGCCGGGGCCGCCGTGGTTGTCGCAGGACACGTTGAAGGTCGGGCCGAAGTTCGGCATCCCCAGCGCTTCCATCTTGGCTTCATCGATCACCAGCGCTTCCATGCCGTCGCGCATCATCGCCGCTGTGATGTCCGCGGTGCCATGGATTTCCTGCGCGGTCTTGGCGGCCTCAGCTGCGAGCATCGCCGCGTACATGCCGCGGTTATACAGGACGTTGCCGACCTGATCGCCGGCACCCGCGGCCTTGCCTGCATCCACGACATATTTCTGGATGTCGTCAAACACCGGGAAGTCGCGGCCCACGTTGTGGAAAGTCACCGCCTTATAGCCATCGGCCTTGTCGCCTGCCGGCATAACATCATGCTCGGCACCGGACCACCACACGCCGATGAAGTTCTCCATCGGGAAACGGATGTTGGCAGCTTCCTGGATCGCCACCTGGTTCATCACGCCCCAGCCCCACATCACGACATTGTCGGGACGCTCGCGGCGGATCTGCAGCCACTGCGACTTCTGCTCCTGGCCCGGGTGATCCACCGGAAGGGCAATCAGCTCAAAGCCATGCTTCTTGGACAGCTCTTCCAGAGTGCGGATCGGCTCCTTGCCATAGGCGGAGTTGTGGTAGACCAGCGCAATTTTCTTGCCGCTGATGTCGCCGCCGTTGGATTCCAGCAAGTAGTTCACCACGCCCGAGGCACCGTTCCAGTAGTTGGCCGGATAGTTGAACACATGGCTGAACACTTCGCCGTTCGCGGCCGAAGTCCGGCCATAGCCCATGGTGTGCAGCGGGATGTTGTCCGCGGTCACCTTGGGGATCAGCTGGTAGGTAATGCCGGTGGACAGCGGCTGATAGATCAGCGCGCCCTGGCCCTTGGTGGACTCATAGCATTCCACGCCTTTTTCGGTGTTATAGCCGGTCTCGCATTCGATCACCTTGGCCGGCACACCGCCGATGCCGCCATCGCGCTCGTTCAGCAGGGTGAAATAGTCGTTGTAGCCATCCGAGAACGGGATGCCGCCCGCCGCATAAGGCCCGGTCCGGTAGCTGAGGTCCGGGAACACCAGGTCCGCCATTGCCGGACCGGCTGCCATCGCGGCGCCCAGCGCCAGTGTGGTCAGTGTCTTTTTCATCGGCTTAAATCCTCCCTTTGGTCTTATCCGATGGTTTCCAAAAACGGGGGTGGTCTTGCTTTTCTCCCCGCCAGCTCTCAGGCCGCCCGCATCAGTGCGGGAACGGCCACAGTCTCAGTTTCTCCTTGGCGACGCGCCACAGCTGCGCCATGCCGTGCGGCTCCGCGATCAGGAAGACGATGATCAGCGCGCCGACGATCACCAGCTGGAAATGCGCCACGATGTCAGTGGGCCAGTTCAGCAAATCCACGCCCACAACTTTCAGGATCACCGGCAGCAGCACCAGGAAGGCGGCGCCGGCAAAGGAGCCGAAGATCGAACCCAGCCCGCCGATAATCACCATGAACAGCACCAGGAAGGACTTACTGATGCCAAAGGCCTCGCCGACCTCGACTGCGCCCAGGTAGACCGCAAAGAACAGCGCGCCGGAGATGCCGATGAAGAAGCCGGAGACGGCAAAGGCGGTCAATTTGGCCTTCAGCGGGTTCACCCCGATGATCTCGGCGGCGATATCCATGTCGCGGATCGCCATCCAGCTGCGGCCCACGGTGCCGCGGGTCAGGTTGCGGGCGACCAGCGCGCAAACAGTCAGGAAGATCAGGCAGAACAGATAAGTGGCCCAGGCCGGCGCATTGGGGCCGGTGATCAGGATGCCGAAAGTATCCCGCTCCGGCGCGTTGATCTGCCCCGAGGCGGAGTAGTTGTAGAACCATGGCACCCGGTTGAACAGCCACACCAGAAAGAACTGCGCCGCCAGCGTCGCCACCGCCAGGTAGAACCCCTTGATGCGCAAGCTGGGCAGGCCGAACAGCACACAGACGCCAGCGGTGATGCCGCCCGCCAGGACCACATGGATGAACATGCTGACTTCGGGAAAGGCGGTCATCAGCTTGTAGCAGGCATAGGCGCCAACAGCCATGAACCCGCCGGTTCCCAGGCTCACCTGCCCGCAGTAGCCGACCAGAATGTTCAGCCCGATCGCGGCAATCGAATAGATCAGGAACGGCAGCAGGATCGCATTGGCCCAGTAATCGTTGATCAGGAACGGGATGATGCCAAAGGCCACGGCCAGCACCACATAGTACCGGTAGCGGTCGAATTTGATCGGGAAGGTCTGGCTGTCATCGGCATAGGAGACTTTGAAATCCCCGGCTTCACGGTAGAACATGTCTCAGATGCTCCCTTTCTCTTGCAAACGGGCCCCGGTCCGGGCGTCTGTTTTGATTGTTTCAGAGGCGGCATTCATTCGACCTGCCCCCATAGGGCCTGCGCCGCATCGCGCTGCTCGCGGGTCCTCCGCTTGGACGGCCTGGCATAGCCGCTGCGCTCGCTGCCGCGCACCAGCCGCAGATACGCGATGATCCCGGTGATCAGGCCGAAGGCGGCCAGCAGGGCAGCGGTCACGATCTGGGTTTCCGTGAACCCTTCCGCCGTCAACGCCAAGTATCCGAACGACCAGAACCCGGCCCAGGCAATCACGTTGATGATGGCAATCGCCTTGGTCATGCCGCGCTCCCAGCGTTAACCAGTTTGTCAGAAATCCGTGTCTGGCCACATTTTGCCCATTTCTTTGTGCCACCCTTTGCTTGGGTAAAGTGAGTGGGAACAATGACCGCGATTTTCGAGGAAATCCGGCGGCTGGAGGCCGCGCGGAAGAAGGGTGACATCTCAGCCGCCGAATTTGCAGTGGCCAAAGCCAAGCTTCTGGAAACGGTGGAAGACGCAACAGTGCTGCCGCCGTTCCAGCCGGCAGCGCCGCGGCGGCGGGCTTCCAGCGCCGCACCCGGACCCTGGGGACTGATGCTGATGGGTATTTGCGGGGCAGGACTGCTGACGGTGCTGGCGGCGCAGCTCATCGGCGACTTGACCCTCGCCTTCACATTGATCGCCACGGTGTTCGCCGCCATCGTCATCGCCGCCTTCCGCCGACTGGAGGGCTGAGCACCAGGGGAGCAGATCATATGAGCCTCAGACCCGTTCAATGATCTTCTCCCCGAACAGGCCCTGCGGGCGGAACACCAGGAACAGCAGCGCCAGCACATAGGCAAACCAGTTCTCGGTGGCGCCGCCGACCATCGGGCCGATGGCGAATTCGAACAGTTTCTCGCCCACACCAATGATCAGGCCGCCCACGATGGCGCCGGGGATCGAGGTGAAGCCGCCCAGCATCAGCACCGGCAGGGCTTTCAGCGCGATCAGCGACAGCGAGAACTGCACGCCGGACTTGGTGCCCCAGACGATGCCCGCAACCAGCGCCACGAAGCCTGCAACCGACCAGACCAGAACCCAGATGAAGTTCAGCGAGATGCCGACCGACAGCGCCGCCTGGTGGTCATCCGCAACTGCGCGCATCGCCCGGCCCTGCTTGGTGTACTGGGCAAAGCAGACCAGGCCCGCCACCAGCAGCGCCGCAATCACTGTCGCCACGATATCCAGGTTGTCGATGAAGAAGCCGTAGCCGAAGATGTTGAAGGTGGCTTCGTCGATCCACAGGTTGATCCCCTGCGGCAGACCCACGTCCAGCGTCTTGATCTCGGAGCCCCACATCAGGTCGGCGACGCCTTCCAGAAAATACGCCAGACCGATGGTGGCCATGAACAGGATGATCGGCTCCTGGCCCACCAGGTGCTTCATCACCAGCACCTGCACCAGCCAGGCCAGCAGCACCATCACCGCCACCGTCAGGGCAATCGCGAGCACCCCGGGCACGTTCCAGCCGAAATGGGTGATATGGCCGCCGAAGACCGCATTGATGACATGCGAGAACGGCACCTGCCCCTGCATGATCCCGACCAGCGTCATCGCCGCAAACAGCGCCATGACCCCTTGCGCATAGTTGAAAATGCCGGAGGCCTTGTAGATCAGGACAAACCCCAGCGCCACCAGCGCATAAAGCACGCCCGCCATCAGGCCGTTCAGCGTCACTTCCATCGCAAAGACGAGTTGTTCAGGCATTAGAGACTCTCCTCGGAATTCTGCGCGGTGGCGGTGCACAGGGGGTGCACAGGGGGTGTACGGTAGTCATCCCGCCGGGGCCGGGTGTTGCTGCGTTGCAACTCAGTCATGGGAAACCCCCAGATAGGCGTCGATCACATCCTGGTTACTGCGCACTTCAGACGGTGTGCCGTCCCCGATCTTCTTGCCGTAGTCCATCACCACCACACGGTCGCTGAGATCCATCACCACGCCCATATCGTGCTCGATCAAGGCAATGGTGGTGCCGAATTCGTCGTTCACATCCAGGATGAAGCGGGACATGTCCTCCTTCTCTTCGACGTTCATGCCGGCCATCGGCTCATCCAGCAGCAACAGCTTCGGCTCCGCCGCCAGCGCGCGCGCCAGCTCGACCCGCTTCTTCAGGCCATAGGGCAGCCGCGAAACCGGAGTCTTGCGGATGTGCTGGATCTCCAGAAAATCGATGATCCGCTCCACAACCTCGCGGTTCTCGGTCTCTTCCCGCTCTGCCTTGCCCTTCCACAGCGCCTGCGCAAACAGGCCTGTTTTCATGTAGTTGAGCCGCCCGGTCATGACGTTGTCCAGAACGCTCATGCCCTCGAACAACGCAATATTCTGGAAGGTGCGGGCGATGCCCTGGCGCGCCACCTCATAGGGTTTCATCTGCGGGCGCTTCTTGCCGTGGAACAGCACCTCGCCCTCCTGCGGCACATAGAAGCCCGAAATCACGTTCAGCATCGAGGATTTGCCGGCCCCGTTGGGACCGATGATCGCGCGGATCTCGCCCTCGCGGATATCGAAGGAGATGTCCTTGATCGCCACCACGCCGCCGAACCGCAGGGTGATATTCTTCATCTCCATCACCACACCGCCGATGGTGCGGCCGTCCTCGGTGACGTAGCTTAAGGAATTGTCAAGCATAACAACGGCCTCCATTTTTTTGCCACATAGAAATTTTAAGATTTCCATGCGATACTTGTTCAAAACGAGCAGCAAGGAGATCGAAGTTATGTTCGGCGAACTTGAGCATTCCTGCCTTCTGAAGATGGCAATCGAATGCAAGCAGATGGGCCTTAGCCAATCCGAAAGCCTGGCCTCCATTATCGAGCAAACCCATGGGTTCAGCTCCCCCTTCAAGATCCAGCAGGTGGTCAACACGGCCTACAATCCCGGCCTGAACCCCGACCTGATCTGAGGATCGCCCGGCCTGCCCGGCACGGGGCGGAAGTGTGTCCGGAGATACAGGCCTCATTCTGCGGCCACCTTGTGAACCGCTGCCGGTTTCACATCCGCATCGACAATGGTCAGCGTCGCTTTGATCGAGCCCTTGCGGCCATCTTCATAGGTCACCTCCGTGACCGTCGAGACCTTTTCCGAACCGTCGTAGAGTGCGGCGATGATATCGGCAAATTTCTCTTCCACGATGCGGCGGCGCACCTTGCGGGTACGGGTCATTTCACCGTCATCGGCATCCAGTTCCTTGTGCAGGACCACAAAGCGGTGGATCTGGCACCCGGACAGCATCGGATCCTCTGCTACCGATTTATTCACTTCCGTCACATGCGAACGGATGGTTTCCAGAACCTTCGGATGGCCCGCCAGTTCCTGGTAGGAGGCATAGGCGATATTGTTGCGCTCAGCCCAGTTGCCCACCGCCGTCAGATCGATGTTGATGAAGGCGGCACAGCGGTCGCGGCCATTGCCGAACACGACTGCCTCCAGGATATCCGGGTAGAATTTCAGCTTGTTTTCCACATATTTGGGCGCAAACATGCTGCCATCAGCCATCTTGCCCACGTCCTTGGCGCGGTCGATGATCCGCAGATGGCCGGAGCTGTCCTCGAAGAAGCCGGCATCGCCGGTGGCCACCCAGCCCTCGGGGTCCTTGGTCGAAGCGGTGGATTCCGGGTTCTTGTAGTACTCCACAAAGGTGCCGGGTGAGCGGTAGTAGATCTCGCCATTATCGCCGATCTTGATTTCCACCTCCGGTGCCGGAACGCCCACGGTATCGGCCCGCACTTCTCCATCAGGCTGCACCGTGATGAACACGGTGGCCTCGGTCTGGCCGTAAAGTTGTTTCAGATTGATCCCAAGCGAGCGGTAGAAATCGAAGATCTCCGGCCCGATCGCTTCCCCCGCGGTGTAGCCGACGCGGATACGGCCATAGCCTAGGGTGTCCTTGAGCGGCCCGTAGACCAGAACATTCCCCAGCGCGTACTTCAGGCGGTCCATCAGCCCGACCGGCTTGCCGTCCAGAATGTGACCGCCGACTTTCTTGGCGTGGGCCAGGAAGTGATGGAACATGTTGCGCTTCAGGGCGCCCGCGTCCTCCATCCGGATCATCACATTGGTCAGCTGGCCTTCGAACACGCGCGGCGGCGCAAAGAAATAGGTCGGACCGATTTCGCGCAGATCGGTCATCATGGTGTCGGCGCTTTCCGGGCAGTTCACGCAGAAGCCGCACCAATAGGCCTGGCCCACTGAAAAGATGAAATCTCCCACCCAGGCCATCGGCAGGTAGGACAGGATATTTTCGCCCTTGGTCAGACCGTCGAACTCGGCGGAGTTCTTGGCGCTTTCGATAACGTTGCGGTTTGACAACACCACGCCCTTGGGCTTGCCAGTGGTGCCGGAGGTATAAAGCATCACGCAGGTGCTGTCGTAGGTCAACTTGTCCTGGCGCGCCTGCAGTTCGCCGGCCAGTTCGTCACGGGCGGCGCGGCCCTGGTCCTGAATATGGCTGAACTGGTGCAGCTGCGCATGGTCGTATTTCCGCATGCCGCGCGGGTCGAGATAGATCATGTGCTCGAACTGGTGGAGCTGATCCTGGACCTCGATCACCTTGTCGGCCTGCTCCTGATCGCCCACGATCACAAAGCGCGCACCGCAATGGCCCAGCACATAGGCCATCTCCTCTGCCACCGCGTCCTGGTAGAGCGGCACCGGCACGGCACCCACCGCCTGCGCCGCAACCATCGACCAATATAGATAAGGCCGGTTGCGGCCGATAATGGCGACGAAATCGCCCTCGTTCACGCCGAGGTTGACAAGCCCCAGCGCCAGCGCCTCGATTTCTTTCGCAGCCTCGGACCAGGTCCAGCATTGCCAGATGCCGAATTCCTTTTCCCGGTAGGCCGGCGCGTTTGCGAATTGCACCGCATTGCGTTGAAGCAGCGCCGGCAGGGATTGCATCCCTTCGGCGCCCATCTGCATCTGAGCCAACTTTCTTTCCTCCCTTTCCGGCGTTGCTGCCGGACCGGCCGCTGTCCGCGGCTCTGGCCCCGATTAGGGACGACCGGATGTTAACCCGTCAACTTTTTCCTGATGTTTTCCCAAATCTTACAAATTGTAACAGCATAGGCCCCCTTGTTTTCCGGGCTGTTACGAACAATTGCCGTAGCACCAAAAATTGGAAATACTGCAACACTCCTGCAACCGCCCTTGCAAAGCGCGCGAAATGCGCACGAACCGGCGGATTTCGAATCAGATGCAGAGGCTGGTCTTTTTTAAGAACGGAATCAGATGTGCCATCATCAGCACACCATGCCCGGCAATCAGAAGGCGACCGCGGCCTTGACGCCACGGCACGTTTACCGTCCGCGGCCGAATGGCAATTTGCTCCGCAACCGCCGCAATGCTAGCCATGGTCCGGGGAGCACCATGAACCGCACAAGCAAGCAGCACGCCGCCATGACGACCGCCGGGCTGAATCTGATCGCCCAGGCGCTGTCGATTTATGACAACGACCTGCGGCTGGCCGTGTGCAACCGCCGCTTCCAGGAAATGTTCAATCTGCCGGACCACCTGGCCCAGCCTGGCGCCGCCTTTTCCGACACCATCCGCTTTCTGGCCGAAAGCGGCGAATATGCCCCGGAAACGGATATCGAAGAAATTGTGCGGACCCGTGTCGAACAGGCCCTGGATTTCGTGCCGCATTACTTGGAGCGCGAACGTCCCAACGGGCAAATGATTTCGATCGAGGGCTCGCCGCTGCCGCAGGGCGGTTGGGTCACAGTCTACACCGATATCACCCGCACCAAACAGGCGGAGCAGCTCCTGCGCTCCCGGTCTGAGGAAATGTCAGAGAAACTGATTGCCTACACCGAGGAGCTTTCCGCCGCCAACCGGCAGCTGGCGGCCAGCAATACCGCGCTGGAGGAGGCCAAGCGCCAGTTGACCGAAATCGAAGGCCGCACCCGCCTCACCACCGAAATGATGCCGGCTCATATCGCCCACGTCGATGCGGACGGCTATTACACCTATACAAACCGCCGCCTCAGCTCGGTGTTTCCCAGCCGCCCATCTGACATTCTGGGGATGCATATCTCCGACGCATTGGGCGAGGACGCCTTCGAGCGGATCGAACCGCATCTGCTGGCGGCCTACAAAGGCGGCAGCCCGGTCTTTGAGTTCACCGAAAGTCACGGCAGCCGCCGTATCCGGGTGGCCTTCACCCCGGACCAGCACGGCGGCGTCTATATCCTGTCGATGGATGTAACCGAGGAAACCCAGGCCCGCGTCGCCCTGCAGCAGGCGCGCCGGCGCGAGATGGCAGCACAGATGACGTCCGGCCTTGCGCATGACTTTTCAAACCTCCTGACAATCATTCTCGGCATGCAGGGCAAGCTGGAGAAGATGGAGCTGAGTGACGGAGCCGCTGAACTGATCAAGGGCACATTGTCCGCCGCAAGACGCGGCGGGCGGCTCTTGAACCGGATAGCCGAGATGACCGGCCAGCGCAGCCTGCGTCCGCAGGCCACCGACATGCACACGCTGCTGGGCGAGCTGAAGATTCTCGCGTCGCCATTGCTGCCGCAGGGGATTGGGCTCAGCATCCTCGACAACATGCCCGACGAGGTGCTGCTGCTCGACAGCGGCAAGCTGCAGGATGCGCTGCTGAACCTGATCCTGAACGCCCGCGATGCCTGCGGAACCACCGGGCAGATCACCGTCAGTGCCCATGCGGTGGGCCGGACCTGGGTAGAGATCACAGTTAGCGACACCGGGCCCGGCTTCTCACCCGAGGCATTGGACAAAGCGCTCAATCCCTTCTTCACCACCAAGGGCAGCGAGGGATCCGGCCTCGGCCTGCCAATGGTCTATGACATGGCAAAGCTGGCGGGCGGCGACATTCGGATCGGCAACGGCGTCTCCGGTGCCGCGATCATCCTGCGCCTGCCTTACCGGCTGGCTCCGGATGCAGGCGGCGGAATGGCCTTGCTGGTAGAAGACAGCGAGGAGCTGCGCGCCGCCTTCCGGGACATGCTGATAGATCTCGGCTACTCGGTAATCGAAGCCGCCAGTGTGGATGAAGCCTGCGCGCTCACCGCCGGCCTTCCGGACATCGCCCTGGTCCTATCGGACATTAAGCTGGAAGGCACCGCCACCGGCATCGACCTGGCCTCCCGCCTTGACGGTTCCGGCCTGCCCTGCATCCTGATGACTTCGCTGCCGGTCAGCGATCCGCTGTTTCGCAAGGCATTGAAATGCGGCCCGGTTTTGCGCAAACCTTTCACCACGCACCAGCTGTCCGAGCTGATCAAACCGGAGCCTGCCGCATGACGCCCCCCCTGGTCACCATTCTGGATGACGAGCCGGAGATCCGGCAGATCCTTACCGATACATTGGAGGAAGCCGGCTTCCGGACCCTCAGCTTTTCCCGCGCACGGGAGTTCGAAGCCGCGCTGAACCGGATGACCCCGGATGTCTGCCTGGTCGATCTGTCGCTGCCCGACACTGACGGTCTGGCGCTGGTACACCGGCTGGCGCTGGAGCAGGGCGCCGCTGTCATCATCATCTCCGGCCGCGCCCAGGTGCAGGACCGGGTGACCGGACTGGAACTGGGCGCCGATGACTACATAACCAAACCGTTTGACCCGGCCGAAGTCGTCGCCCGCATCCGCGCCCGCCTGCGCAGCGGCCCCCGCACCATAGCCCCGGCAAGCGACACTGCCCGGTTTTCCGGCTGGACAGCGCATTTCGACCGCTATGTGCTGGAGGACGACACCGGCGCAGAGACGCAGTTTTCCCATGCCGAAGGCGAGGTTCTGCGGCTGTTCTTAGACAGCCCCAAACGGCTGATCTCCCGTGCCCAGATGCAGGAGACACTGGGCGGTGCCGCCGGAGACAGTTTTGACCGGGCCATGGATGTACGTATCTCGCGCCTGCGCACCAAGCTGCGCGAAGACCCCAAGAATCCGCGGCTGATCAAGACGATCTATGGCGCGGGCTACATCTTTCTGGGTGATGTGGATTGGACCTGATTTCGCAAAAGTAGAAAAGCCGTCTGAAAACACTACGCTTTCTCCTGTCAGATGGAGGAACGTGCGATGACGCAGCTGCAGTATTTCACCACCCTGTCCGGGCTTTGGTTGGCGGTGGCCTGGGTGCCCTATATTCTCGACAGGATCTTTGTCCGCGGCCTGAAGGGGGCGCTTGCCAATCCCAGCCCTGATGACAAGCCGCAATCACCCTGGGCCCAGCGCGCGCACCGGGCGCATATCGTCGGGGTGGAGCTGTTTGCCGCCTTTGCGCCGCTCTCCATCCTGGCCATGCTGGTGCTCCCGCCGGACCAGCAGCCCGGCACTCTCGGGCTCGCTTTCTTCACCGGCATGGCTGCGCATTATGTGATCTACATGATCGGTATTCCGGTTCTGCGTACTGCGGCCTTTGCCGTGGCAGCCCTGTCCTCGGCGCTGCTGGGTCTCACCGTCCTCGGCGTGATGTAGAGATTCTTGCCGGGGCGAATCGCTTGGCGTAGAATCTGGGCATGTCCACCTGTCTGCTCTACCGCCAAGCCCCCTCGCGCCCGTCGCGATTCTACCGCATCGAGCTGGCGATGAACCTGTTTTCTGAGGTTTCCGTGCTGCGCGAATGGGGCGTGGCCGGCCGCAACGGGCAAAGCGTGATCAATATTTACGGCAACCTGCGCGAGGCCTCTCTGGCCGCCGACAAGCACCGCAACCGGATGCTCAAACGCGGCTACGGCCGGGCCTGACCGGCGCCGCGCCAGCGGCGCCCGGCCCAACTGTGACGGGCATTCTGCGAATGGCCGGGAACAGGCGGGAGCGCCCGGCCCCTGTCGCGTGCCGCCAGGGTCATGCCGCCAGCGCCCGGGCCGCCCGGTCCAGCACCTGCAGGCCCAGCACCAGATCCGCCTCGTCCGTGTCCTCGTCAAAGGCGTGGCTGATGCCGCCGACCGAGGGCACAAACAGCATCCCTGCAGGCATCACCGTGGCCAGATTGGCGGCATCATGCAGCGCGCCGGAGGGCATCTTCTGCCACTTGCCGGGCGCAAATGCCTCCGCAGCGTCACTCAGCTCCGCCTGAAACCGTGCATCCATCGCTGCCGGCTCAATCCCGAGCACCGGGCCAAACGCCGCTGTGATACCGTGATCAGCAGAGACTTCCCGCGCGGTCTCCTTGATGAGCGTTTCCATCCGCGCCAGCCGGTCTGCATCCGCATCGCGCCATTGCAGGGAGAATTCCACCCGCCCGGGCACCACGGAGGAGGCATTGGGATGCAGTGCAACTTGGCCGATGGTCCAAACCGTGGCAGGCGTGGCCACATTGGCAAACCGGCCGTTCAGGCTCTCGTTGAAGGACGTTAGCGCCTGGAACGCGTCGCGGCGCAGGTGCATCGGCGTGGTGCCCGCATGGTTCTGGCGGCCCTCGAAGGTGATCCGCATATCGCGAATGCCGACGATATCCGTCACAACCCCAATCCCTAACCCGGTCGCCTCCAGATAAGGGCCTTGTTCGATGTGCATCTCCAGAAACCCGCTGAACCGGCCATGAGGCAGGAAATGCCCGGCCAGGACCGCCATCTGCGCCCGCATCTCTGCCAGCGTGGCGCCTTGCGTATCGGTAAACCCATCCGCCTCCTCCAGCGCCAGCTTGCCAGTCCAGACGTCCGAGCCGGTCAGCACCCCGAACCGCCCCTCCTCATCCTGAAAGCTGACGCAGGAGATCCGTGGCCCGCCCGCCTCCCTGGCCGCGCGGGCAACCTCCAGCCCGGCCACCACGCCCAGCGCCCCGTCCAGCCAGCCGCCCTCGGGCTGGCTGTCGCTGTGCGAGCCCACCAGCAGGCTCCGCTCCCCTGCCAAGCCGAAAAGATTGCCCAGCGGGTCGAAATGCGGCTCCAGCCCGGCCTCTTCCATCCGCCCGGCCAGCCATTTGCGCGCTGCAATGTCAGCTCCGGAAAAGGCCTGCCGCACCACGCCCTTGCCCACACCCGATGCCCCGAAGCTGCGCAATATGTGCAGATCATCAAGAAATCTCTGAGGATTGAGGGGCATCACATATCTCCTGGCTGACAAGCCCACAGTGCTCCAAGTTTTTCCCGCTCTCAATGGAATTGATGGAACCACTGCCCAAACCCTCTCTTCCCTCTGCCCGGAACCTCCCCTAAGACTTTCCCGGTAACAACGGAGCCGCCTGTCGATGTCCCACATCACGCTGATCCGCCACGGCCAGGCCAATACCAGCGCCCGGGACGAGGCGAGCTATGACCGTCTGAGCGACCTGGGCCACCAGCAGGCGGCCTGGCTGGGGGAGCATCTGCGCAGCAGCGGCAATCACCATCCGCGCGTCTACTGCGGCACGCTGACCCGGCATATCGAAACCGCCGCCTCGATGGGATACACCGAAGTTGTGCAGGACGCCCGCCTCAACGAGATGGAGTATTTCACCCTCGCCGAGGCGATGCGCGATCAGCATGGGCTGGCGGTACCGGAGGAGCGCGAAGGCTTTGTCGACCACCTGCCCAAGGTTTTCACCGCCTGGGCCGCAGGTGAGATTGCAGAGCCTTACGAAAGCTGGTCGCATTTCGAAACGCGGACACGGCAGGCGCTGGAGGAAATCGCTGCAGGTGACGGCCCGGCACTGGTGGTGACCTCCGGCGGGCTGATCTCGATGGCAATGCGTCAGACTCTGGGGCTGGACACCGCGGGCATGGCGCGGATTGCGCTTGCGGTCATGAACACCTCTATGCACCGGCTGTTTCCCATCGGCGGCCACTGGAGCCCGGTTTTGTTCAACGCAGTGCCGCATCTGGAAGCGCCGGACCGACATTTTGCCCAGACACATCTGTGACGTCAGGGAGGAGGAAAAACATGCAGTTCTATTACGCCCCCAATACAATCTCGGTGGCCGTGGCCATCGCGCTGGAAGAGGCCGGGATCGAGTATGAGACGGTGAAAATCGACTTTGCCGCCAAGGAGCAGACCGGCGCGGCCTATGCCCAGATCAACCCCAAAGGCCGGGTGCCCGCGCTGGCGGTGGAGGGGGGCATCCTGACCGAAACCGGCGCGTTGTTGGAATTCATCGCCGACAAGGCGCCGGACGCCGGTCTGCGCCCGAAGGACCCGGTGCGTCTGGCCCGGATGCGCGAGGTGATGTTCTACCTTGCCTCAACCATGCATGTGAACCACGCCCACAAGCTGCGCGGCAGCCGTTGGGCCGGCAAGACCTCCAGCTACAAGGACATGCAGGCCAAGGTGCCGCAGACCATGACAGCCTCCTGCGAATACATCAGCCAGTCCGGGCTGCGCGGCCCCTTTGTGCTGGGCGAGGAAGTCAGCCTCGCCGATTGCTACCTCTATGTGGTCTGCACCTGGCTGGACGGTGACGGGGTCAAGGTCGAAAACTTCCCCAAAATCCAGAACTTCATGACGGCAATGGAACAGCGCGGGTCGGTGCGCGCAGCCTATGCCAAGGGAATGCTTTGAAGGACAAGAAGATGACTCATCTGTGGGTACGGGCCGAACAGCGCCCCAATGAAGAGCGGGTTGGCCTGACTCCTGATGGCGCCAGGGCACTGTTGTCAGACGGCATCAAGGTCACGGTAGAGGAGAGCTCCGTGCGGGCAGTCCCGCTGCAGGGCTACATTGATGCAGGCTGCGAGATTGCGCCGGAGAACTCCTGGCCCGAGGCGCCTGAGGACGCGATCATCTTCGGCCTGAAGGAATTGCCCGAGGACGGCACCCCGCTGCCCCACCGCCACATCATGTTCGGCCATGCCTTCAAGGGCCAGCACTGTGGCAAGGCGCTCCTGGAGCGGTTCAAGGCCGGCGGCGGCACGCTCTATGATCTGGAGTATCTGGTGGATGAGACCGGCCGCAGGGTTGCTGCCTTTGGCTATTGGGCGGGTTATGCCGGCGCCGCGGTGACGCTGAAATCCTGGGCTGCCCAGCAGCGCGGCGAACTCTGCGGGCCGGTTGGCGTCTATCCCGGCAAGGATGCGCTGCTAACGGACCTGGGTGCGGAGCTGGACACGCTGAACATGGACCGTCCGTCTGCCATCGTGATCGGCGCGCTCGGCCGGGTCGGCACCGGTGCTGCCGATCTCTGCGAGGCCATGGGCATCGAAGTCACCAAATGGGACATGGGTGAAACCGCCCATGGCGGCCCCTTCCCGGAGATCCTGGCCCATGACCTTTTCCTCAATTGCATCTTCGCCCGCCCCGGCACCCCGGTCTTTGTGCCGCGCGAGGCACTGGCCGCAGACCGCAAGCTGACCGCCATCGGCGATGTCGCCTGTGACCCGGACAGCGATTACAACCCTGTGCCGGTCTATGACCGCGCCACCACCTGGGACGCCCCCGCCCTGCGTGTCGCGGAAAACCCGGTGCTCGACGTAATGGCGATCGACAACCTGCCCTCGATGCTGCCGGTGGAAAGCTCCGAAGATTATGCCGCCCAGCTCCTGCCCTCGCTGCAGACGCTGACCGATCTGGAAGGCGGCGTCTGGGCCCGGGCCAAGACCACCTTCCTGGAGCACCTGCCAGTATGAAGCATCATTCCGCTCGCAGTGACGGCTGCGGCCGTCCGCGGGCGGAAGCAAAGCGCCCGCCTTTGGTGGCGGACGGGCGCTGCCCGGCATGCCGCCGGACGAACGGCTTTTCATGCCTCCGCCGAACAAGCAAGGGAGACCAAAAATGACAATTCATTGGTGCGGCACCGGCCTCTCCGCCATTCCCGGCCTGCGCCGCCTGCTGGAAGCGGGCCATAATGTCGCGGTCTGGAACCGGACAACCGACAAGGCCCGCGAGGCCGTGGGCGACCTGACCACCAACATTCACAGCTTCAGCCTGGCCAACCTGGGCCAGATGCTGAGCCCGAAGGATGTTATCGTCTCGATGCTGCCCGGCGACTGGCACGTGCCGCTGGCCGAACTCGCGATCAGTCACGGAGCTCATTTCGTCTCCTCATCCTACATCGCGCCGGAGATGCGCGCGCTGGACAAAAAAGCCAAGGTTGCCGGCGCCTGCCTGATCAACGAGGTCGGCCTGGATCCGGGCATCGACCACCTGATGGCGCATGCGCTGGTGGCGGACTACAAGGCCTCCGATGCCTATGACACGGAGAATGAGATCAGCTTCATCTCCTATTGCGGCGGCATCCCCAAGACACCGAACCCGTTCCGCTACAAGTTCAGCTGGTCGCCGCTTGGCGTGCTCAAGGCGCTGCGGTCGCCGTCCAAGTCGATCCGCGATTTCAAGGAACTGGACATCGCCCGCCCCTGGGACGCAATCTCCTCCTACGACGCACCGCTGCCCGCCCCGGAAAGCTTCGAAGTCTACCCGAACCGCGACTCGATCCCCTTCATGGGCCAGTACGAATTCGGCGAGGACTGGAAAGTGAAGGAATTCGTCCGCGGCACCCTGCGCCTTAACGGCTGGGCCGATGCCTGGGCAGAAGTATTCAAGGAGGTTGAAACCCTCTCCGGCCCCGAAGGCGACGCCCGGCTCAAGGAAATGTCAGACCAGTTCTGGGCCGAGAACGCCTATGACGAAGGCGAGCCGGACCGGGTAGTGCTCTGCGTCGGGCTGAAAGCCGAGAAAGACGGTACCGAAGCCTGGCACAAGACTTATGTCATGGACGCCTGGGGTGACGCGCGCGGCACCGCAATGGCGCGTCTGGTCTCCTATCCGGTGTCCTTTGCCATCGAGGCTGCCATGAATGGCAAGATCGCCGCCGGCGTTCACGCCGCACCGAGCGACCTGGGCCTGGTCGAAAAGTGGATGGGCGAGATCGGCAAGCTGGCACAGCACCTTGAGGTCGTCGACAGCAAGCCCTGATGACTGCTTGACACAACAAAGGGCGCCGGATTGCGGCGCCCTTTCGCGTTGCGAACCTGGTGCAGCTGTTTAGCGGCCGATCACATCATCTTCAACATCGTTGACGTCAATGCCCAGCGCCTCCAGCCCTGCTTCCAGATTGTCCGCCAAATGCGGCGTGCCGAGCAGGTAGTCGACGGTCGGCGTTGTTGCTTCCTGCCGGGCGGTATAAATCGCCTCGCCCAGCTCCTCCGGCTCAAAACTGCCGCGGCCGACCCACATAATGCCGACTAGCTCCGCCTGCTGGTCCTCGCCCATCCGGTCGATGAAAGCGCGCAGCTCACCTTCCGCGCGGCCCAATTCCCGGGCCATCATCGCCACCTGTGCCACCTTGCGGACTGAGATCTCCAGCATTGCTCCATTCCTTCTGTTCGCAGCCTCAGCATATCAAACAGCAGGCAAAACGCCTAAGTCTTTGATCTGGGGCAAACAGCGGCGCAATCAGCCCTGCGCCTTGCCGAACAGCGCGAGCCCGCTTCGGCGCCCGCGCAAAACCTCCGGCGGCAGCGCAGTCCATGCCGCGCGCGCGGGCTCTACCCCGGCTTCCTCCAGAAGCGCCTCGGACACAATCAGCGCCATCCCATGATCCTTGGTCAGCTGTTCCAGCCGCGCCGCCGTGTTCACCGTGTCACCGAAGACTGAGTACTCGAGCCGTTCCGGTGTGCCGGTGACGCCGGAAAACACTTCGCCCCAATGCACCCCGATCCCGGCTGCCAAACCTTCTTCGCCAGCCTGCTCCCGCACCTTGCGCCACTCCTCCATCCCGGCTTGCAAGCCGTCGGCACAGTCCAGTGCCCGCGCCGCCGCGCTTTCACCTTCAAACAGGATCATCGCCGCATCGCCGATGTATTTGTCGATCAGCCCTCCGGTGCGGCCCGCAACCTCTTCGACCCGGGCCCGGAACCCCGTGATCAGACGGCTCACTTCCTGTGGCTCACGTCCTTCGCACCAGCTGGTAAAACCGCGGATGTCGATGAACAGGATCGCCATCTTCTGCTGGCGCCCTTCCTGAAGCGCTTCCAGTCCGCCGCCAGCCAGGCGGCCAGCCAGCTGGGCGGGCAGGTAGCGGGTCAGGTTGGCCTTCTGCCGCGCTTCCTTGATCGAGCGCTGCAGCAGACCGCGCATCCGCACCGCCGCGACAATCAGCACAAGACCCGCCAAAGCGATCATCAACACCCGCATCAGATTGGGCGGTGTTGCCATCGCCAATTGCATCCGCTGCACCGCATCCGCCGATACCGATGGCGGTTCCCACATCAGAAGCCCGGCAAAGCCCGCCGCGACCAGCAGCACCTGATAGGCCAGCAGCAGCGGGTTGAACCGCAACACCCCAAAAGCCAGGACCAGCGGCGCCATCCAGGTGGAAGGCATTGCAAAAACCGCATCGCCCGGAAGCCCGGAATTCACCAGCGACAGCCAGGAGTTGAGAAACAGAAAAATCCCGTCAGCACTCACTGCCCCCCAGATCATCCAACGCCGGAACACGCTCTTCCGGATTGCGGCAAGGATCAGCACGCCGACCGCCATATAAGCCAGCATGGTTGCCGCCGCGAGGCCGACCTGGTGCCATAGATATTCCTGATCCAGAGCCTTTACCGCATTGGCTGCATGCACCAGCCCCACCAGCAACCCGCCCGAAACTGCGATCCGCAGCAGCGCGACAATGCTTTCGGCCTCGACCTCCGCCGCCCGCAGCAGGGCAGCATCAGCGGGCACGCCTGCCCGCACGGCCAGCAGATTCTGCACCTACTCCTCCGCCAGCAGCGCCACCTGGCGCGGCTCCACTTCCACCTGGCCGGGATCCTCCAACTCAGCCCCTCTTGCCACCACGCCCATCGACTCGAACTTGCGGGCCGAGGGCAGCACCCGGGCTTCCAGTGAGCCCACCGCCTTGTTGTAGTTGTTCACCGAAGACGACAGCGACTTGCCTACGGCGGCAAGGTTTTTCGAGAACGTCGACAGCCGGTCGTAAAGTTCCTTGGCTGTCTTTTGCACTTCGACAGCGTTTTCCGCCATCTTCTCCTGCTGCCAGCCATAGGCGATGGACTTCACCAGCGCCATCAGGGTGGTCGGCGTAGCAATCAGAACTTTGTTTTCAAAGGCGTATTCGATCAGGCCCGGATCCGTTTCCACTGCCGCGGAAACAAAGGTCTCGCCAGGGATGAACATAACCACGAAATCTGGTGTTTCGCCCAAAGCACTTTGATAGGACTTTGACGCAAGCTGGCGCACATGTGTCTTCACGTGGCCCGAATGCCGCAGCAGTGCCTCCTGCTGCTGATCAGGCGTCTCCGCCTCCAGCGCATCCAGATATCCCTCCAGCGGGGTCTTGGCATCCACCACGATGCTCTTGCCGCCAGGAATACGCACAACCGCATCGGGGCGGCGCATCCCGTCGTCGGTGCCGACGCTTTTCTCCAGTTCGAAATCCACATGCTCGGCCATGCCGGCCATTTCGAACACCTGGCGCAGCTGCATCTCGCCCCAGCGGCCGCGGGTCTTGGGCGCCCGCAGCGCCTGCACCAGCTTGCGGGTCTCGCCGCCCAGCATGGCCTGGCCCTCGGCCAGATGCTTCACCTGCGTCTGGATTGCGCCGTAGGCCTCGTTGCGGGCCTGCTCGATTTCCTTGATCCGTTCACCGAACTGGCCGAGTTTCTGATCCAGTGGTTTCACCAGCCCCTCTATTGCCGCGTGGCGCTTGGCCAGATCCTCATCCGCCGACTTGCTGTGCGCTTGAAAGCGTTCGCTGACCAGGCTCAGGAAGTTTTCCGAGTTCTGCTTCAGCACACCAGAAGCAAGCGACGCAAACTTGTGCTCCATCTGCTGGTTCATGTGGTGGAGCTGTTCCAGCCGCGCCGCGTGTTCGGCTTTCAGCGCCTGCACCTGGGCCTCGGCCTGATACCGTGCGGTGCGTTCGTTCTCGCTGGTGCGGCGCAGGGTGGAAAGTTCATCCGCCAGTTCCGGCAGCCGCGCAACCTCAGCCTGCAAACCGGCATTATGGCTGCGCAGATCAGCGTTGAGCTGCTCCATATGCCTTGCGTGGCCGCGCAGCCGCAGCGCCCCCAAGGCCAAAAGCGCCGCCAGTCCGGCCAGCACGTAGATGGCCCATGGGGCCTGTTCCAGTGTCACTGCTCAATCTCCTCAGTTTCGAGGGTTCTTATTCAGGTGCGCCCGAACAGGCGCTCGATATCCGCCAGCTTCAGCTCCACATGTGTGGGGCGGCCATGATTGCACTGGCCGGAGTGGGGTGTTGCCTCCATCTCCCGCAGAAGCGCATTCATCTCCTCGCCCCGCATCCGGCGGCCGGAGCGGATCGAGCCATGGCAGGCGACCCGGCTCAGGATCGCCTCGATCTTGGCCTGCACCAGCTGGCTTTCACCCTGATCCGACAGCTCATCCAGGATGTCCCTGATCATCGCCTCGGCGTTCACTTCTCCCAGGATCGCAGGCGTTTCCCGTACCGCAATGGCATTGCCGCCGAACGCCTCGATGCCAAGCCCGAATTTTGCCAGCTCCTCGGCCACCGCCAACAGGCAGGCACAGTCATTGTCGCTCAGCTCGACAATTTCCGGGATCAGCAGCGCCTGGGCCGCGACGCCGTTTTCGGCCATCTGCTTCTTCAGTTTTTCATAGACCAGCCGTTCATGGGCTGCATGCTGGTCAACGATCACCATGCCGTCAGCTGTCTGGGCAATGATGTAGTTTTCATGCACCTGGCCGCGGGCCGCCCCCAGCGGCAGCTGCTCGGCCCCGGGCGCGGCAGCCTCGGGCGCATCCGAAAGCTGACCCGGGGCCACTGGGAGTTCCCGAACTTCCGTCACCCGGCCGCTGTAGGCACCGGCCAGGTCGGCAAAGCCTGGCGATGGCGGCGCATCATGGGAAGACGTCTGCGGCTGGCCGGGGGACTGCGCCGCATAGGACAAGCTGCGTGCGCCGTAAGAAGGGCGGTCCATCTGATAGATCCGGGGGGCGCCGCTGGCGGTGGGCTGTTCCGGCTTCATCGCCCCCAGAGTGGCGCCTGCCACCGTGGTCGAGGCCCGGTGCCCGGCCTCGGCCAGCGCATGGCGCAGAGAAGAGACGATCAGCCCGCGGGCCAGGCCAGGGTCGCGGAAGCGCACCTCGGATTTGGCCGGGTGCACGTTCACATCGACCAGCTGCGGATCACAATCAATGAACAGCGCCGCCGCCGGATGCCGGTCGCGGCTGAGGAAATCGAAATAGGCCGCACGCAGGGCGCCGGTCAGCATCTTGTCCTTCACCGGCCGCGTGTTCACGAAAAGGAACTGCGCCACCGCCGCACCGCGCGAATAGGTCGGCAGCGCCGCGTAGCCATAAAGCCGGATCCCCTCGCGGGCGGCGTCAATCTTCAACGCGTTCTCGGCAAACTCCCGCCCCAGCACCGAGGCCAGCCGCCCGTGCAGCGCGTCAAACAGATCACCCGACAGCGGATCGGCGCGGAAGGTTACCCGCCCTTCGCCGCCGCCAGTTTTCCCACCCGACACATCGCGCAGGGTGAAGCCCACCGACGGCTCTGCCATCGCCAGCCGTTTCACCGTGTCCGAGATCGCCTGGGATTCCGCCCGGTCGGTGCGCATGAATTTGAGACGGGCCGGCGTTGCAAAGAACAAATCCCGCAGTTCGACAATGCTGCCCCCCCGCAAGGCGGCCGGTTTCACCGGCTCCAGCTTGCCGCCGGAGACCCGGATCTGCGCCGCCTCATGCCCAGCCGCGCGGCTGGTGATGGTCAGCCGTCCGACGGCGCCCAAGCTTGGCAGCGCCTCGCCGCGGAATCCGAATGTGTGGATGTTCAGCAGGTCCGAGCCGTCGATCTTGGAAGTTGCATGGCGGCTGAGCGCCAGCGGCAGATCCTCCGGCGTCATGCCGCAGCCGTCATCCGTCACCCGGATCAACGTCTTGCCGCCATCGGCGATTTCCACTGTGATCCGTGCCGCTCCGGCATCGATGGCGTTTTCCACCAGTTCCTTGACCGCCGAGGCGGGCCGTTCCACCACTTCCCCGGCTGCAATCCGGTTGATGGCGCTGTCATCCAACTGGCGGATGACAGGACGGGTTCCCGACTGGGAGTTTTCGCTGATATGGGGGTCTGCACTGCTCATACCGCTAAATTTAGCATGTGAGGGCGATTCTGCCACCGGAATGCGCACGGCTTCGGCCAAAGAAGCGCAATAGCCAATTCCCGCCGCATTCCGCCTGTTTCAGCCGTCCGGCCGGGGGGAGCGCCAGTGTTCGGGCAAATTTTTTGTCCATTCAGTCAAAAAATCAGCCCGGAGCCTTGGACGCTCGCTTGCCAATATGCCGCACCCGTGCGAATTTTGCGCGGAACTCTTCTGAGGATCCCCAATGGAAAGCCATATCGCTGAACGAAGCACACAGCTGCCGCAGCTGGCCGAACCGCGCAATCCCGGCATGGCGCTGGACCTGGACTGGGTCGCCGCCGTGCAGGCCAATACATCGGCCATCGAACGCCGCTGCGCCACCCTGCCGGGCCGCCGCAGTGTCAAGAAGGACCACCAGGCGGCATGGCTCTTGAAAGCCGTCAGCCTCATCGACCTCACCACTCTGTCCGGTGACGACACAGAGGGCCGGGTGCGACGCCTGTGTGCCAAGGCGCGCCAGCCGGTGAACGCCGGCATCCTGCGCAGCCTGGGGATGGAGGGCCTGACCACCGGGGCGGTCTGTGTCTATCATGATATGATCCCCACCGCGGTTGCAGCGCTGCACGGCACCGGCATCCCTGTGGCCGCAGTGTCCACCGGCTTCCCGGCGGGCCTGTCGCCGTTCCACCTGCGGCTGGCCGAGATCGGGGAAAGCGTCAACGCCGGCGCCGAGGAGATCGACATCGTGATCTCCCGCCGCCATGTGCTGCAGGGCAACTGGCAGGCGCTTTATGACGAGATGAAAGCCTTCCGCCTGGCCTGCGGCGAGGCCCACGTAAAGGCGATCCTGGCCACCGGGGAGCTGGGCAGCTTGCGCAATGTGGCCCGCGCCTCGCTGGTTTGCATGATGGCCGGTGCCGATTTCATCAAGACGTCCACCGGAAAGGAAAGCGTCAACGCCACCCTGCCCGTCAGCCTGGTGATGATCCGCGCGATCCGCGACTATTATGACCGCACCGGCCACCGTGTCGGCTACAAGCCCGCGGGCGGAATTTCCAAGGCAAAGGACGCACTGGTGTACCTTGCGCTGATGAAGGACGAGCTGGGCAGCCGCTGGCTGCAGCCTGACCTGTTCCGCTTTGGCGCCTCCTCTCTGCTGGGCGATATCGAGCGCCAGCTGGAGCATCATGTCACCGGGGCATACTCTGCCGGCTACCGCCACTCCATGGGGTGAGGGCGCCGGAATTCAGCGCGAATTCCGGGCCGGTTTCCGTGCCGGAAACCGGTTCCGCGATAAGGATCAGTATCATGACCATCAAAGAGATCTTCGACACCATGGATTACGGCCCCGCCCCCGAAAGCGCCGCCGAGGCGCTGGCTTGGCTGGTCGATCAGGGCAGCCGCTTCGGCCACTTCATCAATGGCAGGTTCACCGCTCCCGGTGACGGTTTCGACAGCCGGAACCCCGCCACCGGCGAAGTGCTGGCAACCCTGACCCAGGCCACCCAGGCCGATGTGGACGCGGCGGTCGAGGCCGCCCGCAAGGCGCAAGGCAAGTGGCAGGAGCTTGGCGGCCCGGGCCGGGCCAAGTACCTCTATGCCATCGCGCGGCTGCTGCAAAAGCACGCCCGCCTGTTTGCTGTTCTGGAAACGCTCGACAACGGCAAGCCGGTCCGCGAGAGCCGCGATATCGACATCCCCCTGGCGCAGCGGCATTTCTACTATCACGCAGGCATGGCCCAGCTGATGGAAAGCGCGCTGCCGGACGCCGAGGCGCTTGGCGTTTGCGGCCAGATCATCCCCTGGAACTTCCCGCTCCTGATGCTGGCCTGGAAGATCGCACCAGCCATCGCCATGGGCAACACTGTGGTGCTGAAACCGGCGGAATACACCTCGCTCACTGCGCTGCTGTTCGCCGACATCTGCCACCAGGCGGGCCTGCCAAAGGGCGTTGTGAACATCGTCACCGGTGACGGCGCCGTGGGCGAGATGATCACCGCCGCGGAAGTGGACAAGATCGCCTTCACCGGCTCGACATCGGTCGGCCGCCGCATCCGCGAAGCCACCGCTGGCAGCGGCAAGGCGCTGACGCTGGAGCTGGGCGGCAAGTCACCCTACATCGTCTTTGACGACGCCGATACCGACAGTGCCATCGAAGGCCTGGTCGATGCAATCTGGTTCAACCAGGGCCAGGTCTGCTGCGCAGGCTCGCGCCTGCTGGTGCAGGAAAGCATTGCCGGGCGGTTCCACACCAAACTCAAGGCCCGCATGGACAGCCTACGTGTCGGCAACCCGCTCGACAAATGCGTCGACGTCGGCGCCGTGGTCGACCCGGTGCAGCTCGACACTATCAGCAGCCTGGTCGCGGCCAACCAAGCCGGCACCATGCACCAGGCGCAGGTCGAAATGCCCGCGGGCGGCTGCTATTACCCGCCAACCCTGATCGAAGGGCTCTCCCCCGCTGATCCGCTGATGCAGGAGGAAATTTTTGGACCGGTGCTGGTCTCCTGCACCTTCCGCACCCCGGAAGAAGCGGTGGAACTGGCCAACAACACCCGTTACGGGCTCGCGGCAACGCTTTGGACCGAGAACGTCAACCTGGCGCTCGGCATGGCGCCGAAACTGGCGGCCGGTGTGGTCTGGATCAACGGCACCAACATGTTCGACGCTGCCGCCGGCTTTGGCGGGGTGCGCGAAAGCGGCTTTGGCCGCGAAGGCGGCTGGGAAGGCCTTGCCGCCTATACCCGCCCCAAGTCCAAGGCCAAACCGCTGGCAAAGGTTGAGCCGTTTGAGGGCAGCGGTACACCGGCGGATCCGCTGGACCGGACCGCCAAGCTCTATGTCGGCGGCAAGCAGGCCCGCCCCGACGGCGGCTACAGCCAAGCCATTTATGGCAAGTCCGGCGCGCTTCTGGGCCATGCGGGCCTTGCCAACCGCAAGGACGTGCGTAACGCAGTCGAGGCCGCCGCAGGGGCCAAGAGCTGGTCCAAAACCACCGGCCACCTGCGCGCCCAGATCCTCTACTACATCGGTGAGAACCTCTCGGCCCGCGCCGCGGAATTCGCGGCCCGCATCGACGCAATGACTGGTAAAAAGTCCGGCGCGGCTGAAGTTGAGGCCGCAATTCAGCGCCTGTTCACCGCTGCAGCATGGGCCGACAAATACGATGGCCAGGCCCACGGCGTGCCGATCCGCGGTATCGCACTGGCGATGAAAGAGCCGGTGGGCGTGATCGGCGTTCTATGTGCCGATGAAGCGCCGCTTCTGGGCCTTGTGTCTGCCATGGCGCCTGCGATGGCCATGGGCAACCGGGTGGTGCTGGCAGCCTCGGAGCCCTTCCCGCTGGCGGCGACCGATTTCTACCAAGTGCTCGACACCTCGGACGTGCCCGCGGGCGTTGTCAACATCCTGACCGGCAGCCATGCGGAGCTGGCCAAACCGCTGGCCTCGCATCTGAATGTGGACGCAGTGTGGAACTTCTCCTCTACCAGCCTGTCGGCCGCGATCGAGGCCGCATCAGCAGGCAATCTGAAACGCACCTGGGTCAATAACGGAAGCGCAGCCGACTGGATGCAGGATCAGACCAAACGCTTTTTGCAGGAGGCCACCGAGATCAAGAACATCTGGGTGCCCTACGGCGAATAAAGCACGGACCCGCTGAAATCGCCGGCATCTGCTAAGACAAACAGCGCCGCTCCTTACCGGGCGGCGCTGACTGTTGAGAGGCCAAAGCTTGTCCCGGGCCCGCAGATCGGCTGCGGACCGAGGGCCGCGCCGCACGCGCGGCACACTCTTTAAGCGCGGCAGGCTGCCCTCAACCTTTCAGTCTCTCCTCGGTATTCAAGCCCCGCCAGGTGCCGCATGGGCCATGCCCATGGCTGGGGATGTCCGGCTCAGGCGGGCAGCCTGCAGGTGCACAAGTACCCCCCTTGCCTGCATTGACGTCAGAACAAAAGAAAACGCCCGCTCCCACAAGGGAACGGGCGCTGAAAATCCGGATAAGCGCGGATTAGCGGCGGATGCCCAGACGCTTGATCAGGTCCTGGTAACGGGCCTCATCCTTGCCTTTGGTGTAGTCCAGCAGCTTGCGGCGCTGAGCCACCATCTTCAGAAGGCCACGGCGGCCGTGGTTGTCCTTCTTGTGGGTTTTGAAGTGCTCAGTCAGGGTGTTGATGCGCGAGGTCAGGATTGCAACCTGGACTTCCGGCGAGCCGGTGTCGCCGTCCTTGGTTGCGAATTCTTTCATCAGGCGTGTTTTTTCTTCCGCAGTGATCGACATCGGGGTCTCCTTCATAGGTTGGAGTGGATGGCGCAGGCCGGGATGTCGTCCAGCACAGGCCCATGGAGAAACCTGCCGCAGAATCGCAGCAGATGCGGGCATATAGGATATTTCCCCAGTGAAGGCAAAGATTAACTGCCGCGTCTGGATGCAGTAGACCCGATGCCAGTCCTACTGCGGCAGCAGGCCGGACCCGGCGGCCGATGCCCTGTCGATCAGCACCAGATCCGCCACCGTGAGCCCATCCGCACCCGTGATCCGCAAGGCAGGCTCGCCATCGATCAGGATCAGCTGCTCCTCCCCGGCTTCCGGGTTTTGCTGCACCTCCACCGTGGGCTCCCCGTTCCCTTCAAAATCCCAGACCAGCACCAGCTGATCTTCGGACGCATCATAATCCATCAGCTGCACCGCATCCGCAGTCCCGGTCCAGCTTCCGGCCATGAACTGATCCCCACCGGCCCCGCCGGTCAGCACATCGCCAGCCCCGGCCATCAGCGTGTCGTCGCCATCGCCGCCATTCACATAATCCAGGTCCGCGCCGTCCCCGGCACCGGAAACCATGTCATTGCCATAGCCGCCAAACAGCACGTCCTGGCCGGCCCCGCCCGTCAGGCTGTCATCGCCGTCATTGCCGTGCAGCGTGTCCTGGCCTTCACCGCCCTCCAGCCAATCCTGGCCCTGGCCGCCATGCAGCAGATCCGCACCGCTGCCGCCCTGAAGCGTATCCTCGCCAAAATGCCCGTAGAGATCATCCTCTCCGGCGCCGGCTTGCAGCAAGTCATCTCCGTCTTCGCCGTGCAGCAGATCCCGCCCGTCCCCGCCGAACAGACTGTCACTGCCGCCGTGCCCGTGCAGAACATCGCTGCCCAAGCCGCCATCAATCCAATCATCGCCGCCGTAACCGCCAATCTGGTCATTCCCGCCGCCGCCGCTAAGGATGTCCGCCGCCTCGCTTCCCGCCAAAACATCACCGCCATCGGTGCCGGCCACTGTCTCGCCGCCCGGTTCGATATACCCGCCATCCAGCCCGTCCCCATCGGTTTCCGGACCAGGCTGCCCATCGGTTTCATCCTCCTGTGACGAACCGGTCTCAACCAGAACCGCACCGCCAACCGCAACAAGACCGAGTACACTTGCCAGCCACAACATTGCCAACTCAACCCCTGGAAACACCAATACACATCAAAACAATCACACGTAGTGACAGCAATTGCAAAACAAAACAGGAACGCCAGTTAACAGGAACTGAAACCGTTCCTACTTCGCCTGCCACACCTCCGGTTGCTGGCTGTAAGCAATGTACAAAGGGTGTTTCGGGTGGCCCGCCTTGCTGAGGCCCAGATGGTGCAGCGGCTTGCCGGTTTCCCGCAATGCAGCCGCAACCCGCGCGCCCTGCCCGCGGTGCGCGCCATGGGTGCCCCAGCCGCAAATCACCGCATCCGACCAATCAGCCCCTTCCAAAATGGCCGCCATGTTGTCCGGTCCTTCCGGCATCTCCAGCCGCCGCATCTCCCGCGGATCAGTCACCCGGCAGGCAAATATGTTGGTGGCCCGGAAACCGCCAAACCCCAACGCCCGGGCACGGCGCTCGCAGCGTTCGATGGTCGGATCGTTCTGCACTTCGGTTGCGGTCGAAGGGTTCAGCATCACAAACATCACCCGCCGCCCGGCGGGATCCCACACCCGGGTCAGGCTGTACCGGTAGGTTTCGCAATCTGAATAAACGGCGGTCGAGGGCGCATCGCCCTTGGTGTGGCTGCGGATGATCATGCAGGTATAGATATCGCGTAGCGGCTTGTATTCCAAGCAGGCTTCCTCCACCCTGGATGGTATCACTGCGCAGCCTTGCTGCATTTGGTTTAGTTTGTTTTTACAGGCAGGCATGGAACTCCTTATTCTTCTCGCCTTTGCAGGCTCCGTTGCAGCGGTCGGCTATGATGGCTCGGACGATGTCACCAAAGATCCGGATGAACCGGCGGATCCGCTTGAGCCGGAAGTGCCGGTAGAACCGGTGGACCCCGCCCCGCAGCCGGAAGCTCTCGAATTATATGGCACCGCTGGAAGAGAGGAGGTACTGGACGGCGGCACCGGAAACGACACCCTCACGGGAAATGCCGGCGATCAGGACCATTTGGCAGGCAGCAGCGGCGATGACGAACTGCATCTGGGCGCGGATAATTCCGCTGAAGGCGGTGCAGGCGAAGACCTGTTTGTTCTCGTTGATGAAGGCAGCCGGGAGACAGTGATCGAAGATTTTGAGCTGGGGGGCGACCAGCTGGCGATGGTGGATGCATCCCGACACATCGAACTGTTCGAGACCGAAGACGGTAACGGCCTGCGTTTCATCGACACTCTCAACAACAAGACGATCCTGACCCTGCCGGATGTTTCGCTGAGTGAGGGCGACATCCTGGAGGTGGAGCTCTATGACGGCAACGGCGATTTTTACCGCATGGAGAGATTTGAGAACCCCGGCATAAGCGTACCCTTTGCCTTGGACGCGATCGGAGGCACCGCGGGTGATGACGATCTGGAAGGTACCGCGGGGGGTGATGTGATCTTTGGCGAAGGTGGTGCCGACACCCTCTCCGGCGGAGAGGGGAACGACTCGCTCTTCAGCGGCAGCGGTTTGGTTCATTACAGCGGATCCTACAATCACTACCCTGGCGACTTGACCATGGTCGGCGATGACGGCGATGTTCTCTTCGGCGGCAGGGGTGATGACCACCTGTGGATCGGGCCGGGGACCACCGCGACGGGCGGAGAAGGGGCGGACGGTTTCCACGCGTTTACCAATGTCTACGATGCCCGGACCCCGGCAGCGGAAATCACCGACTTCGATCCTATCGAAGACAAGCTGATGATTGATTTTCCGGTTACTGTCGGCTACAGCACGCTTCCCGATTTCCATTTCGAGGATGCCATTGCCGGGCTGGCAATCGGATATGACGCGGTTCACGACCAAACCCTGATCGCCATGGATGGTGTCGGCATTGCAACTTTGCCGGGGGATCAGTCGGAAGTCAGCATTGCCTTCCACGATGATTATTCCACGGATGAAGACCGGTGGCGGGATGCGGCAGGGAACCCGATCTCGCCGGAGCAAGGCGCCGCGGCCAGCGTGATTCTGACCGCGCAGCAGGATCAGTCGGTTCTGGGAACAAACTACGGTGCCCGCGCCGCCTGACCCCTGACGGGGAACCGGCGCACAGGCCGAAGACAATCCAGGGGCGATTAAGTCAGCAGTACTGGCCTTTTCCAATTCGCTCAGGATTGGGCCAGGGATATGAGTATAAGGTACGGGCGCCGCGATGGAAGCGTAGTATCCTTTAAAGCGTTATGCATTCTTAGATGGAGTTCACCAGCGGCCACGGCTAGGGCGCGGCTCCGCTCTGATTTGTTAACAGGATTGCCATCGAACTTCTGCTTTAGCTGGCTGCCGCCGGCTCCGCAGCCGTGACGATCGATAACAGCCCGGATACGGAGACGCCGGTCGAGCCGGATAGCCCCTTTGACCCGACTGGTGAGAGCAACTCCGATGACACTCTGACAAGCGGCACCGGTAAAGACACGCTGACTGGCAACCTGAACGACGCCGATCTGCTCCAGGGCGGTGCCCGCGGCGATCAGCTGAACCTGGAGCGCGGCAATGCCGGAACCGGCCGTGCGGGCGCAGTTCTGTTTTCCGTGGAAGACACGGCCTACTGGGATGACGGCGATGCCGCGATCAGGCTGACCGATTTCAACCGCTCCGAGGATCAAATCCTGCTGCAGGATTTTGCCGCCACCCTGCAACTCCAGCCGCTGGAGGATGAGGAGGGGATCGGCATATTCTCGAATGGCGGCGAGCTGATGCTTGCCCTGCCGGGGGTGGAGGACCTGCCGGTGGACGAGATCCTTGTTGAAGACCGGGTTGGGACCAATGGCGCCAATGCGCTTATCCACTTTGAAGTCCGGGGCGCGGACGAGAGTGAGATTTCGGTTGAAGAACCGGTAGGCGATGCCCGCTACCAACTGATCCAGACGGTAAATGGGATAGCGGCATCTCCGTGACTGCTGATGAGCCGATCATCCGCGCAGGGCCCGGCGGCGAAGTCACAGACAGGATTTCGGCCTATGCAAAGCCCGGCAGTATGCTGAGCGCCACCTTGGTCACCGATTTCGACCCGGCAACGGAAAACGTGGAGGTAGTTCTCAGCGGCGGCAATACAACAGAAGAAGGCGATCTGCCCGCCGGTCCCAGCTATGATCTGCGCGGCCGTGTCACCGTGAGTGAAACCGGTGACGGCGGCTCAAGCGTTCAGGTAGACGGGCACGAGTACCGCATCTGGAAGGTCAAACAGGCCTGGATACCGGCTTCCTGCACACGTCGGAATAGGGTGTTGAAACTTGGTTGATCTGGACGGCAACGCGGTCAGCAAGAAGGGCCTGCACAACCAGCACAGCGTTTTTCACAATTATAGCGGCTAAGCTCGAGCCACCCGGCAAGCCGCCGGATCACTCCGGCTGCACAAAGACCCGGCTCGGGTGCAGTTCCCCGGCTTTGTAGATGCCCACGGCCACCGCTTTGCCCTCCAGCGAGGCCCATGCCTCGTCGCCGTATTCCACATCCGAGGCCATCACCATGCCCGGGTTGCCATTGCGCAGCCGCACGGCGCCCTGCGGGGTGCATTTCAGCTCGGGCAGATCGGCAAGGCCCTCTTCCAGTGGCCGGAGGTACTGGTCAAGCTCAGGCGATTTCGCCAGCTCGTCGATCTGCTTCAGCGAAATGCCCTCTTCGGCATCAAACGGGCCGGACCAGATCCGCCGCAGCTGCCTTACATGGCCATGGCAGCCCAGCGCCGCGCCAAGGTCGCGGGCGATCGAACGGACATAGCCGCCCTTGCCGCAGGTCATTTCCAGAACCACGTGGTCCTGGTCCGGACGGTCCAGAAGGATCAGCTCTTCCACCCACAGCGGGCGGGCTTCGATCTGCACATCCTCGCCGTCGCGGGCCAGCTTATAGGCGCGCTGGCCGTCGATCTTCACCGCAGAGAATTTCGGCGGAACCTGCATGATCTCGCCCAGGAACGGCGACAGCGCCTCCTTGATCTGCTCGTCGGTGGGGCGCGCCTCGCTTTCAGCGATCACTTCGCCCTCGGCATCGTCCGTGTTGGTCGCCTGGCCCAGCCGCACAGTGAAGGTATAGGCCTTCAGCGCATCGGTGATGTAGGGAACGGTCTTGGTCGCCTCGCCCAGTGCCACCGCAAGAACCCCGGTCGCCTCGGGGTCCAAAGTCCCCGCATGCCCGGCCTTTTTGGCATCCAGCGCCCAGCGCACCTTGTTCACAACCGCGGTCGAGGTCAGCCCCGCGGGCTTGTCCACCACCAGCCAGCCGGAAATATCGCGCCCTTTGCGTTTGCGTGCCATGCCTTGTCCCCATGTGTACGTGAGGCGCGCCGGTTACCGGATCGCCTGGACAGTGTCAATTTAGCAAATGAGCGGGCTCAAAGGAAAGCGTCAGAGACTGCGGGATCCAGCCATGCTTGCCCCTGCCCGCCTCTGGCGCTAGGCAGGCGCCCATGGCCGTTTCAAGCGAATACACCCCGCCGCAGGACCCGCTGGAGATCCTGCACCACGACGCCGAGCTGCTGGCGGTGAACAAGCCTGCCGGCCTGTTGTCGGTGCCGGGGCGCGGCGAACATCTGGCTGATTGCCTGATCAGCCGCATCCAGGCGGTGTTTCCCGAGGCGCTGCTGGTGCACCGGCTGGACCGGGACACCTCCGGCGTGATGGTCTTTGCCCTCACCCCGCATGCGCAGCGGCACTTGTCGATGCAGTTTGAGAAACGCACGGCAAAAAAGGCCTATGTGGCACGGGTCGCTGGCAAGCTGGAGCCAAGGACCGGCACCGTGGATCTGCCGCTGATCGTCGACTGGCCGAACCGGCCTAAACAGATGGTCTGCCATGAGACCGGTAAGCCTGCCGCCACCGATTGGCGGGTGATGAAATATGAGGCCGGAGCCACCCGGGTGCGGCTGACGCCAAAGACCGGACGCTCGCATCAGCTGCGGGTGCACATGCTGTCGCTGGGCCACCCGATCCTGGGCGACCCGCTTTATGCCAGCGGCACGGCACTGGACCACCCGCGCTTGATGCTGCATTCCGAGGAGCTGCGGATCAAGCACCCGGACAGCGGCGAATCGCTGAAGTTCCGGGTGAAACCGGTGTTCTGAAACCGCCACAGGTCACGGGGCCTCCATCACTATCATGAACAGTGTGTCCGCCTGCAGCGCCTCATAGCTGTGCGGATGGTCGCCGGGATAAGTGTAGTAGTCGCCTGGCTGCAGGATCTCCTCCTGTCCCTCCGGCCCCGCCCGCATCTGCCCTGCACAGACCAGCATATGCTCCACCGTACCGCGCGGATGCGGCTGGGCGCGGCGGATCTCCCCCGGCTGCATCACCACCCGGTAGACATCCCGGCGCACATGCGGCGGGCATCGTGACAGCAGCACCGCGGCGAATTCCGATTGTTCCGACTCCAGCACCTCGCCTTCCCCCGCCCGGACCAGTTTGGTGGCCGGAGCCTCGGTATCAAACAGCAGGCTCAGCGGAACGCCCAGTGCTGCGGCGAGCGCCCAAAGCGTCTCTACACTGGGATTTCCGCTGCCTGCCTCCAGCTGCGACAGCGTCGATTTGGCGATACCGGCCTGGGCGGCAAGCGCCGAAAGCGACTTGCCCGCGCGGCTCCGCTCCCGCCGGATGGCGGCGGCAATCATCTGATGAGGAGCTGACATGTTCTGTATTTCACCTCTTCGTTCGACTTGACGAACGAACGCGCCGTTCGATATAGAAGCCTCGCGTTCGGTATAAATGAACCTGAAATACGTCGCCAGAGGAGATCTGCCATGACCTTGCAGGAGAGTGCCGAGGGTTCGCCCTGCCGCAGCCAGCTGACCGCAGGGCTGCAGGATATCCTGCCGCTGGCGATCGGCGTTGGCGTCTACGGGCTGGCCTTTGGCCTACTGGCGGCACAGGCGCAGATGGATACGCTGCAAACCGGGGTGATGGGCACAATTGTCTTTGCCGGCTCCTCCCAGATCATCGCGGTTGAACGGCTGGTGGCAGGCGCAGGCGCAGGAGCGGCCATTCTGGCGGGGCTGGCACTGAACCTGCGGCTGTTGCTGATCACCGCCTCGCTGCGCCAAGAGCTTGCCGGGCGGCCTTGGTGGCAGGTACTGTTGGGGGTGCATCTGGCCACGGATGAGAACTGGGCGCTGATGCACGCGGTGCGCGCCCGCGGCCGCCGTGCAGGCTACTGGTATCTGGTGGGCGGCGGGCTGGGGCTGGTGGCTGTCTGGGTGCTGGCGACGGTTGCAGGCGCCGCGTTTGCCACTTCCGTGCCGGAGCCGAAGGCCCTGGGCATGGATTTTGCCTTCACAGCTGCCTTCATCGCCATTCTCCGGTCGTTGTGGAGCGGCAGTACCATGCTGCTGCCTTGGGCGGGCGCTACCGTCATCGTATTGCTGACTGGACTGTTCACCCCGCTGGACCCCACCTGGACGCTGATCCTGGGAGGATTGGGCGGCGCTGCAATTGCCGGAGTGCTGGGCGATGACTGAGACATGGACCCTGATCTTCGGCTTGGCGGCTGCCACCTTAACAGTACGGCTCTCTGGTTTTCTGCTCGGCCGGAGGCTGCCGGAGTACGGTCCATGGGCACGCGGCCTGCAGGCACTGCCCGGCTGCCTGATCCTGTCGCTGGTCACCTATCTTCTGATGCAGGGCGGCCCGCAGGAATGGGCGGCCGGTGTTGCCGCCCTGGCCGTTGCCTTGGCCACCCGCAGCCTGCCGCTGACAATGGCTGCTGGAATCGCCGCAATCTGCCTGCTTAGAGCCTATTTTTGACCGGGGTCGCACAGGTTTGCCACGGGTCAAGGGTCGCATCAGCAGTGATGCGGCACACGCGGCTCATCCTCGAGATGCGACAGGCCGCCGCCTCAGTCGGACAGCCATCTTCGTGAGGCCGGGCTCCGTGCCTTGCACAGCAAGGGCCACGCCCAAGCCGACGAGCCGCCCAGCGCAGCCGGGGGGCTTGCAGGCCCGGGAGCCCCCTCTATGGATTCCTTTCGCAAAAAAGAAAACCGCCCCTGAGGGCGGCTCTCAATGAAAGCGCGCGTGACAGGAGGCTTACTCAGCCGCCCAGCCGCCGACAGCCTTTACTTCCAGGAAATCCTCGATCCCCCATTTGCCGCCCTCGCGGCCCTTGCCGGACTGTTTCATGCCGCCAAAGGGAGAGCCCGCCGAACGCGACTTGCCGTTCATTTCCACCATGCCCGAGCGCAGCGCGCGGGCCATGCGGTTGGCGCGGGCGCCGTCCTGAGTCTGCACGTAGTTGGTGAGGCCGTACGGCGTGTCATTGGCAATCTCGACCGCTTCTTCCTCTGACTCGAACGGAATAATCGACAGAACCGGGCCAAAGATCTCTTCGCGCGCGATGGTCATCTGGTTGTTCACATCGGCAAAAACCGTTGGTTTCACGTAAAAGCCCTTGTTCAGCCCGTCCGGACGGCCGGTGCCGCCGGCCACCAGCTTGGCGCCTTCGTCGATGCCCTTCTGGATCAAGTCCTGGATCTTGTTCCACTGCAGCTCGTTCACCACCGGGCCGATATGGCGGCCTTCCTGGCTGGCCGGGCCGACCTCGACCTTGGCGGCCACTTCCGCAGCCTCGGCAACCACGCGGTCATAAATGCTGTTCTGCACCAGCATCCGCGACGGAGCGTTGCAGCTTTGGCCGGTGTTCTGCATCATATGCAGCACGCCGCGCTTGACCGCTTTCTCGTCGGCATCCTCAAAGATCACGTTGGCGCCTTTGCCGCCCAGTTCCAGATCCACCTTCTTCAGGGTCGGTGCCGCAGCCTGGGTGATCGCAATACCTGCGCGGGTGGAGCCAGTAAAGGAGATCATGTCCACATCCGGATGCGTGGTCAGCTGCGAGCCGACACCGGGACCGTCACCGTTCACCAGATTGAACACACCCTTCGGGAAACCGGCCTCATCCATCAGTTCGGCAAAGATCATCGCATTCAGCGGGCTCTGCTCGGAGGGCTTCAGTACCATTGTGCAGCCGGCAACAGCCGCCGCTCCGACCTTGAGCGTCACCTGGTTCATCGGCCAGTTCCACGGGGTGATCAGGGCGCAGACGCCTACCGCCTCGTGAATGATGCGGTCGTTCGGGCTGCGGTCATTCAGCGGCGCATCAAAAGGAAACTCCTTGGCCGCGGTGATGAAATTGTGCAGGTGCCAGCTGCCGGCACCCACTTGCGAGCTGCGCGACATGTCGATCGGCGCGCCCATTTCCAGCGACATCGCCTGAGCCAGATCCTCGGCACGGGCCTCGTAGACATCGATCAGTTTCTCAACCAGCGCAATTCGCTCTGCCACCGGTGTCGCCATCCAGCCCGGCAGCGCCGCCTTGGCCGCGGCAACAGCGGCGTTGGTGTCAGCCTCAGAGCCCAGCGAGATCACCGCGCAGGGTTCCTCGGTTGAAGGGTTGATCACCTCGAAATCGTTGGGCGCAGAGGGCTGCACCCAACGGCCGTTGATGTAAAAGTCGCGTTTCTCGATCATGTCGGGATCTCCCAAATCAGACGTATTTTGCCACCGCCTTGCCGGTTTCGCGGCCACTGTGTCACTGCGCCGGCAAGGGGGCAAGGGCTTTGCCGTGCAATTTGATCAAATTACTGCAATCCCTGTCAATGGCTGTTCCGGAACGGTCGTCGGCTCCTGCCTGCCGGCGGTGTGGCGATTTTTTATGGTTTCCCGCTACGGGGGCTGTATCGTTGCTCTAGAGTACTTAGGCTTCAGTCAAGACGACTCAAAACACATCTGACAAGGAGATACCGCCATGGGTTTGCGCATTAACGACACGGTCCCGGATTTTACTGCGGAAACGGATCAGGGCTCCATCACCTTCCATGACTGGATCGGCGACAGCTGGGCGATTCTGTTCTCTCACCCCAAGGACTTCACACCGGTCTGCACCACCGAGTTTTCCGCTGTGGCGCAGCTGAGCGATGAATGGGCCAAGCGCAACACCAAGGTGATCGGCGTTTCCGTTGACGGTGTTGAGGACCACAAGAAGTGGAAGAAGGACATCGAAGCATACGGCAATGCCGCGCCGGGCTTCCCGATCATCGCCGATGACGGGCTGGCGGTCTCCAAAGCCTTCGACATGCTGCCTGCCGAAGCCTATCTGCCCGACGGGCGCACCCCCGCGGACAGCGCCACTGTGCGCTCGGTCTTCATCATCGGCCCGGACAAGCAGTTGAAGCTGAACATGACCTACCCGATGACCGTCGGCCGCAACTTTGCCGAAATCCTGCGGGCGCTGGACGGGCTGCAGATGACGGCCAAGGGCGTTGCCACCCCCGCGAACTGGGTGCCGGGCGAGGACGTGATTATTCCACCTGCGGTTTCCAACGAGGAGGCCAAGGCGAAGTTCGGAGAGTTCGAGACCATCTTCCCCTATCTGCGCAAAGTCAAAGCGCCGGAATAACCGGCGTTTTCAATCGCAGTATCAGCAAACCGCTTTCGGGCGGCTTGCTGATACCGGGGGTTTACTGCGTTCCGCCCGGTGCGGATGCAAAGCGCGGCGCCCGGCTTTGCCGCAGTTGCAGCGCCTCGGATGCAATGCACTGACCTGCCTTGCCCTCCAGCCGGGAGGCAAGGCACAGGGTGATGTTCGAACCATCCTCGGTCAGCCAGCATGGCGACTTCTTGAGAAATGCAAGGTCAGAGTGCGTGTGCAGATACGCGGGCAACGTATAGCTGACTCCCTGAGCGGCCACCGCAGTGAGGATGAAAGCGGTGTAATCCTCGGCCGGGGCCCCCTGCGACAGCAGCTCCGCTTTCAAGGCAGCCAGGCTGGGGCGCTCAAATATGACAGTCTCTGCCGCAATCTGCCGGACCGCGTCCCGCGGCAGCTGGGCCAGACGCTGGTCCAGATCCGCGGTCTTCAGCACTGCGCCGTGTGAAAACCCATGCTTCAGAACCCATTGGGTCAGACCAGTCTCGCCGCGGCGGACGATGAACTTCTTGTTGTTGGTCAGCGGGAAACGCTTCCAGAATCTGAGGAAGCCCGGATCCTCCATCAGCCGCCCCGAGAGCATCAGCGCATAGGAGCAGTACTGGAAATTGCGGCTGGCAGTGGAATAGCCCCAGCGGATCTCGCGGAAGTGTTCGGCTTCCACCCGCGGGTGGCCGTAGTTGCAGGCGGCGGCGGCAAAATCCACATTCAGGGCTTGCGCCCCGGCCAGCCAGTCCTTGGATCCCGGCAGCGGGAACCAGGAGGAATCATTGAGCAGCACCAGGCGGTCTATGCGATCGAGCCGTGCCCGGGCAGCCAGCAGCCCGTCCCGGTAGCCTCCGAAATCATACCCGAAATTGGGGCGTTCGATACAGAGCCAGCAGACTTCCTGCAGCCGCTGCCGGTCGCCATCGCTGAGAGGGATGTTGGAGACCACAACCGGAGCATAGCCGCTGTCAGTCAGATACCGCAGCGCGAGGACATGCGAGGCCAGCAGGCCCTGGCTGGGAAAGATCAGATAGACCGCGGGCTGCGGGCCGGGCGGTATGGCACCTTTGGTGACGCGGGTCCTGCGGGCGAGGAACGCGTCATAATACCAGCGCCCGAGCAGCAGCGAGCCTAAGCGGCTGGGCAACTGCGCGATCTGCTGCAGCGGGCGCTTCAGCTCGCGGGTGATTTTCCAAAGCGGGGGCCGTTTCATGAAAGACGCCTGTAATCTTTATCGGTTGGAAGGCGCGCCGGGTCAGCTTGTCTGCCATGGCGGCAGGCGGTCCGCAGCCTGCTGGCCCGGACTGCTGAGGACGGCGCGGAAATAATACCAGTTCTTGGCGCGTTTGCGCGCCGACAGAAGGTTCAGTGGTGAGATCAGCTGCAGCACAGCCTCCCCCAAGGCGCGCAGGAAACCAAACGGCAAGCCATGCTTGCGCGCACCATAGACGCGAGACTGGCCCATGTACCAGGCCTTGAGTGCCGCCGTCCTGGCGGAGCGTTCGGTGGCATGGCCCAGCAGATGCCTAACCTGCGCGCTATAGACATAGCGCAGCGGGCCGCATTGATCCTTCAGGCGCAGACTGAGGTCGTCATCTTCGTGGAACAGAAAGATCTTCGGATCAAAGCCACCAACCTGATCGAATGCCGCTTTGCGCACCAGGAGCGCGCCGCCGGACAGCACCGGCACCTCGCCGTCCTGCTTGGCAGCGTCGCGGTCCAGCCAGAGCGATTTCGGGATCAGCTTGCTGCGGCGTTTGAAGAACAAGGAGCCGTCGCCCTTGACAATACGGGTGTTGAAAGCGGAAGCGCCGGGGTGGGCATCGGCGGCGGCCAGCAGGTGCTCCAGCGTGTCCTCGAACAGCGCCGCATCGGGGTTCACGAAGAACAGGAACTCTGTAGCGGCCAGCGCGGCGCCCTGATTGCAAGCACGGCCAAAGCCCAGGTTTTCGGAATTGGCAATGAACTGCGCGCCATGCGCCTCGGCCAGCGCCCGGGTCCGGTCTGCGTCCCTGGATGCGTTGTCGACCAGGATGACGGGAACCCCTGACGGGATGGAGTGCAGCAGGCTCTCAACAATCACCGAGGAATTATAGGTGACCGTGACAATGGAAATACGGGAATTCAAATCCTGTTCCATAAGCGCCCCGCAGAAATTGAATAGCCCGGGGCACGTTTGGCACGCGTCCCGGGCTTATGTGCGGTCAGAGAAGGATCAGTCCTGCTCAGCCTTTTCTCTCTTTTCCGGCGCGATTTCTTCGCCGGTTTCCTGATCGACGATCTTCATCGACAGGCGGACCTTGCCGCGGTCGTCAAAGCCCAGCAGCTTGACCTTCACTTCCTGACCTTCCTTCAGAACGTCCGAAGGATGGTTCAGGCGGCGGTTTTCGATCTGGGAGACATGCACCAGGCCGTCGCGCTTGCCGAAGAAGTTCACGAAGGCGCCGAAGTCGACGATTTTCACGACCTTGCCGGTGTAGATCTGGCCTTCTTCCGGCTCTGCCACGATCGAATAGATCATGTCATAGGCCTTCTTGATGGCCTCGCCGTTCGGGCTGGCGATCTTGATCACGCCATCGTCGTTGATGTCGACCTTGGCGCCGGACACTTCGACGATCTCGCGGATCACCTTGCCGCCGGAGCCGATCACTTCACGGATCTTGTCGGTCGGGATCTGCATGGTCTCGATGCGCGGGGCGTGGACCGAGAACTCAGACGCTTCGGTCAGGGCTTTCGCCATCTCGCCCAGGATGTGGATACGGCCGTCCTTGGCCTGAGCCAGGGCTTTCTCCATGATCTCGGGCGTGATGCCTGCGACCTTGATGTCCATCTGAAGCGAGGTGATGCCGTTTTCGGTGCCCGCCACTTTGAAGTCCATGTCGCCGAGGTGGTCTTCGTCACCCAGGATGTCGGACAGGATCGCGTAGGAGCCGTCGTCTTCCAGGATCAGACCCATTGCAACGCCGGCAACCGGTGCTTTCAGCGGAACACCTGCGTCCATCATCGACAGCGAACCGCCGCAGACCGAGGCCATCGAGGACGAACCGTTCGATTCGGTGATCTCGGAGACAACGCGGATGGTGTAGGGGAAGTCGGTTGCCGCGGGCAGAACCGCCTGCAGCGCGCGCCAAGCCAGCTTGCCGTGGCCGATTTCGCGGCGGCCCGGAGGGCCCACGCGGCCAACTTCGCCCACCGAGTAGGGCGGGAAGTTGTAATGCAGCAGGAAGTTCGATTTGAAGTTGCCGTGCAGAGCGTCGATGAACTGCTCATCGTCGCCGGTGCCCAGCGTGGTCACAACCAGACCCTGGGTTTCACCGCGGGTGAACAGGGCAGAGCCGTGGGTCCGCGGCAGCAGGCCGGTTTCGGACACGATATCGCGGATCTCGTCGGTCTTGCGGCCGTCGATACGCTTGCCGGTCTTGACGACGTCGCCGCGCAGAATACCCGCTTCCAGCTTCTTCAGCGCGGAACCCAGGTTGGCGTCTTCCAGCTGCTCTTCGGTCAGCGCAGCCTTGATGGTGTCGCGGGCAGCGGCAACAGCGGCAGTGCGCTCCTGCTTGTCGCTGATCGCAAAAGCGGCGCGCATCTCGGTTTCGCCAGCCGCCTTGACCGCTTCATACAGCTCGGAATAGTCCGGCGCCTGGAAATCGAACGGTTCTTTCGCAGCTTCTTCGGCCAGCGAGATGATCAGGTCGATCACCGGCTGGATCTGCTCATGAGCGAATTTCACCGCACCCAGCATTTCTGCTTCGGTCAGCTCGTAAGCTTCCGATTCCACCATCATCACGGCGTCCTTGGTGCCGGCAACAACCAGGTCCAGACGCTGTTCGGGGTTCAGGCGCAGGTCCTGCATGTCGTCGACGGTCGGGTTCAGAACGTACTCGCCGCCCTCGAAGCCAACGCGGCAGCCTGCGATCGGGCCCATGAACGGCGCGCCCGACAGGGTCAGCGCCGCCGAGGCTGCAATCATTGCAACCATGTCAGGGTCATTGACCAGGTCGTGGCTCAGCACGGTGCACATCACCAGCACTTCGTTCTTGAAGCCGGGGACGAACAGCGGGCGGATCGGACGGTCGATCAGGCGCGCGGTCAGGGTTTCTTTTTCGGTCGGGCGCGCTTCGCGCTTGAAGAAGCCGCCGGGCACCTTGCCCGCAGCATAGTATTTTTCCTGGTAGTGCACGGTCAGCGGGAAGAAGTCCTGGCCGGGCTTCTGCTGACGGGCAAAGGTCACGTTGGCCATGACCGAGGTTTCGCCCAGGGTGGCAATCACGGAGCCATCAGCCTGGCGGGCAACCTTGCCGGTTTCCAGTGTGAGCGTCTCTTCGCCCCACTGCATCGATTTTTTCGAAACGTTAAACATCTAGCGTATCCTGTATAGGAGCACTCCCGGCCCTCCGGGTCTCCCGTTTGCGTGGCGGCCCCATTGCCGCCGGCCCCATCTATCTTTCTTTCGCGTGCCGGAGCCTGGGCACATCGTCTCAGATAGGCCCGCCCATACATGACTTTGGGGCAAATTGAAAGGGAAAGCGGATACCGCCCGCCGCCATGGGCGGCTGGGCGCTGTGCTCAGCGCCGGACGCGGAACCGCAGCCCGCCCGGCGCTGATTCAATTGGTGGTTTCCAGCCCTTCGGGGCGGCCGGCAATGGTGAAATGCAGGCCATCGGGATCCAGGAACTCTGCCGCAAACCGCTTCACGTCTTCCAAAGTGACGGCGTTGATGCGGTCGTTGCGGGTTTCCACATAGCTGACCGGAAGGTTGTCCATCTGCATCCCCGCCAGGATCGAGGCAATGCGGCTGTTGCCGTCAAAGCGCAGCGGATAGGCACCGGTCAGATAGGTCTGGGCGTCGCGCAGTTCCTGTTCCGTCACGCCCTCCTCCGCCATGCGGCGCCATTCATTGCGGATCACCTGCACCGCCTCGGCCATCTTGCCATTGGCAGAGGCCACCGACCCCATGTAGACCGCCGCCAGATCGCGCGGCACCAGATAGGAATAGACCCCGTAGGTCAGGCCGCGCTTTTCCCGCACCTCTGTCATCAGCCGGGTCTCAAAGGAGCCGCCGCCCAGGATCTGGTTCATGACATAGGCCGTGAAGAAATCCGGATCCTCGCGCTTGATGCCTTTCTGGCCGAACAGAGCCACCGACTGAGGCGTGTCGAAATCCACAACGGTGATGCCGCCCTCGATGGCCACCTCGGCCGGGCCGGGAATCGGCGTGCCCTCAGCGGGCAGTGCCCCCAGCAGGTCGTCCACCAGCATGCCAAGCTCTTCGGCGGTGATGTCGCCAACGGCACTGACATACAGCCTGTCACGGGCAAAAAGCGCCTCATAGGCATCGAAGATATCCTGGCGGCTGAGCGCGGAGACAGTCTCAATTGTGCCCTTGCCATCGCTGCCATAGGGGTGGCTGCCAAAGGCCATTCTGGAAAAGGCTTCGCCTGCGATCTTGTTCGGGTTCTTGGCATCGGAGCGCAAGCCCGCAAGCACCTGCGCCCGCACCCGGTCCAGTGCATCCTGGTCAAAGCGCGGCTCAAACAGGGTCTGGCGCAGCAGCGCCACGGCCTCCTCGCGGTTCTCGGTCAGAAAGCGGGCGGATATCGAAACCGAATCCTTGTCTGCATCATAGGTGAATTCCGCCGCCAGCGACTCCAGCGCCCTGGCATAGTCCTGGGCCCGCAAATCGCCGGATCCTTCCTCCAGCAGGCCGGTCATCATGTAGACCCCGCCGCGCTTGCCCGGTGCATCCAGTGAAGTGCCGCCGCGAAAGCGCAGTTCCAGCGCAGAGAAGGGAATCGCGTGGTCTTCCACCAGCCAGGCGGTGATGCCGCCGGGAGAAGTGACCTCCTCAATCTTGATCCCGGCCCAGGCAGGCAGCGCCAGGAAACAGGCCGCCAGTGCCGCAGCGAAGTATTTCAGCAGGGTCATTGTGTTACCTCCTGGTCGCGCACCATCCAGCCGGTGACCGAGGTTTCCGGGCGCAGAACCTCATTGGCAGCGGCAATGATCTCATCGGCCGTGACCGATTGCAGGATCTTGGGCCAGTCCTGAACGTCCTTGACCGTCAGTCCGATACTGAGCGCCTGGCCATAGCGGTTGGCGGTGCCGTTCACGTTGTCGCGGTCATAGATCTCCGCCGCGCGCAGCTGCAGTTTGATCCGCTCCAGCTGGGCCTCGTCCACGCCCTCCTCCAGGAAACGGGCGATGGTGGCGTCCAATGCCGCTTCGGCCTGTTCCATGCCGATGCCCTCAGCCGGGACAATCAGGAAGGTAAAGGAAGTGTCGTCCAGCGTGCTGCCCGAATAGAAGGCGCCGGTATAAACCGCCACCTGCTGGTCGAATTGCAGCGCATTGGCCAGGTACGAGGTATTGCCGCCGCCCAGAAGCTCCGCCAGCAGGTACAAGGCTGCAGCTTTCTGCTGGGCGCCGCTGTCGCGCTCGGGCGCCAGGTAGGAGCGCTGCACGTAAGGCTGCGCAACACGCGGGTCCTTGAAGGTCAGGCGCCGCTCGGCGGTCTGCGGCGGCTCCTGGCTTCGGAAGCGTTCCGGCAGCTCCGGGTTGGCCGGGATCACGCCATAGTATTCATCCGCCAGCGCCTTCACCTCCTGCGGCTGCACATCGCCGGACACGACCAGAATCGCGTTATTGGGCGCGTAATAGGTTTGGTAGAAGGACAGCGCGTCCTCCATATCGAGGCTTTCCATCTCATGCCGCCAGCCGATCACCGGCTGGCCGTAGCGGTGATTGAGATATTGCACCGCCTGCAACTGCTCGCGGAACAGCGAGACCGGATCGTTGTCAGTGCGCTGGTTGCGCTCTTCCAGGATCACCTCACGCTCGGTGACGATATCCTCCTCGCTAAGGCGGAGATTGGTCATCCGGTCGCTTTCCATCTGCATCATCAGCTCCAGACGGTCGGCGGCAACCCGCTGGAAATAAGCCGTGTAGTCATAGCTGGTGAAGGCGTTGTCCTGGCCGCCATTGGCGCGCACTGTCGCGGACAACTCGCCCGGGGCAAGCTTGTCCGTGCCCTTGAACAGAAGATGCTCCAGGAAATGCGCCACCCCGGACTGGCCCGGCGGTTCATCGGCAGAGCCGGCCCGGTACCAGACCATCTGCTGCACGACGGGTGCGCGATGATCCTCGATCACCACTACATCCATGCCATTGTCCAAGGTGTACGCGGTCACTGCCTCATTTTCGGCCCGTACAGGCGCGGTCAGGGCAGCACTCAGCGCTGCGGCGGCCAATGTGATCCTCAGGACCATCTGGCATCCTCCAATTTCTGCACCAATGCCCTTGCCCAGGACGGTGCGTTTACTGCTCTTTTGCCTATAGCATCCACAAGTCGCCGCCCGTGGCCTGCGGAAAGACTGCTGTCAACCTACGCTGCTGCTGGCGTCTTGCAAGACTGGCTGGCAGAAAAGTGAGGATCAGAAACTTTCCGCTGGCGGTGCAGAGGGGGTGGCAACCCCCGTCCGGCGGAACTGCTCGTTGGCGGCGTGCGGATCCAGTGTCTGCTTCCTGTAAAGCTGCTCGTAGCGGTCGACCGGGAACAGCTTGATCCGGCCAACCCGGCGGTTTCGGTGGCGGAAATTTGCGTCTTCTTGCGCAACGGTTTCGCGCACGCCCGGCTCAACGCCGTAGCGGCTGGATGCCGTGACCAGGGCTGCATCGCCGGCGGGTACACCACCAGAGGGCACCAACGCGCCGGGCTTGCCGCCAAGAGCGGCTACGGCTTCAGCCTGCGGATTAGGATCGGTCAGATTGCCGCCTCCGGGAGTGGGCGTCGGCAGGCTGCCGTAGTTTTCCGGTGCGGCCAGCGGTTTGGTCGGAAGCACCAGAAATTCATCCGGACCAGTGCCGGGCTTCTGGATGAGGCGCAACCCCTTTTGCCCGCAGCCGGTTGCCGCCAGCGCGCCTGCCAGAACAATCACTCCGAACGGGATCCGCATCAGCCCAAACTCCTGCCTGTTTCTCAGCGCTTTTAACGCAATTGCCCAGCGAGGTCTACGCAGGCTTTTTGCGCCGCCCGTCAAAGAAGATCAGCCCGGCTGCGCCGCCAAAGATGAAGATATCTGCAACATTGAACACAAACGGATTCTGGATTCCGCAGCAGGAAGTATTGAGGAAATCCAGCACGTACCCGTAAAGCAGCCGGTCCGCGACATTGCCTAGTGCGCCGCCGATCACCAGTCCGGCGGACAGCTGCATGCCGCGCGACCCTTTCTGCGCGCGGCCGATCCACACCATCAGCGCCGCGCAGATTACCACCGACAAGCCGATCAGAATCCAGCGCGCGGCCTCGTCGCCGCCGCCGAACAGTCCAAAGTTGATGCCGGTGTTCTCACCGTAGCGGAAGTTCAGAAACGGCGGCAGCACGTCAATCCGGTGGCGCTGGTCCAGCCCCATCGAGTGGATCACCAGGTATTTGCTGGCCTGATCCGCCAGGAAAGAGAGGGCTGCCCCCCAGATCATCCAACGTGCTGCCATGTCTTGTCGTGCCCTGCTTAGTGGCGGAAGTGGCGCATGCCGGTAAAGACCATCGCCAGCCCCTTGTCGTTGGCCGCCTTGATCACCTCATCATCGCGCATCGAGCCGCCCGGCTGGATCACACAGGCACCGCCCGCAGCCGCAGCTTCCAGCAGCCCGTCGGCGAAGGGGAAGAAGGCATCGGACGCCACCGCGCAGCCTTTGGCGAGGCTTTCTGCCAAGTCCAGCTCGACTGCCATGCGGCCGGCCTTGGCGGCGGCAACATTGGCGCTGTCCAGGCGGCTCATCTGGCCGGCGCCAACGCCAACGGTTGCCTTGTCCTTGACGTAGACGATGGCGTTGGACTTCACATGCTTGGCGACCTTCCAGGCAAACAGCAGATCCTGCATCTGAGCATCAGAGGGTGCCTTCTCTGTCACCACCTTCAGGTCATCCATGCCGACGTAACCCACGTCCTTGTCCTGAACCAGCATCCCGCCGGCCACCTGCTTGTAAGCGGTGATGGGCTGACGCGGATCGGGCAGGCCGTCGGTCAGCAGCAGGCGCAGGTTCTTCTTGGCAGCAAAGATCGCCTTCGCCTCTTCCGACGCGCCGGGCGCGATCACCACCTCGGTAAAAATCTCCACGATCTTCTTCGCGGTGTCTGCGTCCAGCGGCTGATTCAGCGCCACGATGCCGCCAAAGGCCGAGGTGCGATCGCAGTCGAAGGCCTTCTGATAGGCCTCGGCCAGGGTCGCGCCCTTGGCCACACCGCAGGGGTTGGCGTGCTTGATGATCGCGACGGCGGCGCTTTCGGCCGGGTCAAACTCCGCCACCAGCTCATAAGCCGCGTCGGTATCGTTGATGTTGTTGTAGGACAGTTCCTTGCCCTGCAGCTGCACCGCCGTGGCCACGCCGGGACGGTTCGAGCCATCAGTGTAGAAGGCCGCTTCCTGGTGGCTGTTCTCGCCATAGCGCAGAGTCTGTTTCAGCTCGCCGGCAAAGGCACGGCGGCGCGGAGTTTTCTCTTCCAGCGCCGAGGCCATCCAGTTTGAGACCGCCGCATCATAAGCCGCAGTGCGGGCATAGGCGGTCTGGGCCAGCCGTTGGCGGAACGCGTAAGAGGTCTGGCCGTCGTTCTTGTCGAGCTCTGCCAGCAGTGCCTCATAGTCCTGAACGTCGGTCACCACGTTCACAAACAGGTGATTTTTGGAGGCCGCCCGGATCATCGCCGGGCCGCCGATGTCGATGTTCTCGATCATCTCATCGTAGCCCGCACCGCGCGCCAGGGCGGCTTCGAACGGGTAGAGGTTCACGACCAGCAGGTCGATGGCGCCGATCCCGTGCTCGTTCATCGCGGCGACATGGGTTTCGTTGTCGCGCAGCGCCAGCAAGCCGCCATGCACCATCGGGTGCAGGGTCTTCACCCGGCCGTCCATCATTTCCGGAAAGCCGGTCACTTCGGAGACATCCCTGACCGTCAGACCGGCGCCGCGCAGCGCCTTGGCGGAACCGCCGGTGGACAGCAGTTCAACACCGCGCGCATCCAGCGCCTTGCCCAGCTCAATCAGGCCGGTCTTGTCGGATACGGAAAGCAGCGCACGGCGTACGGGGTGAAGGTCGGTCATGGCAGGGCGGTCCTTTGCAAAGGCTCAGTCAAACGTATCGGGTTCGTCCCGGTTCAGGTCTCGCACGGCAATGGCAGTCTCCTGCGCCTTGCTGAGCGTCCACCGGACGCGGGTGGCATATCCCATCGCTCGCCCGGATAAAACGATCTGCTTTGCCGCACGCGGCTTCAAGCGGGTCTTTTCCAGGAAAACGCTCGGCTCCAGCCGCAGCTGGCAGCTGCCGTCATGGCGGAACACCCAGATCTCCCCGCTCTTGAGCGCCATGGATACCGCCGCGCCGCCCAAGTCAAGGGCTGCGTCCACCTCCGGGTGCAGGTGCAGACGGATGTCAAAGCCGATGCCGCCGTTCTGGCTGGCATCCCGCACCTTTGAAAACTGGCGCTTGGCGGTCTCATCCAGTGCCACCAGCATGTCCTCGCCGCTGAGGCCGCGCCCGTCAAACGACAGGTCCAGGGTACGGGCATGAGTCAGGCCGAAATGGGCGGCATAGCCGTTGTGCCCTCCCTGAAAGCGGCTGCCGCCGGCTAGGTCGGCGACTTCCAGAGGCACCTCGTCCGGGGCTTCGATCAGCTCCTCATGACCAGTGGTCCTGTGCGGCGGCGCCAGCCGGGCGCTGGAGTGCCCCTCGATGCACAGCGTGGTGTGCGAGGGCGTGGCCCGCCCGGCCCGGCGCCATTCAACGCCAAACGATTCGCCCGAGCCGCAGTTCACGATCAGGGGCCGCCGGCCCGATGTCAGCTCAAACGCCAAGGTCGACGCGTGACCGTTGTAAGACGCCTTGCCCTTGGGCGGAGCGGAAGCGTCCACGATCACCGAGGTACGCCGCGCCGACAGCCGGGCAAAGCCCATCGCCAGCCCGTCCGCATGGCGTTCTGCCACATGGCTGGCGGCAAGCGCGTGGTCCAGCCGCCCCTCCAGCCCGCGGCCGCCGCCATGGAACCGCGCCAGCCCGCCATCGCTGTGGCGAAGGGTGCGCAAAGTCGGCGCAATGCGCTCAATGGCAGCGGACTGCGCGGGCGGCACCATGCGCCCGGCTTCGTGCAGGGCGGCAGCGGCCCAAGACAGCAGAGTGAAGACTTCCAGCAGCTCTTCCGGGTTGCGGGTCGGCAACCCGCCCTGATCGTCGATCTGGGACCCGCACTCCGCTGCCAGCGCCCTGACCGCCGGATCGGCCAGTTCTTCGCGCCCCTGCAGAGCAAGACCCGCGTAGATCAGGCCGCACAGAGCCTCAAACCGCGGCAGCCCGGGCGCGGCCCCCTGCCAGCGTTGGGACAGATACCAGGTCTGCCGTGCCAGTGAGCCGTAGAAAGCTTCCGTCTCGTCCTTGTGCTTGCCGCTCAGCAGGAACAGCGCGTGGTTGATCCAGCGGATCACCCGCCGGCCGGTCAGATCCGGCAGCCAGGCCAGCCCGCCGCCGCGGCCATGCTGTTCGATCCAGCCCCAGACCCATTTCTGCGCCTTGGCGCGGGCCTTGAAATCGCCCACCGCGGCCAGATCATCAAGCCAGGCAAAACCGTGCCGTTCGGCATCAAAGGCGGCATCCGGGGCGGCAACTTCCCACAGCCCGGTGTCGGGCGATTCGATCAGGTAGCCGGCAAACAGCAAATTGCCCGCCACCAGCTGGCGGCCACGGGCGAAGCTGCCGATTGTGCGCGGTTCCGGCTGCGAGACAAAGCCGGTGGCAGCAGGCTGGCTGCGCGCCCGCCAGGCGTAATACCGGTTCAGCAGGCGAGTGCCGCGGCCTGCCATTCTGTCATAAGTGGACATGCTCTTTTGCCTCACGCCAGTGGATATTTCCGGGGCGTTTTGGCGCGAGCATAACGCGGGGTTTGGATCAAGTCACCGGCGAATGCCGGTGACGCCCCGGGGTCATGCGGATTTGCGCAGCAGGGCCAGATAGAAACCGTCCATGCCGCCTCGCTCCGGCCAGTAATCAGGGCGCAGACGCAACCCGCCTTCTTCGGTGATCCATTCCGGCTCCACGCCGGGCAGCGCCAGTGCCTCGCGGTCAGCCGCCATCTCCGGGAACATCTCCAGCGCGTCCTCGACCTGGCATTCGCCCTCATCCGGCAGCAAGGAGCAGGTGCAATACATCAGCCGTCCGCCGGGTTTCACCAGCGACCAGGCATGGGCCAGCATCCGCGCCTGCAACTCAATGAGCTCCCCGAAGTCGCTGCCATCCTTGGCCTGCGGCAGATCCGGATGGCGGCGGATGGTGCCGGTGGCGGAACAGGGCGCGTCCAGCAGCACCGCGTCGAACAAGCCGGATTGCTCCAGCGCATCACCCACAATCAGCTCAGCTGCCAGCCCTGTACGCGCGAGGTTTTCCCTGAGCCGCTCCATTCGCGGCTCAGAAGCGTCCACCGCCGTCACCTTGGCACCCGCAGCAGCCATCTGCATGGTCTTGCCGCCCGGCGCCGCGCACAGTTCGAGAACTCGTTCGCCGGGCTGGACGTCCAGAATACGGGCAGGCATTGCGGCAGCGGCGTCCTGAATCCACCAATCGCCAGCCTGGTACCCCGGCAGCGCCGACACCTGCCCAGCACCGGTGATCCGCAGCGTTCCTGTCGGCAACTGTTCCCCGGTTAACGCCTGCAAGCCTACGCCGGGCTTGCCGGTGATATCCAGCGGTGCGCCTGCGAAGTGCGCAGCTTCCATACTCAGCATCACCTCGGCGCCCCACGCCTGCACCAGCGGCTTGCGCAGCCAGTTCGGCAGGCGCGGCGTGCGCAGCTTGGCCCACTCCGCCGGGCCGTCCTCGGCCACTTTGCGCAAAACCGCATTGACAAGGCCTTTGAGCTGGCCATGGCGGCGGTGCTTGGAGACAATGGCCACCATCGCATTCACCACCCCATGCGCCGCGCCGCCAGAACACAGCTCGACTGTGCCCAGCCGCAGCACATTCATCACCATGAGCGGCGGCGTTTTCTTCAAGTGCTTCTTCAGGATCCGGTCGGCGCGCTCAAGCCCGCGCAGGGTTTCTACTGCCAGCCGCTGCGCCCGCGCGCGGTCTTCCGGAGCCAGCTTCTCCAGCGCCCCCGCAGCATAACATTCCGCCAGAAGCCGCCCTTCTCCCATGACCTGGTCCAGCAGGTAGACAGCGGTGCGGCGGGCGTGATTGGCATCGGACATCTGGCATCTCCTAGGTCGCGGGTTGTTTGCGCCGGACAGGGGCGTATATCATGGTGCGAGCATAAAGGAACCCGCGATGAACAAAGAGATTGCGCCCGAAAAGACAGACCTGCCGCCCGCCGCCCTGCGTGCGCTGGCCGAAGCCGAAGAACGCCGCCGGGACGCCGGGACGCAAGAACCGTGCCCAAAGGAGCTGGGCGGCCGCGACGGTCCTGACCCCGCCCGCTATGGCGATTGGGAGAAAAAAGGCATCGCCGTAGATTTTTGAGCGGCGGTCAGGGGGTTTTACCCCCTCGCAGGCACAGCCTGCTCACCCCCAGAGTACTTTTCAAAGGTGAAACGGCTTTCATCTTTTCCTAAGTACTCCCGCCGGAGGCAGCGGCGCTGAAGAGCCGCTCTCAAAGCCTTACAGCCCCAGCACGTCCACCATGTCATACTGGCCGGGCGCCTTGTCCTGCCCCCAGAGCGCAGCTTTCAGCGCACCGCGGGCAAAGATGGCGCGGTCGGTGGCCAGATGGCGCAGCACAATGCGCTCGCCAGCAGCGGCAAACAGCACGTCATGTTCCCCCACAATGTCGCCACCGCGGATTGCGGTGAAGCCGATGTCGCCGCGCTTGCGGGCGCCGGTGATGCCGTCACGGCCGGAATCACGCACATCCGCCAGCTTGACCCCGCGGCCCTCGGCCGCTGCCTCGCCCAGCATCAGCGCAGTGCCGGAGGGCGCGTCCACCTTGTGGTGGTGATGTGCCTCGATGACTTCGATATCGAAATCCTCGTCCAGCGCGGCAGCGACCTTCTTGGTCAGCTGCACCAGGAGGTTCACGCCAAGGCTCATATTGCCCGCGCGCACGATCACAGCGTGGCGGGAGGCCGGTTCCAGCTGGGCGATCTGCGCATCCGTCATGCCGGTGGTGCCGATCACGTGCACGGCGCGGGCCTGGGCTGCCAGCTTTGAAAACGCCAGCGTCGCCTCTGGCGCGGTGAAGTCAATCACGGCTTGCGCCTTGGAAAACGCCTCCAATGCATCCGCGGTGACAGTAACGCCAACCGCCGCCCCACCCATCGCTTCGCCCACGTCGCGGCCAACCCAGTCGTGGCCCTCGCGCTCGACCGCGCCAACCAAAGTGGCCTTATCGCTCTCCAGCACGGTCTTGATCAGCATCCGCCCCATACGGCCCGATGCACCGGTAATCACGATCCCTGGTTTGTGAGTCATTGGCCCATTCCCTTGTTCAAGCTGGAATTCTCCTACATCGCCGGGCAGCGCTTGGCAAAGCCTGCGATCCGGCTTAGATCGGGAATATGGCAAAGAACAAATTCCACGATGGCCCTGGTCCATCCCAGCGCCAGCTCCGCGTCGGCGAGCTGATCCGCCGCTCCCTCTCCGAGGTGCTGGCGCGCGGCGATGTGCATGACCCGGAGCTGAACCGCATGTCGATCACCGTGGGCGAGGTCCGCACCTCGCCTGATCTGAAAATCGCCACCGCCTTTGTGCTGCCTCTGGGCGGCAAGGGGCAAGAGGATGTGCTGAAGCTTCTGGCCCGCAACAAGAGCGAGCTGCGCCGTATGGTGGGCAAGAAGCTGGGGCTGAAATTCACCCCCGATCTGCGCTTCCGGCTGGACGAAACCTTCGACCAGATGGATGAAACCCGCCGGATGCTGAGCCAGGACGCGGTGCGCCGCGACACCGAAGAGTGATCCGCAAGGCCGCCTTGCTGCTGGCCGCGCTCTGGGCTGCCCCGGCTGCAAGCGCGGTCGAATGCCGTGATGTGGCCTATGAGGGCAACCGCTATTCAGTCTGCGAGGTGGATGCGGCCCGGGAACAGCTGCGGCTGTTTCTGAAGGATGGCGACGGCCGGGTCTACGGGCATTTCTCGACCCTGGATGCAGCGCTGGCAAAGGACGGCAAGGTGCTGGCCTTTGCCACCAATGCCGGGATGTACCACACCGACCGCTCTCCTGTGGGTCTCTATGTCGAGGACGGTGCGCAGGAGATGCGGCTGGTGACCAGTGCCGGGCCCGGCAATTTCGGCCTGTTGCCCAACGGCGTCCTGTGCATCCGCAAAGGCCGCGCCGATGTGTTCGAAACACTGGCCTTTGAAAAGGCAGCTCCTGCCTGCTCGCACGCCACTCAGTCGGGGCCGATGCTGGTGATCGATGGAGAACTGCACCCGCGCTTTCTGGCCGATTCGGACAGCTATTATGTGCGCAACGGGGCAGGCACCTCAGCCGATGGCACAAGGGTGGTTTTTGCCATCTCGCGCAATGCGGTGACCTTCCACCAGTTCGGCAGCCTGTTCCGCGATTACCTGGAACTGCCCAATGCGCTGTACTTCGACGGCAATATCTCGCGCCTGCACGCGCCGCAGCTGGGGCGCAGCGATGCGGGCTTCATGATGGGGCCGGTTGTCGGCGTGGTCGAGCAGGCACCGACAGGCGAATAAGCGCCCTCAGCCGGGACATTTGCGCATCTTCCGCACCATCGGCAGCGTGTAGATCACCAAGGCCGCCCAAATCATCGGAAAGGCAATCATGCGGGCGCGGCCGAATTCTTCGCCGAACAGCAGCACCGCCGCCAGCATGATCATCGTCGGTGCGATATATTGCAAGATTCCCATGGTCGAGAGCCGCACCAGTTTGGCGCCGTTTGCATAGACAATGAGCGGCACCGCGGTGACCACGCCGCAGCCCAACAGCAGCGAAGTGTCGCTAAGTGACGCGCCAAAACTGCTGTTGCCGGTAGCCATGAGATAACCGAAGTACCCCAAGGCCGGCGGCAGAAGAATCAGGACCTCCAGCAGGAACCCTTGGTTGGGGCCGATCGGCAGGGACTTTTTGAAGAAGGCATAGAACCCCCAGGACAGGGTGAGGCCAACCGCCACCCAGGGCACCCGGCCCGCTTCCAGCGTCAGCACCACCACTGCGGCTGCGGCCAGGGCAACGGCCGCCAGTTGCGCCTTGCTGAGCGGTTCGCGCAGCAGCAAGGCACCCAGCGCGATGCTGAACAGCGGGTTGATGTAATATCCAAGCGCCGCATCCAGCGCCCGCCCCGCAGCAATCGACCAGACGTAGATCCCCCAGTTGACCGAGATCAGCGCCGCAGTGATGCAGGCCATGCCCAGCATCCGGGGGGTCTTCAACGCTGCCCGCAGGTCCCTGGTCCGGCGCAGGACGATCAGCAGCGCTCCGGCGACCGGCACCGACCAGATCACCCGGTGGGTGACAACCTCAGCCGCGGGGATATGGGACAGCGCCTTCATGTAGAGCGGCAGAACCCCCCACAGCAGATAGGCGGTGACGGCAAAGGCCAGACCGCGGGGCGTATCCATGTTTTCAGTGATGTGCGGTGTCATGCGGCGCTCCTGTACAGGCCGCGTTATGGCTGATTTCGAGGCCGGGGAAACTTAATTTTCCGTAATGCCGGGTATTCAGCTGCATTATGGGCCGCACGCCGCAATCCCGGCCGGACCTGCACAGAAAAAACGGCCCCGGAAACCGGAGCCGCAAGTCAATCAATCCGGGGTGCGGCTGCGCGTCAGGCTTCCAGCGACCGGCGCAGCATTTCCACATCTTCGGCGATCTGCCCGTCGGTGGTCTTCAGTTCCTCGATGCGCTTCACACCATGCATCACAGTGGTGTGGTCGCGCCCCCCGAAGCGGCGGCCGATTTCCGGCAGGCTGCGGCTGGTCAGCTGCTTGCACAGATACATCGCCACTTGGCGCGGGCGCGCATAGGAGCGCAGGCGCTTCGGGCCGATGATGTCGGACATGCGGATATTGTAGTACTCGGACACCTTGCGCTGGATCTCCTCGACGGTGATCTTGCGTTCCGAGGCGCGCAGCACGTCGGCCAGGCAGTCCTGGGTCAGGTCCATATCGATCTCGCGGCCCACCAGCGATGCAAAGGCAAACAGACGGGTCAACGCGCCCTCAAGCACGCGAACGTTGGTCGAGATCCGGTGCGCCAGGAATTCCAGAACTCCATCGGCGATCCGCAGGTCCGGATAGGTCTCGCGCTGCAGCTGCACCTTGGTCTGCAGGATGCCCAAACGCAGTTCGTAATCGGTCGGGTGCAGGTCCACCACCAGACCGCACTGCAAACGGGATTTCACTCGGTCCTCCAGATCCTTGATCTCCCCCGGGGCGCGGTCGGCGGAGATGATGATCTGTTTGTTCTGGTCCACCAGCGCGTTGAAGGTGTGGAAAAACTCCTCCTGGGTGGAATCCTTGCCTGCGATGAATTGCACGTCATCCACCATCAGCACGTCGACCGAGCGGAACAGGTGCTTGAAGTCCATCATCTTGCGCTCGCGCAGGGCCTGCACAAAACGGTACATGAACTGCTCTGCCGACAGGTACAGCACGTTCAGTTGCGGGTTCTTTTCCTTCAGTTCCCAAGCGATAGCATGCATCAGGTGGGTCTTACCCAGGCCGACGCCGCCGTAGAGCACCAGAGGGTTGAAAGTAACCGGGCCGCCTTCGCCAACGCGGCGCGCGGCGGCGTGGGCCAGCTCGTTCGGCTTGCCCACGACAAAGCTGTCAAAGGTGAAACGAGGGTCCAGCGGTGCTGCCTGCAGCGCTTCCAGCGTGTCCTTGCCTGCTGCAGATGCCGAGGCTGCTGCCGGTGCGGTCATGACAGCCAGATCCTCCTGCGCACCGCCGTAGGCCTCAGCCGCACCGGCGGGATTTGCCGGCCGTGCCGGGCTGTTGACTGCGACCCGGAAGGCCAGGCGCTGAACCGGCTCGCCGGACATGGTCAGCTCATGCAGAATCAGATCTGAAAAGTTCTGGCTGACATAGTTTCCCATGAAATTTGTCGGCACCTTGAAGACGGCGACCCCGCCGTCCACAGCGTCAAATTCCAGGGGCTCGATCCAGGTTGTGAAATTGTTCTGGCCGACCGTCTTCAACAGCCGGTTTCGAAGCTGTCCCCATTTTTCTTCTGTCAT